>NZ_CP032869.1:5594952-5905783 GCF_003576455.2 Mucilaginibacter celer
AGAAAGAATAATCCGGCCGAATGGAGAGATGAGGTATCTGAAATCGTGGGGAAGGGTATTTTGCGACGCCGACGGTGAGCCCGAAAAAATGATTGGCTCCTGCCTGGATATCACCACAGCTAAAATTGCCGAATCGAAACTATGGGATATTGCATGGATGCAATCACATTTAGTTCGGGCGCCATTGGTGCGCCTGATAGGCCTGGTAGATTTGCTGAAAGAAGAACGAATGAACAGCGGCGAAGAACACGAACTGCTTGATTTTATTATGACCACAGCGCGCGAGCTGGACAAAGTTGTTCAGGATATCTCGGATAAAACGGTAAACCAAAAGTAGGTTTTGTAAAGCGCTGTATCAGCAACTCCCCTATCCTGTTGCAGGTATCTATCAATGCCTGTATGGCAGGAGCATTTTAACAATGCCCCCACTCTACCTTATTTCAATCCCTTCTCTTTCACCAGCCTCTCCACCTCTTTATTCCTGATCTTATTTTTAGCCGCAATGGGCACATAAATCAACGGTAAAAAAGTAAGCAATCCAAATCCGTTTCTAACAGCACTATAAACAGCTACGCCTATCAAAAAACCAAAGATGGCGGCATCATAAATGTTATTGGTTTTGATTTTTTTGGCTTCCTGTAATAACTCTTCGTTGGTTAAATCGGCTAATTCTTTTTGTTTCATGGATGTGATAGTTAACATTAAAATGCCGGCAGCAGGTTGCAGGCTGCTATCCGGCTTACAAGTTTACTAAAAATCCTTCTGGCAGGCAGGATAAAACTCTTAAAGCTATCTAAGCACAATCACCTGTTACTTCAAAAACGCATTCAAATAACCCAATATCACATCTGTTTGCATCATCAAACTCACATGCCCTTGTGCAGGTACAATGGCCAGGTGCGATTTGGGCATCGGGGCCATATCGGCAGCTACGCCGCCACCCAGCAGTTTATAGGTTTTGGCCAGTTCAACTTTATCTATCCCGTCGTTATCGCCGACTATGATCAGTACCGGCGCGGCGATCTTCGCGATATTGTCATCCCCAAAATCAAATGGTTGCGAGGCGAAGGTTATCATTTGCTCTATAAACTTTGTCCATTTTGTTTTATCGGGTGCTACGGCATCGTAGGCAACATGCATCGGGGTTTTGTCGAAAAACTCGGGCTTGAAGGATTTGAAGGCGGCATTTATTTCGGGGTTCCAGCCGGTACTTTTATAGGTTGACGAAATGATCACCAGTTTTTTTACCCTTTTAGGGCTTTGAATGGCAAACTTGTAAGCCACCGAACCGCCCATGCTGTAGCCCACCACATCGGCGCTGTCAATTTTCAGGTAATCCAGTACGCCTTCCACATCGCGGGCCATGTTGGCGTGGGTTAGCGGCCTGTCGGAATATGGGGTGCGGCCGTGGCCTTGCATTTCAAGGGCAATTACTTTCCTGGTTTTGGATAATTGGGGGATAATTTCGGCCCAGTTTCCCTCAATGGTCATGAAAGCGCCGTGCAGCAAAACGATGGGTTTGCCCTCGCCATATACCTGGTAATAAACCTTAATGCCGTTAACGGGCGCATAGCCGCTTTGCGCGGGCTTGCTTTGCTGAGCGTTTGATTGAAACATGGTTGTAAAAAACAAGGTTATAATTAATACCGGGCGCAGGATACCAGATTGTTTAAATACTTTTTTCATAATTGTTTTTAATTTGATTGATGATACAAATATCACCGGCATTTAAGCATTTGGTACTGTGTGGAAACGACATGTTAAGGGGTGAATAGCGACAAGGTGTTGCCGTTACATTTTCTCTAAATTACAATTAGTTTAACTTCCCACAGCAATCAGATAACTATTACCTAAATTAGTGCTTCCATGAAAACAATCTCCGACTTTAAAGCCTCATTAACCTCAGAACAAGCCCCCGGCGGCCTCTCCCCACAACTCCAGGCCCTCTGGTACGATGGTAAAGGCGATTGGCACCAGGCCCACGCCCAGGTTGATCATCTCAGCGACCGCCAATCGGCCTGGGTACATGCCTACCTGCACCGCAAAGAAGGCGACATCTGGAACGCCGACTACTGGTACAAACAGGCCAGGCAAACCAGGCCGGATATTTCATTAGATGAAGAATGGGAGCAGTTGGTGGCAGAGTTTATATAGCGTTAGCTTACACCATCTCTAAGTCGTCATTGCGAGGAACGAAGCAATCGCGAACTATGCAGTGCGGATTTGCTCACGTGCGATTGCTTCGTTCCTCGCAATGACGGGATGGTTAAAATGATGGTATACCTTTTAAACTC
Organism: Mucilaginibacter celer; assembly: GCF_003576455.2. Taxonomy (NCBI): domain Bacteria; kingdom Pseudomonadati; phylum Bacteroidota; class Sphingobacteriia; order Sphingobacteriales; family Sphingobacteriaceae; genus Mucilaginibacter; species Mucilaginibacter celer. The sequence goes on from NZ_CP032869.1 coordinate 5,597,247, forward strand.
CTTTCCTACTCACTCCGCAAACTCTTCACCGGGTTAGCCAACGCGGCGCTCACCGCTTTGTACCCTACGCTTACCCAGGCAATAACCACCGAAGTCAGTATCGCCAAAATAAAAATATCCGCCCCTATGCTGATGCGATAGGCATAATCCTGCAACCATTTGTGCATAAAATAATACCCCAACGGTGCTGATATGGCAAAGGCGATAACAATAAGTACCGTAAACTCTTTAGAAAACAAATAAACAATATGCCCTACCGAAGCGCCTAAAGTTTTACGGATGCCCACCTCTTTGGTGCGTTGCAGGGCCATAAATGACACCATGCCATACAAACCCAGGCAGGAAATAAAGATGGCTATGCCCGCAAATATTTTGTACAGCGTAGATAATTTATCCTCGTCGCGGTAAAAGCTTTCGATGGTTTTATCCAGGAACTGGTACTCGTACACGCCTTCGGGAAAAGTTTTGTTCCAGAGGTTATCGATGCCGGCGAGGGTTTGTTTTATATTTTGGGGCTGCACCTTGATATTCAATTTAGAGTATTGCGATTTCCATGGCCCCATTAGCACCGGCGGGATGGTGTTACGCAACGAGATTGTGTTAAAATCCTTCACCACGCCGGTAATGCGGGCTTTCAGCTTTTTATCATCCCAAAGCATAATGTATTTGCCGATGGCCTGCTTCGGGTCGGTGATGCCAAGTTTGTGGATGAGGGTTTCGTTTACTACATAGCCCGATATGGTATCGGTTTTTTTATACGGAGCTCCTGCTACAAATTTAATGTCGTAAAGATTGAAAAACTCAGCATCAGCCCATCTCAGGCAGGCACCGAAATCAACCTGTTTAGCGGCATTATTAAATTTAAAATCGCTGTACCAGCCGCTGTTATCCGAAGGGCCGTACAAGCTCAGGCTCACATCTTTAATTCCCGGCTGCGCCAACAGCTGATCCTTCAAGGCACTCACCCTCGACCGGCTTATGCTATCCCCGGGGAAAGGAACCGTAATCACCGCGTCTTTATTAAACCCTAAGGATTTGGTTCGAAAATAATTCATCTGGTAAATCAACACCAGGGTGCCTATCACCAAAAGCTGCGCTATGCAAAACTGCGCCACCACAAGTACCCGGCGCAGGGAAATGCCGCTTGTGCGCCCGGCATTGATCTTATTTCGCAAAGCCGTTATCGGGTTATAGCCCGATAATACCAGCGCCGGGTAAAAGCCTGCCAAAAACGTAACGCCGATGATCAGGCCTATCAAAAACAAAATCACTAACGGATCGGCCAGGAAACCTCCGCTTAGCTTGATCTCCAGCAGGCCGTTAAGCATCGGTAAGGCTATCATGGCTATTAACACGGCCAGCACAACGGCAAATAAGGTAATGATGAGCGTCTCGCTTATAAATTGCAACACCAACTGGTAACGGTTGCTGCCCAGCACCTTACGGATACCTACCTCTTTCGAGCGGTTTACGGCCTGGGCCGTGGCCAGGTTAATGAAGTTAACACAGGCGATGATGAGCAGGAATAACCCGATCAAACTAATCACATTGATCAACTGCCTGCTAAACGGGTGACCGCCATACACGCCTACCTCGGTATTGTAGTGCATCTCCTTAAGGGCTTGCAATTGATAGCCGCTGTCTTTATTGTAAGGCGGCGGGATGCGTTTTTTGGCGAAAGTCGCAAGCTGGGCATTAAACTGTTTTTCGTTTACGCCGGCTGGTAAAATAATAAAGCTGTTGCGATCTCCGAAGGTGCTGATCCAGTCCTTGGCATTGCCGTTCAGGTCGCCGCCTTTTTCAATGAGGCTGATCCAGGAGATGGCCAGCTTGATGGGGATATCGGTGTTTACCGGGGTATCTTCAATAATGCCGGTCACTTTCAGGTCGCGGCGGTTTTCGTAGCGGATGGTTTTGCCCATGGCATTGTGCCAGTCGCCGAAAAACTTGTTGGCTTCCTCGCGGGAGAGGATAATGGTTTTAGGATCGGCGAGGGCGGTGTTTTTATCGCCGGCCAGCCATTTATAATCAAACATTTTAAAAAATTCGGGGTCGGCATAGTAGGCCAGGTCTTCCCTGAATTTTTTAAAGGTGCTGGTATTGCGCACATCGCCAACGGTATAGTGCGAACCATCGTTTTTCATGATGTTGGCCGCCAGCTTTATTTCGGGAAAGTCGAGCCGCAGGCCCTCTACCATGGGCAAAGGCGTACCCGAACCGGCGTGTACCCCATCGGGGCCGTGGCTTACGTTCAGCACGCGGTAAATGCGATCTTTATTGGTATGGTAGTTATCAAAACTTGTTTGATACTGCACAACCAAAAATATGAGCAGGCAGGCCGCCACGCCTATGGCCAAACCGGTAATATTAATGGTGGCGTAGCTTTTATTGCGCATCAGGTTGCGCCAGGCTATTTTGAAGTAATTTTTAAACATAACGTAAGGATTTGATTTTTTAACGACCAGCTTTTTGGCCGTTTCCTGGTTTAAAATTACTGCCGCAAAATGGGGCTGGCGTTCCATGTTATAATTTGGTCGCTCTTTTTTCAGTTCAATTTTGTATTCGGCGGGGCTTTTGCCGGTTAGTTGTTTAAAAGTGCGGTTGAAAGTGGTTTTGGAGTTAAAGCCCGATTCGAAGGCGATGCCCAGCAGGGTAAGATGATCATAAGCCGGATCCTGCATGTTGCGGGCTACCTCGGCAACCCGGTATTCGTTAATCAAATCGTTAAAGCTTTTTTTGAGCACCGTATTGATAATGCGCGATAATTCGTTAGGGTGCAGATCAAGCTTTTCGGCCAGCGAGCGCAGGCTCAGCTCCGGGTCCTGGTAATAGCGGTTGGCTTTAAGGGCCTGCTTTAACCAGGTACCTTTTTGCTTTGATTGGGCCGGGGGCGCAGGCTTATAAACCGGCGGCGTAGCCAAGGGCTCGCCCGCCCCTACCCTTAAAAAAGCGGTGCCTGCCGTGTAAAGTGCCAGTACAGCCAAAAGCAGGTAAAAGGGATACCAGGTATGAGCGCCTAACCCGTTTGGATAAAAAAACCAGCCCAGCACCGCGAAAAGCATCCAACACAACCACAGCACACCGAAACCACCCAACTGCTGATGCAGCCACCGCATTTGGTAGCGGTATCTATCGCCATTGGTAAATTTAATGCAGTGGTAAAAGTTTTCTATTTGTTTGTGCGACGCATACAGGTAGCCAATAGCCCCGATAAAGGCCAACGCCTGCAACACAGGATTTACCTGCTGCCACAGCAATGTATCGTAAACGGCTTTGCTCGTTTTAACACTTTCGCTGCCGGCCCATAGCTGAGCGCCCAGCTCCAACAATACAGGCACAAAATGCAGCAGCTGTTTAAAGCGGAACCGGTATTGCGGCCTGGTTATTTTGAGCACATAAAAATAAACAAGCGGCCCAAAAGCCAGCGAAAACTGCAAAGGCCACCGGCTCCAATTGGGGAGATAGGTTGATAGCCCCACATCGATAGCCAATACGCGGGCTATGTATAAAACAATAACCACCAGCGCCAGGGCCAAAAACCGGTTGGCGGTTTTATTTTCCTTTTTGCCGAACCATAAAAGCGCAGCCGAGGCCAGGCCAAGGAAGATGGTTCCTAAAAAAGCCAGGTCGTAAGCGTTGATATGGAATGTGTAGGTTTTCAATCTGGTTATTTGGCGCAATTGCTGCGCCAAAGTTATAAGTTATTTATTTTGAGTGTGTTGGATTATTGGGTTGTGGGGTGGGTGTAATGGAAGCGGACGGGTGGGTGTGCGGTTTTGGGGGGAGGAAGGATAATCATTTGTTTTCTAAAGCTTTCAAAAACTACTCTTTTGATTAGCTGATGTTTACATAAAAAAACAAATTTTAGTTTCTTCACAATGAGTATTATTAATATTCATATATTTATTTTCCAATATCAAACTATATCACAGTACTTTTAATGCCCGCATCAAAAACTCAGCAAGCGACATCAGCCTCGGATACCTCGATTGGGTTTGATTATCAATTTTATCAATTCTTTTTATTGTTGTTAGACCTTCGCCACGGCGAGGAAATCGGCCTTGAGGAAAAAGACGATGTACATGTTGATTTAGCGGACGGGACGCAGTTGCTAATCCAAACCAAGCACACCGTTCAGATAAATGCAACTGGACAAGCAATCAATCTCACAGAAAGAGATAAAGATCTTTGGAAAACTCTATCTAATTGGACTAAAGTAATCAGCGATCAAAGCGATGCGAAAGCTTTCTTAAAACTAACAACGTTCCAATTATCAACCAATAAACAAGCTGTAACTAACCCTTTTGTTCTAAACATTATTAGATTACAAAATGGAGACATTAAGATTAAAGATTTTAAAGATTATCTCAAGGAACTCGCTAAGAACACAGAAGACGCCACAATTAAAGACTACATAGATCGCTTTAGAGGAATGGCTTCTGAATTACTAACTCTCTTCGCAAAAAAGATTGCCTTCCAACTCAATCATGACGACTTAATCAGTGCTATAAAAATGCGTCTATTGGAAAAAATCCATATTAAAGAACGTGTTGACGACGTTTATAGAAATCTGCATTCCGAATTAAGAGACACCAATTACCTCAACGTTAAAGCTGATATTAAAAATGTGATTAGTTTTGAACGATTTAATCAAAAGTTTGGCAAATGTTTTCAGGTAGCAATCAGCACAAAACTCCCCATCCGAGATTTGCCTTATATCCTACCAGACCATCCAGAGCAACAACTTTTCATACGGCAATTTTTGGATATTGGTGACATGTCGGCTACTGAAAAAGATGTAATTATTGCTTACACTACTCAAATGCTTCAATTACTTAATAATCTAAAAGAATGGGAAAGCAATGGTGATTTTCTGGAATCCGATCGCAAAAAATTTAATAAAGAAACATCCTTAATTCAACAGACCGCATTTAAAGCCACATTTCGTCGTATCAAAGCTAAGATTGAAGGAGGTCAAAATCTCGACGACCTCGACGATGAAATTAAAACATCTGCCGTTTCACTACTTGACGAAATGCGGAGACAAATTCTTCAGTTTGATGAAACCCAACTTTCATTAGAACTGAGCCATGGGCATTTTTATCTTTTAACAGAGGAAAGCGAAATCGGTTGGCACATGGACTGGAAAAATCGTTATTAATATGAATCAAACTTCCGCGACAATAAATAATAATGAGGCTTTGGCAAGCCTTGCCGTTGGCTATTTGCTAAAGGTTTACGGAACAATTAGTGCAGCTAAAGTAATGTTAATATTACCTTTCATTCTGCATCCTCCTACTGTTCGTAAACTTCGGGGAAGCTCTTTAAAAAGAAGCTTAGAAGAGTTTATTGTAAAAAGCCCCGAGTGTTTTATAAGTTTCAACGCACGTTTTAATGACTACCTTCCTCTATCTGTTAACGCAGTGACAATTCTACAGGAAATGAATATAATAAGCATTGTACGTGATCAAATTACATATAATCACGCATCAAATTTCAGTCCTGAATATAGTAGCCACGTTGGAAAACGGGCAGATGATTTTTTTGTCGCCATTAACACCTTGGCTGATCTTTTCCGTGATCAAAATGAGAACTCACTCTACCTTAAACTTAAAATCGAATTATGAGATTCCATATCAACAAAATCATACTCTGGTTCAAAAATGAGTCTGCTCCGCGTATGCTCGAATTGATACCAAATAAAGTTAACGTAATTACTGGAGGGAGTGGCACTGGTAAAACCAGCATCTTATCCATCTTCGATTATTGCATGCTCTCTACTAAAGCCAATATCCCCCAAGAAGCAATTAATGAGAACGTCGCATGGTATGGCATAGACTTTAAGATTAATGATAAAGATTTTCTTCTCGCTCGCAAAAGTCCGGTAGGTAATACAGGATCAGATGAAATTTATTTTTCCAGCGACAATACATTTCCAGAAAAATTGGCAAAAAATAATGACATTAAACAAGTCAAGTCTATTTTGGAAAAGGAGTTTGGCATTGATGAAAGTCTAAAAATTCCATTTGGGGGTAAGTATATCTCAGCAGGATCAAAAATTTCTTATAGATATTTTTTGTTATTCAATACACTTTCGGAGGATACTATCGCACATACTAAAGAGTTCTTCGATTATCATTTATATGATAGGGACAAATATATCGAAGCTCTCGATAGAATATTCTATCTCGCTCTCGGAGTAGACGATGTAGGTAACGTATTGGTTAAAGAGAAGATTGATGGCCTGGAAAAAGATTTAGCAAAGATCGAGAAACGAAAAAAAGCTCTTGATAAAGAGGAAAAGCTTTTCGCACAACAAATTATTCGACTTATCAATCGCGCACAAGAATATGATCTTATAGAGCGACGTCTGTTCACAATTGAAGAAGGACGTGAACGTCTAAATCAATTAGTCAACCAATTCCGAACAGCTACTTACTCTAATAACATGCAGCAGGTTGACGAATTGAATAAGCGAAAACGGACTATCTATAGGCAAATCAGAAACTTAGAACGCTTTAATGTTGAATATGATACCTATAAAAAGAATCTTAGCAACGATTACGAAAGTTTAAAACCTATAGAATATCTCAATCAAAATTTTGGTGAGTTGATTCCGACATTAGAGGTGCGTACGTTTCTTAACTCTCTCGAAGGTTCACTTCGGACTATTAGGGATGAGATCGCCAAAAAGAAGCCTATTTCAATAAATGTCAAAGCAGAAGTTACTACTTTAAAAAATCGGATCATAGAGATTGATGCAGAATTAGCCACATTGCCAACATCAACTAAAGATTATACCGATGAAGCACAAAAATTTATTTTTATCGGAGAATTAAAATCCCAATTGGCCTTTTATGAGAAAAATTGGGAACTCGAGCTTGATGCTGATAATGAACAAGAATTGGCTGAGGAAATTGAAACACTGAGGGGTGTATTAAAAAACAATAACGAAAAACGCAGATTAATCCTATCCGATCTTGAGGGCTTAATTCAAAACTTTTTTGATTCTTCAGAAGACGCTTTGGGAGTTTATAAAGGCTACAAAGTTCTTGTTGATGTTTCTGAAAAAAGCCTGAAACTTCGTAAAGCAAAAGAACTCCAGGCTCAAAATACAATTGGAAGCAAATCCAATTACATGTTCTTGCATCTATTTTTATTTCTCGGTCTGCATGAACATTTCATCAGTTTGCCGCATAGTTACGTCCCGCAATTTTTAATCTTAGATCAACCAAGTCAACCATATTATGAGAATACAAAAGTTAATGAAAACGTAACGGATATTCCTAAAGATGACGACAAGATCAAATTACAATCAGCCTTTCAATTACTGAATGATTTTATTACCAAAATCAATACTGATTATAAGACCGATTTTCAAATCATTATGCTCGAACATGCACCAGAGCGCTATTGGACGGAAAAGAATCTGAACAATTTCCATCTTGTCGAGGAATTTCGTAATGGAAACGCACTAATCCCTGAACGAGCAACTGTACCTGTAAAAAAGACAACAGAAGAAACGAAAAACGACACACCGAAAAAACCAAAAGGTGGTTCAAAAAAGAAATAATCGGACAAATAAAGGCAAATCATAAATCTTGATTTGCCTTTATTTATGCTTATGCAAATTGCATTTCAACAAAAATTACGTCCACTTAACTCACCCCCTCACCCCAAACAAAAACCTCGTCCCCTCCCCAACTCCGATTCCACCCAAATCCGGCCATTATGCCGTTCTAAAATCCGTTTAATAATAGTTAAGCCCATCCCCACCCCTTCATATTGGCTGCTACTATTATGCAGTCGGCTAAAAGTTTAGAAGATTTTTTGATGGTTTTCTTTGGCTATGCCTATGCCGTTGTCGCTTACTTCAAACACCAGTTCGTCGTCTTGTTTAAAGCTGCGTACGGTTGGTTGGCGAGGTGGTTACATTGAGCATATCATTTACATGTGTACCATAACTAAATTACATTCTCTCAACGGTCGCCGTATCCATATTCCTTATCTTTGCAAATCAAAAATTTGAGCCATGTCAATCTCCACCGATAACGAAAAAAACGGCATGCAGCAAGCCAGCGATGCTGTAGCCATCACCCTCAAAAAAATGCGTGAGTATGCCAAACCCGGCATCTCAACCAAAGAGCTTGACGAGTACGGTGGCGAATTACTGGCACAAATGGGCGCAAAATCTGCCCCTTATTTAACTTACAATTTCCCGGGCTATACCTGTATCAGCGTGAATAACGTAGTTGCCCACGGCGTACCGTCGGAAGAACTGATTTTACAGGAAGGCGACCTGGTTAACATCGATGTATCGGCCGAGTTGAATGGTTATTGGGCGGATAACGGCGGATCATTTGTTTTAGGCGAGGATATTCACGGCCATGGCAAACTTGTGGAAGCCTCAAAAGATATCCTGAAAAAAGCTATAAGCAATATTAAAGGCGGTGTACGGATTTCGGAGATAGGCAAACTGATTGAAACCGAAGCTAAAAAAGCCGGCTACACCGTTATCAAAAACCTCACCGGGCACGGCGTTGGCCGCAGCCTGCACGAAGAACCGCACGAAATTGCCAACTATTGCGACAGATATAACACTACCCGCTTTAAAAAGAATTCGGTGGTGGCGATAGAAACTTTCATTTCAACCAAATCAACCATTGCCGATACCCAGGACGATGGCTGGACATTGATTGGAAACAAAGGCGGCTATGTTGCCCAGCACGAGCATACCATTATGGTAACCAGCGGCCAGCCGGTGATATTTACAGCGCAGAACGGCATTTGGGATTAATGCCAGGATGACCGGTAAAAACGTGCTGCGACATTAATAAAACGCATTTTTTTGCGTAAAAACCTGCTGTTGAGCGGGGGAATAAATGACAATACTTCATCAAAAGTATTTCATCAAAGCCCTATATTTATCCCAAAAACCTAAGTGAGCACAATTACCAAAACCCGGATAACATCTATCGATTTTTTGCGCGGCACCATAATGATCATTATGGCGCTTGATCATGTGAGGGATTATTTATTTTTCGGGTCGTTTTATTTTGATCCGCTTGATTTTGGGAAAACCAACGGTGTATTGTTCTTCACCCGGTGGATCACTCATTTCTGCGCACCCATATTTATGCTTCTGGCCGGCACCTCGGCATCGCTCATCGGGCAAAAGAAAACCAAGGCCCAATTATCGGCGTTCCTGCTTAAACGCGGGTTATGGCTTATTTTTCTGGAGATGATTGTGGTAAACTTCGGCTGGAATTTCAACATCACCTTCCCGATGTTCTTTTTCATCACCATCTGGGCATTGGGCTTAAGCATGATCATTTTGGCCGGGCTTATCCATCTGCCTAAAAAACTCATCCTTGGCATCAGTATAGTTATTATAGCCGGGCATAACCTATTGGATAGTACTCATTTTGATGGTAATACATTAGGGGGCTTTGGCTGGTCGCTGGTTCATGATCAGCGTTTTTTTATGTGGCATAACGAGTTGTTTTTAGTAGGGTATCCTATTGTACCGCTTATGGCTGTTATGGCACTGGGCTATTGCCTTGGCGGGTGGTACACATCGGGTTATGATGTAGCAAAAAGACAAAGAAATTTGCTTATTGCAGGCGGCGCATGTATCGCGGTATTTATTGTACTCCGTTACAGCAACCTTTACGGCGATCCGGTTAAATGGAGCGTACAAAAAAATGTATTCTTCACATTCCTGTCGTTCATTAACGTTAACAAATATCCGCCATCGCTGCTGTACCTGTTAATTACACTGGGTTCGGCGTTTATATTCCTGTCACTTACCGAAAAGGTTAAGAATGGTTTTGTAAACGTGGTATCGGTTTATGGCAGGGTACCTATGTTTTACTATCTCATCCATATTTATATTATCCACCTCATAGCCATTATTGCGTCGGCCGTTACGCCCGGTCAAAACTGGCATTTATGGATCCTTACAAAACCCATTTGGTTTACTCATGATTTAAAGGGTTACGGTTTTTCATTACCGGTAGCTTACCTGGTTTGGATAGCTATAGTTGTGGGTTTATATCCGTTATGCAAACGCTACGATGCTTACAAACAGGCTAATAAGCAAAAATGGTGGCTGAGTTATTTGTAAATTGTTAATGCCCAGCCCGGTTAATAGGGGCGGGCAACATCATTTATTTCATGAATCACCTCATCAAGCCGGGTAATTGCATCTTTTAAAAAATGCAGAATCTGCCGGTTATGTTCGCTGGTAATTTCCTGTTCTTCGATGATGTTTACGAGGCCTATAATGCTGGCTACCGGGCTTCGTAATAAATGCGAGTTTTTAAAGGATACCAGGTTAAGTTGCTCAACTTTGCTTTTAAGTTCATATTGCAGGTTAATGAGGCGGGTAACATCTTCAACCTGCCTGATAATGGTACCGGCGCGGCCATCGGCAGCCCGTTCAAATATCATTTGCCGCGAGTACAGCCAGATGTAACTGCCATCACCTTTACGGAAACGGGCGGTCATTTCTACCACCTCACCCTGCCGTGCATTCATAACCCTGGCAATAGTTTGCTGCACTGTTTCAAGATCGTCCGGATGAATGATCTCTTTATAAAAACCATTGCTTAACCTACGGTATTCTTCGTCCGAATAACCCAGCAGCTGGCAGGCCATCCCGCTCGAAAACGCCAGTTTATTTTGTGCCAGATCGAAGGTTTGAAATTCGACGTGCGTTACGTCGAAAATGGAGTGTAAAAGTTTATTGCCGGTTTCCATCCTATAAATATATACACGAACAATACAGTTAAATGCCTGAATAATAACATTTTTCAAAAGATGAATTTACACTGATGTATCCGTTTTTTGGAGAGAAAAATATTTTTCCTTTCTTTTGTAAAAAAATATCCGCGCAAAGGCTTTATGTGATCAGCAATTTCTTCCAGGAAAAATAAAACGGGGCAGCACAGCTGCACTCCTGCAATTATTCACCCTTTAAAGAAATTTGATCATGCTTACAGCACAAGGCCTTGCCTATGTACACCCCAACCGCGATCTCCTTTTTTCTGATCTCGATCTTACCATCAACAAAAATGATAAAGCCGCCCTTGTTGGCAACAATGGTGCGGGTAAATCTATATTGTTAAATATCCTGGCCGGAAATTTAAAACCTGCCGCCGGATTGGTAAAAACCAGTTCAAAACCCTACTATGTACCGCAGTTAACCGATAGGTTTAACGAACATACCATAGCCGAAGCGCTTGGCATCAACCATAAATTAAAAGCGCTGCACGAGATTTTGAACGGCAATGTAACCGACGAATATCTTACAAATCTTAACGATGATTGGGTTATAGAAGAACGCTACCGGGAAGCATTAACACACTGGGGGCTGGACAATATCGCAGCCAGCCAGAAGATGGGCACACTTAGCGGCGGACAAAAAACCAAAGTACTGCTGGCGGGCATCACAATTCATCAGCCCGAAATAGTTTTGCTTGATGAACCAAGTAATCATTTGGATAGCCGCAGCCGGGAGTTGCTGTACAATTATATCATCAATACAAAAAACACCCTGGTTGTTGTAAGTCATGACAGGGCTTTGCTTAACCTGCTCAACCCTGTTTATGAGCTGAGCAAAAGAGGCATCATCGTGTACGGAGGCAATTATGATTTTTACGCCGAACAGAAAACGATAGCTACCGGGGCCCTGAGCCAGGATGTTAAAAGCAAAGAAAAAGCCCTCAGGAAAGCGAAGGAGGTAGAGCGCGAAGCAATGGAGCGGCAGCAAAAACTGGACGCCCGCGGTAAAAAGAAACAGGAAAAAGCCGGTGTGGCCCGCATTATGATGAACACCATGCGTAACAATGCCGAAAAAAGCACCTCGCGCGTACAGGATGTTCATGCCGAAAAGGTGGGCGCCATTTCGCAGCAATTAAGTCAGCTGCGTTCATCCCTGCCCGACGCCGATAAAATGAAGATGGATTTTGATAATTCGGGTTTGCATAATGGTAAGGTGCTAATTACGGTACAGGATGCCAATTTTAAATACCAGGATAACCTGCTTTGGCAGCAAAACCTTAATTTTCAAATTACAAGCGGCAAGCGCATGGCTATCAGGGGGCAAAACGGATCGGGTAAAACAACCTTGATAAAAATGCTTCTTGGTAAGCTGCAACCTGTTATTGGGTTGGTTGATAGTGCCAACGTTAAATCTGTTTATATCGATCAGGACTATTCATTGATTAATCCAGCGTTTAAAGTGTACGACCAGGCGCAGTATTTTAACTCAGGTACATTGCAGGAACATGAAATCAAAATTCGTTTAAACCGGTTTTTATTTACCCGGGAAGATTGGGATAAACCCTGCGGCGCACTCAGTGGCGGCGAAAAAATGCGGCTGGCACTTTGCTGCCTTGCTATTGGTAACCAGGCACCCGATGTTATTATTTTAGATGAGCCCACCAATAACCTCGATCTGCAGAACATAGCCATTTTAACATCGGCCATTAATGATTACCGCGGAACGTTGATTGTAATATCGCACGATGAATATTTTTTAAAGCAGGTTGGTATTGAGGATGCGGTTGTGTTGGAGTAGGAAATGAAATGTATTCTGAGAAGCTATTTAATACGGAAAAAAGCAGTCGTTGATACGAACGACACATTTATGTCATGCAGGGTAGGCAGAAGCGAATACCTATGGATGATACGTGATATTAGCATTTTGTCATCCTGGGGAAGTAAAAGCCGCGGCATCTGAAGGAGATATGACATTTTTCCCCTTTGTCATGCTGAGAAACGAAGCATCTTCTTCGCTCTGTATAGCGGCCATGCTTATTGAAGAAGATTCTTCGCTATCGCTGCCATTGACACATTATGCAGCTATTTGGTTTTCAGAAAGTTGCATATTGTATTTTTTAGCCATTTTTTTCAACAATGCCATTTCTCTTCTCTGCAATTGATCTTCGTAGCGTTTAGTTCCTTCCTCAACATATGCGGTTCCTTTGGTTAATGTATTATAGTAAGCAATGGCCAACTTTCTGGCACCGGCTTTTATAGCAATCCCCGAATCTTTACGGCCACGGAGCTTTCTCATGAAACTACCGATAGCATTATTCTTACTATTCAATAATGACTGGGCACATTGTTTAAAGATCTGCCCGGCAACATTGCAAGGCATACCCCTGACATTCTTTTTCATTTTTCCGCTCCGATGACTTTTAGGGGATAAGGTTAACCAGTTTACAAAGCTTTTAACTGTAGGAAAACGGCTCATATCCACACCAGTTTCCCCAATCAGCCGCAATGCCGTATAATCATTTATCCCGGGAATGCTGGTAAGGTCAACACCGTATAAGCGCGCCATAGTGGCGTGAAGCCCCGGTATTTTTGGGGCATGATGCCGTACTGCTTTGGCTTTTCCTGTAACTACCTCTTCTTTATCTACACTTAGTTCGTCCAACAGGCGGCTAATCTCCCCGTCTATCTTTTTTATTTGGTTTTGGTGTATATCCCAAAGCTGCATGTTCTGCTCAAGCATGAATAAATAGGTATCATTATACCGGCCTTCCAATGCTTTTAATACTTTTTCACCTTTATATTTTTGAATGCGTTCATCACAAAGGCTAAGTAAATAGTTGCTGTCCCGGTTCCCGGATAATATAGCTTTGATCATATTAATGCCGCTGGTACCATGGATCTGGCTAAGTACCTCCGGAAGTTTGATGTTCATCAACTCCAGGCATTTCTGCATCTTGTTAACATAGGTACTGCCCATACTGATGATATCCAGGCGTTCCCGCACCAAATGACGAAGTTCCATGAACTTGCCCTGGGGGATAAAGCTATGTCTGAGGATGCCGGCAGAAAACAGCTTCTGGATCCACTGGCAATCCCTTACATCAGTTTTTCTGCCTTTCACCTGTTTGGTTTCTTTAGGGTTGACCAGGCAAACCAATATGCCAAGTTCTTCTAACAGAAAGTATAAAGCGATCCAGTAAACACCTGTGGCTTCCATTGCTACCTTTTTTACGCCTCTCTCTTTCAGATACACTGCACAAGCATAATAACTTGATGTGAAGGTTTCAAAGCTGACCACCTCTTTCCCATCAGGGGATACAAAAATCTGCTCAGCACCGATATCAATACCTGCAACATTTTGGTGGACTGTTTCAAAAGTCGTTTCTTTTGCCATAACTTTACTTTAGATTTTAAAATCAAGCAACTTATGGCTCAGGAAAGCGATAAATAAAAGGCACGCTGCCATACGGGAATACTGCAGGTAACAGTATCACCAAAATGCTTACGCTATTTCCTAAAGCAAATCTCAGGGGCGGGTAAATAACACCAAGAGCTAAACTGCTACTCTGCCATAAGTTGCTTTTGCAAAGTTCAGCATTCGCTTGTCATCTGCAATGCTATTATTTGTGCGCAAATAAACCCTACTCAGGATGACAAACTTTTTTTTTAACTTGTCATGGGTAGCTTGTCAGAGCGTGGTGAGATAGGCCTTCGCACTTTGCAAGTTCAAGCGCAGACGCCATGGCCGTTAACTTAAGTGGAAAACCGTTAAAAAGCATGGGGAATGTGCGATTCCTCTCTTTAGAGGGGTGGAGGGGTGTGTTATTCTGCATGCGGTTTATCGCTTGTATAACACACCCCTGCTCCCGCTCATTCCCATCGCGCCCCCTCTCAAGAGGGGATTTTAAAACTTTTACGCTAAAATAATTCCTTAGGTTAACGGCTATGGCGCAGACGCTTAAACTTGCGGAGATGTATATTTCACCTATCAGTGCTCAATATGATATGCCCTTTTAACGCTATCATAAACCGCTATATGCGTGTTTGTATTTCCCTGCTTATCCACAATGGTTTCGCCCCAGCTAAACGGCTCCCATATAAAAGTGCCTTTAACTTTATTACCGGGCAGCGAAAAGGTAATATCATTTACCTCGCGCTTACGCTGCGAATACTCAACAACAATAATATCCTGTTTGTAACGGGTATTTAAATCGGTAAGATTATCTCGCAAGCTATCGGGCGTACCGTGCCATTCGGGATAGTAGGATTGGCCTATGATATCGAAACTTACTCCCCGCTTAAGCATATTATCCAAAAAATACCGCGACTCGGCATTTTGGCCGCCGCAGGCAATGTGCAGCATTACCGGAATCTTAATGCTTACAGCCCTCACCCCGTTGATGCCGGCTTTTAAAAACCCTGCAAGGGTATCCAGGTTTTTAAGCCGGCCGTCGGGCCATAAAATACCGTGGTTAATTTCGTTACCCACCTGCACCATATCGGGCAGGGTGCCTTGTTTTTTAAGGGCGAGCAAAGTAAGCCGGGTAAATGCCCTGATAGAATCATGCAATTGCTGGTTGCTGAGATGCTTCCAGGCGGCGGGCTTGTATTGCTTGCCGGGATCGGCCCAGTTATCGCTGTAATGAAAATCGAGCAGGAAGCCTATGCCGGCCTGTTTAATACGCAGGGCCATTTTTTTAGTATCTTCCAAACCGCAATATCCTTTTGCCGAGTAACCGCTATCGGCTTTAGGGTTATTGAAAATGCGCAGCCTTACGTAGTTAAAGCCATGATCTTTAAGTATGGTAAAAGCATCCTTACTTACGCCTTTATCGTAAAATTTGTGCCCTTCGGCTTCCAGCTGGGGGATAAAGGAAATATCGGCCCCCATAATCTGCTTAAACTTTACCGGCTTTACTTTTTGCGGCGAAAACTTATAGGCCGATAAAACTCCGGTAGCTATAAAACCGGGTACAATTACTAACAATGCTTTCAAACCAATCTTCGCTTTCATATCCATTGAGTTTTAATCGAATTTACAAGTAAAATCCGGTTGGGTACCTTGCTGCAAAATCGCCACATAATTGTTACAAGATGGTAACAAGAAACAAAAGCTTAGGCCGCGATAATTTTTCCCATCCAAACAGGGATCAGTTTTTTACGTTCCTGCATCATGTTCAAAAACTGATCGGAGTTAAAATAATTTTCCTGCAGCAGATGCGGGCGGCTCAGGAAAGGAAACACGATCATGCCAAAAATATTCCAGATTAAATGCACAGGGTGATAACTGATATCGCCATTGGTATGCAGGGCTTTAAGCTGTTTGGCAAAATGCGAATTGATCAGGATTTTCATATTGCCAATCATCGGGAGTTTGGTTTTGCCGCCCATCACTTCATTCACCATAAAAAAAACAAAATCGGGGTTTTGCACCACCTGGTCGATATAATAACCAACGCAAAGCTCAATTTTTTGGTGCAGCGAGGTGTTTTCATTGTTAAGTACCGGCTCTATTTTATCAAACAGCTTTTTAATTGCCTCGTCCATTATAAAAGCAAACAGGTTTTCCTTACTGCGAAAGTAGTAGTTAACCGAGGCTACATTAATCTGGGCTTCGGCGGCAATATCCCTGATGGTAGTAGCCAGGAAACCTTTTTTGGTAAAGATCATCCTGGCTGCTTCCTTTATTTTTTCTTCTGTTGATAGCTCGGCGGTTTGCGGCATGGTTACGTTTATTTTGTAAAGCTAATTATTGCTTAACAAAATAAACGCCATAAATAGTTTGTTGTTTAGTGTGCATCTGCAACAGCCTTTTGCCCTTTTACAAACGGGGCCAAAAATACCACCGGGATGGCGCAAAGCATTACTATACCCACCACCCAGTAGGCATCATTATAACTTAGTAATGCGCTTTGTTTTTGCACTGCGCCTTCTATAGCTCCATAAGCCATCCGGGTAGCATCGGTAATTGATTTGCCTTTGGCTACAAAAGCATGCATGTAATTGTTAAACCGCTCGGTATAAAATGAATTGTAGGGGTTAATGTTAACCAGCAGGTTATTGCGGTGCGTGGCCTGCCTGATGTGGATCAGGGTATTTAAACCCGCTATCCCGAACGAGCCGCCCAGCTGCCTCATCATATTATTTAACCCTGTGCCCTGGCCAATTTCTGCCCCCTTCAATCCGCCGATAGCCAGTGTGGTAAGCGGCACAAACAATAACGATAGGCCCACTCCCCTGATAGCCAGCGGCCAGAAGAAATCGCCGGTGCCAGACGCCAGCGAAGAGCCGGCCAGCATCAACGAAAAAACAAAGAACAACACCATCCCAACCGCAGCCATAAATTGCGCGGGGATCCCTTTATTCAGCATAATACCCACAAACGGCATCATCACAATGGTAAACATCCCGCCCGGAAACAGGATCTCGCCGGTTTGCTGCGCGGTAAAGCCCAGCAAGCCCTGGCAAAACACCGGGAACACAAATGTTGATCCGTACAAACCAACACCCAATATAAACGAGGTAACCATCCCTGCCGAGAAACTGCGGTGCCGCATAATTTTAAAATTAACAATAGGATGGTCGGTACTGGTTTCGCGCCAGATAAAAAGCAGCAGACCTAAAACAGCCATTACGGTTAACACAATAATGTAATTGGTGGCAAACCAATCTTCATCCTCCCCTTTTTCCAGTATGGTTTGCAGGCTGCCTACGGCTATGGCCAGCAGGGCAATGCCCCACCAGTCTATCGGTTTGCCTTTGCCATCGCTTGGGGTGGCTTTCACAAACATATAGGTACACAGGGCAGCGATACAGCCAACGGGGATGTTTACGTAAAAAATCCAGCGCCAGGCGGCATGATCGGTGATGTAGCCACCAATGGTTGGGCCGATAGTCGGGCCAACAATGGCTCCCAGGCCAAACAGGGCGGTAGCTGTACCTACCTGGTTTGGAGGCCAGGTTTCAAGCAGGATAGCCTGCGCTGTCGAGATCAGGCCGCCCCCGGCAAGCCCCTGTAAAATCCTAAACAGTACCAGCTCGGTAAGGCTTTGGGCATTTCCGCATAAAAAAGAAGCGATGGTAAATACAACGATGGACGTGAGAAAGTAATTCTTCCGCCCGAAAAAGCTGCCCAGCCAGCCCGACATGGGCAGTATAATTACGTTGGCAACGCTATAACCGGTAACAATCCAGGCAGCATCGGTAATGGTGGCCCCTAAGTTTCCCTGGATCTGGGGAATGGAAACGTTAACTATGGTGGTATCTATCAGTTCGAGCAATGATGCAGTTATTACGGTAATGGTGATGATCCATTTTCTAAATCCTGTTTCAGCCATTTGATTAATTTTTAAAAGATTTGTTGAGTTTTTTGACAAAACAAAATTAATCAATCGTTTGATTAAAACAATTGTTTAAAACACAAGCTTTGTTTGTTTACATGGCTTTGACTTTTTGATAGATGATCATAATCTAAGTATCTGGCATAAATCCCCCTCAAAAGCGGCATAATCAACACCTCCGGAGGATATTTAAAATGCGGTAGCTTTATACACATAATCCTAAACATGAAAACAGTATTTGATAAAGCAGTACGCGATGACCTGATTAACCGGATTAATTCATTAAATGAAAACAGTAGAGCCCAATGGGGTAAAATGAGTGTTTACCAGATGCTGAAGCATTGCACCCTGGCCGAAGAAATGTACCTGGGTAAAACACATTACAAACGCACTTTGCCCGGCCTGCTGTTTGGCAAAATTGCGCTGAAAAGCCTGTTGAAAGACGAAACGCCGATGAGCCGGAATGCGCCAACAAGCAAACACTTTATTGTAACCGAAACCGGTGGCAGTGTTTCAGCCCAAAAGCACCTTTGGATAGATCTTATGGAGGCCTATGCAGATTTTTCGCACCCCGAAATTGAGCATTGGTTTTTTGGTAAGATGACCAAAGAGCAGGTAGGCCTTTTTGTTTACAAACATACCGATCATCATTTAAGGCAGTTTGGAAGCTAAGCAAAGTAAATTAAACGGGTAAGACCCCAAATTGTGCCTACATTTATGCCCGGCTATGAAAACACTTAACGATTTACTGTTGCTTGGCGATGAGCGCCTGTACCAGGTTTGCGATCCGGTTTTAAAAAACGAGCTGCCGCTTGTAGCAGACCGGGTTACCGATCTGCACAACGTGATGCAGCAAATAAGGGAAAAGTACAACTTCGGCAGGGCTATTGCGGCACCCCAACTGGGCATTATGAAGCGGTTGGTTTATATGAATATTGATAAGCCGGTTGTTTTTATTAACCCCGAAATACGTGATGCAAGTGATGAGCTTTTTGAGCTTTGGGATGATTGCATGAGCTTCCCTAATTTGTTGGTGAAGGTAAAGCGGCATAAACAAATCAGCATTAATTACCTTGATGAAAACTGGCAACCTCACCAATGGGTAATGAAAAATGATCTGGCCGAACTGATGCAGCACGAGCACGATCATTTAAACGGCATATTGTGCACTATGCGGGCAGTGGATAACATGGCATTTAAATGGCGGCCATAAAGGGTAAATAAATGTTAAAAGGCCTGTAACGTATGCCCGCCAAACGTTGTCATACTACAAAGCAAACTAAACCCATTATGAAAAATTACATTTTACTGTTGTTGCTTGCCGGGCAAACCGCCATGGCAACAGCACAAGACAGAGATAGCCGTTCGTTATACCTTACCAAATCGTTAGCTAATGATGCTGTTAACAGTGTGTTGGTCAATACATCGGGCGGTGGTATTGTTGTGAGCGGGAAAGCCGGCGAGGCTCCGCGTGTTGAAGTTTACATTAAAGGCAACAACGGCAGCATATTATCGAAAGAAGAGATTCAAAAACGCCTTGAAAAGGATTATACGCTTGATGTATCGGTTAGCGGGCACCAGGTTAGAGCTATCGCGAAAAGCAAACACCAGAGCTTTTTTAACTGGCGCAGTTCGTTAAATATCGCTTTCAGAATTTACGTGCCCGAGCAATGCTCAACCGATCTGCAAACCAGCGGAGGCGGTATAGGTATCGATAACTTAAAGGGTAACCAAAAATTCAGCACCAGCGGAGGCGGCTTACAGATTGACAGGCTTTACGGCGTAGTTCGCGGTAATACCAGCGGCGGTGGCATCCATGTATCTAACTCGGGTAATGATATTTCGCTCGAAACCAGCGGCGGCGGTATCGAGGCCAAAAACTGCAGCGGAAAGATCAGACTGGAAACCAGCGGTGGGGGCATCACTTTAGAAAACCTGAAAGGTACCATTAATGCCGAAACCAGCGGCGGCGGCGTTGACGGCAATAACATCGATGGTGAACTGATCACCACCACATCGGGCGGCAGCATCAGCCTTAAACGTATGGCCGGCAGCATCAGCGCCTCAACCAGCGGCGGCGGTTTGTATGCCCAGTTGCTTAAAGTTGGCAAATACCTGAAACTGGAATCGAGCGCGGGTAATGTTGATATCGAATTACCTCAAAACCAGGGCTATGACCTTGATCTGCGCGGCGATGGCGTATCACCATCATCATTGGCAAAATTTAACGGTTCGTGGGAAAAAGAACGTGTACGCGGCAGCTACAACGGCGGCGGCATCCCGGTTAAAGCCGAATCATCGGGCGGCAGCGTTAACCTGCGATTGAAGTAATCGTTTTATATAGATTAAGTATAAGCCCTGGTTTCATAAACCGGGGCTTTTTAGTTTTGCAATGAGTGCATTCTTACCCCTTATTAATTCGTTGATTTAAATTAATATTCGCAATTGATCTTAATCAATACAAATAATTGTTTATTAACGCAGGATGTATACCTTTGAATTAATTATTAAAAAAGCACTTAAACCAATTCACAAAAATGAAGAAAACAATCCTTCCTGTTATCCTGTTTTTTGCCTTAACTTTAAATAGTTACGCCCAGGACAAAAAAGTTGCAGTAGTTACATTTTATGCCGTTAAACAAATTGACGTTGGCGGCTTTGGCAACGCAGCTCAATTGGCGGTTAAACTGGCCGATGATCCTAATTTTAATGTTGCGCCGATGCTAACAAACTTTCACGATCAGTTTTTTAATGATTATGCTAAAAGTTTTCCTTTTCAACTGCTTCCGGAAGATCAGATTATCAATAACGATGCTTACAAAGCTTATGTACCTGTTGGCGAAGAAGCAACAAGCGGTGTTTTAAAAGATACCCATAACCTGCCATATAACGGTTATAAAATTGTTTTGCCGTTAATGGGGCACGCTAATGAAAAAAACCTGCTTGGAATTTTCAACCAGGCCGATGGCGTAATGAAAGTTTATATCAATTTTTCGCTTTCGCAGATAGGCTTCGGCGGTATGGGTGTTGTTAAAGTAACCGCTTTTGCCAACATCGCCCTATTCAATAAGGATGGAGAAAAAGTATTTTCGATAAAAGAAGATGCGAGGTCAAAAAGTTCGAGCCCGTTAATTGGCGGCGTACCTGTAATGACTCCTGAAAAAATATTGCCCATGTGCGAAAGCGCCTTAACCGAACTAATGAACGATTTGCAAAAAGATATGCCCAAAATCATCAAAAAGGCAAACGCAAAACTGTAACAGCTAAACCGGATAACCTTTCAAATTTTATGAATAACGATGGAACAAACAGGCGTTGGTTTTATTCATGGCCAGCTTTGTTTGTTTCCATTGTTATTGTACTCTTTTTCATTCTGATATATTCGGTTAAAAACAAAAATAAAACACCCGGCAACCGGGAAATCACCGCTCCCGACCTTTTAAAGTTGATCAATAGTAATCCTGCCGATTACACCACCGAACTCAATAAAATTATTCCCGGCTGGACATTCAACCCGGATAAAAACCGATGGATTAACCCACAACGGCAAAGCGCCCTGGCCATCAGGATGAACGAGCTGCGATTAATGGAACCGGTTAAATACTACAATTCGTTTTCCACGTATCTTGAAAGCCATAATTTTAACCTGATAAGTATCAGCGCCCCCGCCGGCACTTCAAAAGCCACAAAAAAAATCTTTGAAAACAATGACTATATTTTTACTATCGAAGCTGATGGCCAATATGTAATGATATCCCTTGCCGGCAGATAAATGTTCCCGCCAATCTACAATCAGGTGGCAGATTGTTCATAAACTCCAATTGGTTTTTGCCCATAATAATACCCTGAGTTTATATCCTCTTGGCAGTTGCCTTATAACAGCGTTTTTACAAAGCGTTAAAGTTTAAAGCCTGTTAATCTTCCATTAACAGAGCTTTCCTGCTTATCTGCAACAACCATTTGGAAATCAGCCACAAACGCCTCAATTAAATAAATCAATATCAATTTTAATTAATAGATAAGTTAACCTGCTATTTATTTCACGATAATAAAACAACCGTTGCTTTGCCGCAATTATCGCCCGCCTATTCTCAACTTGGGCATCTTTTAAAAAGGGGTTTATCATTAATTAAAAACTATGGAAAAACACTACAGATTTATTTTCGGGCCATTGCACAGATCGGGTAAAACGATTTGTCTTTTTATGCTGATGCTGATGGCCTCATCAATTGCGTTTGCGCAGCAACGCGTAGTTAAAGGTACTGTTACCGACGAGAGTAACCTACCCCTGCCGGGCGTTGTGGTAACCGTGCAAAGTACAGGCAAGGCAACCTCAACCAATGCCAACGGCGGCTACCAGGTTACCGTAAGCGGCGCCGACGATGTAATTAAATTCAGCTTTTTAGGCTCGGTGCCAAAACAGGTTACTGTTGGCGAAAAAAATGTGGTTAACGTAACCATGGTAACTGATACCAAGCAACTGAAAGATGTGGTGGTTATTGGTTACGGCACGGCCAGCCGTAAAGACGTAACCGGCGCCATTACCTCAGTAAAAGCCGATGAGTTTAACAATGGCGTACTTACTACTCCTGCCGAGTTATTGCAGGGTAAAGTTGCCGGCTTAAACATCAGCAAAAGCGGCGACCCTAACAAACCGCCTGCGGCCATATTAAGGGGGCCGTCAACCCTGCGCGACGGTGCTGCCATCCAGCCTTTTTATGTAATTGACGGTGTGCCAGGCGCATCTATCGATTTGTTGGCACCTGCCGATATCGAAAGTATTGATGTGTTGAAAGATGCTTCATCAACAGCCATCTATGGTTCGCGTGCGGCAAACGGTGTTATCATCGTTACTACCAAACGTGCCAAATCAGGCCAAACCAGGTTAACCTACAGCGCTTATGCCGCGGTTGAAAACGTATCAAAAAACATCGATGTATTAACCGGCGATGAGCTACGTAAATACCTTACTGATAACGGTGTGCCTAAACTAAGTGCTGCCGACGACGACGGTTCAAACACCAACTGGCAAAAACTGGCCGAGCGTACAGGTTATTCTCAAAACCACAACCTATCGTATGGTGGTGCAGGTACCAACTCGGAGTATGGTGCAAGCGTAAACTATATGAAAAACAATGGTATTTTGAAAAACACCAGTTTGGAGCGTACCATTTACAAAGGCTATATCAACCAGCGCTTTTTTAATGATCGTTTAAAGCTGGGCATCACGCTTACCAACAGCGCTACCAAAAACAACGATATTTTTCAGAGCCAGGTGTTATCGGGAATCCTGTTCTACCTGCCAACGGTTAGTCCTTTCAACGCCGATGGTACTTATAAAGAAAACTATACCCGTACCGGTAGCGGTCCGCTAAACCCATTATCGTTAATTAACAACAACTTCACCAAAACCGAGAATAACAAAACCCTGATCAATGGTTTTGCATCGGTAGACATTTTGAAAGGGTTAAAATTCACCATTTCGGGATCAACCCAAAAAGAACAAAACAACGTTAATACCTACTCAACCAGCCAGTCGGGTATTTATGTTAATGCAGGTGGTGTGGCTGTGCGCAGCGCTTATACCAATACCAGCAACGTGTTGGAAGCTTATTTTAACTACGACCGTACTTTCGGCCAGCACTCACTGAAGTTATTAGGCGGTTACTCCTACCAGCAGGATCGTAACAACGATGGTTTCGGTGTACAAACGCAAGGTTTCTCGAACGACTTTTTAACTTACAATTTCCTGGCGCTGTCAAACCCTACACAGCTTTCGCAAATTGTTTTTAACCAGTCGTACATCTCAACCTTAAGGCTTATCTCGTTCTATGGCCGTGCCCAATACCAGTTTGCTGATAAATACCTGTTACAGGCTTCGTTAAGGGAAGACGGTTCATCAGCATTCGGTTTAAACAACCGTCATGGTTATTTCCCTGCTGCTTCTGCGGGCTGGAAAATCATCAGCGAAGATTTCATGAAATCTGTTCCGGTTGTAAGCGATTTAAAATTAAGAGCAGGTTACGGCGTATCTGGTAACAGCCTTGGTTTTGATGCCTTTACCGCACAGCTGATTTACGGTGTGCCTCCGGGTGGCGGTAAATTTTTAAGCAATGGCAACATTGTAAACCCAATTGGCCCGGTACGTAACCCTAACCCCGATTTGAAATGGGAAAGTACTGCCACCACCAACATCGGTTTGGATTTCGGTTTGTTCAACAACCGCTTAACCGGTTCGGTTGATTATTATATCAAGAAAACGTCTGATCTGATCACCACCCTGCAGGTATCAACCACTCAATATTTTTACCAGTATTTAACCGCTAACGTGGGTAAAATGAAAAATACCGGTATCGAGGTTGTGATCAATGCCATCCCGGTAAAATCGCAGGCGTTTACATGGCGTACATCATTTAACGTTACGCACAACAAAAACATGGTTGAAAGCTTGTCGCAAGGTAACCTGGCACTTCCTTACATCCAAACAGCTCAACTCGGCGGTAAAGGCCAATCAGGTAATTACAGCCAGATTATCCAACCGGGTTATGCTTTGGGTACTTTTGATTTATGGCACTATATGGGCAAAAACCAAAATGGTGTAAGTACTTTTCAAAAAGCCGATGGTTCTGTAGTAGCCAGCCAGCCGCTAACCAGCGATCAATTCATCAAATACGATGCGCAGCCAAAACTGATCT
Source organism: Mucilaginibacter celer (assembly GCF_003576455.2). Taxonomy (NCBI): domain Bacteria; kingdom Pseudomonadati; phylum Bacteroidota; class Sphingobacteriia; order Sphingobacteriales; family Sphingobacteriaceae; genus Mucilaginibacter; species Mucilaginibacter celer. Next base: position 5,622,067 of record NZ_CP032869.1, read on the forward strand.
ACGGCTGGAGCAACAGCTTCTTCTACAAAAACTTCGATTTAAACTTTTTGGTGCGCGGCGTGTATGGCAACAAAGTTCTGAACGCAACCCTTGCGTCACTGAACAACCCCGCCGATGCCAAACTGCAAAACATCCCGAGGTTTACCTTAGGCGAATCGTTTAAAGATATCAATGCCTACCTCATTTCGGATCGTTTCCTGGAAAGCGGCTCGTACCTGCGTTTGGATAATGCCACTTTTGGTTATACCATCAAGCCACATATCCAGGCTATTAAAAGCCTTCGTTTTTACGCTTCGGGCAACAACATTTTCATCATCACCAAATACCGTGGTGTTGATCCGGAGGTTAACATCGGCGGTTTGACCCCGGGTATTGACAACCGCGATTTTTATCCTAAAACACGTACCTTCAGCTTAGGTTTAACCGCATCATTCTAAAACAAAACACCAGAAGAAAGACACGAGATGAAAAAGATATTTTTAGCATGTGCCGCAATTGCCACCATGGTGGGCACCTATTCATGTACAAAATTGGACGTACCTGTAGAATCGCAGTACGTACAATCAAACTTCCCATCAACCGATGCGGATTATACCGCTTTGCTGGGTTCAATTTATTCTAACCTGTCGTCAAGCTATGCCGTACCTTACTGGCGTATGCAGGACATGTCGACCGATGAGGCTATTTTGCCGGCCCGCGACGGTAACTTTGACGACGGCGGCCAGTACCGCCAGCTACATTACCACACCTGGACCTTTGATCATCCAAACGTAATTGGCGTATGGCAATGGGGTTTTGGCGGTATCAACAGCTGTAACCGGATCATGAGCGTTATTAACGGTTCATCATCATCGGCTGCCAAAAAAGCCTCGTCAATTGCCGAGGTTAAAGCCATGCGTGCCCTTTACATGTATTTTATGATGGATTTGTACGGTAACGTACCCATCATTACCGAGTTCCCGGTAACTACACAACCGGCTACCCAGCCGCGCGCCAAAGTATATGAGTTTATTGAAAGCGAACTGAAAAGCGTGTTGCCATTATTGCCTTCAAAAAGTAACAGCGCATCAGTAAATGTTGCGCAATACGGCCGCCCAACCAAAGGCATGGTTTTCGCCTTGCTTGCAAAAATGTACCTTAACTCGGGCGTGTATACCGGTACTACCCGTTACCAGGAAACCGTTGCTATGTGCGATAGCGTGCAGGCTAATACCAATTACTTCCTGGATGCTAAATTCCGCGATATCTTTTTGCCAACCAACGGACCGCAGGTTAATGAAACCATTTTTGCCGTTCCTTACGATCAGCAGATTCCGGGCAACCAGTTTACCCGTTTCGGCTTTTTCTACTACCTGGTTAACGCATATGGCTTTAACGTTGGTTTAAGTATTGCTATGAGCACCACGCCCGAGTTTTATAACCGCTTTAATATTCCGGGCGATGACCGTACCAAAACATGGCTGGCCGGTCCGCAGTATTACCCTGATGGCAATGGCGGTTTCACCAATCAGCCGGTTTACTATCCTGCGCCAAATGCCGATAAGCAGATCAACATTATCCCAACTCTAACACTTACCGGTTTAAAACCGATGGATTTGGGTAATGATGTGGTAACATCACAGTCGGAAGGTGTACGTTCAATCAAATACTACCCGGATGTGAACATTATCCAGGCTACGCGTTTAAACAGTAACGATGTGCCGGTATTCCGTTTGGCTGATGTTTATTTAATGAAGGCCGAGGCTATTTTACGCGGTGCTGCGCCAACCACTATCAACGGCGACGCACAAACACCGCTTAGCTTAGTGAACAAGCTGCGCACCCGCGCCCACGCACAGGCCGCTTCATCGATTGATTTGGATGGCTTGTTAGACGAGCGCGCCCGCGAACTGTCATGGGAAGCATGGCGCCGTAACGACCTGATCCGTTATGGATTGTTCGAGAAAGAATATCCGCTTCCGGTTATGGGTGGCAAAACCGATGATCTGAAAATGAACACCGATCCAAGCCGCAGGTTATACCCAATTCCATCAACCGAGTTGAAAACCAACCCTAACCTGAAACAAAACCCGGGTTATTAATCGTAACTTTTTAATAAAAGCGCAAAAGGACTTACCTTTTGCGCTTTGTTTTGTTAAACCAAAAACAACTCTACTAAAAATGAAACTTACCGTTGGCTTACTTGCCGGTGCCATACTTTCGGCATCAGCTTTAATAAACAACCCCGGCGATGAAACCATGAACCATTTCCAGGTAATTGGTTCGCACAATAGCTACAAACAGGCTATCAACCCAAAACTGTTTAAATTTTTGCAGCAGCGCGATTCGGTTGGCATGAGCAAGATAGATTACGAGCACATCAGCCTGAGCGATCAGCTTAATTTAGGTTTAAACGCTTTAGAGATTGACGTTTATGCCGATAGCAAAGGCGGTAAATACGCGCACCCTAAAGGTTTGGATTGGGTGCCCGGCCAATCGGCTTTCGATACGCAGGGTGTAATGAAAGATCCCGGTTTTAAAGTTTTTCACATTGAGGATATTGATTTTCGGAGCAATTGCGCCACCTTTAAATTGTGCCTGCAGGAATTAAAAAAATGGAGTGATGGACATCCGGACCATAACCCCATCTACATCACCATGAATGCCAAAGACGAGCCATCAAAAAAACCGGAGTTCACCGTTCCTGAAAAATTCACCTCCAAAACCTTTGCCGATCTGGATAAAGAGATCCTGGATAACCTGGGCAAAAAATATTTAATTACGCCCGATGATGTACGTGGGAGCTACAAAACCCTCGAGGCCGCGGTACTGCACAACAATTGGCCAACACTTAAGGCAGCCAAAGGCAAGTTCATTTTTATTTTGGATGAAAAAGGTGAGAAAAGGGCCGCTTACATTGCCGGTCACCCATCATTAAAAGGTCGTGTGTTATTTGCCGATGCCGAGCCCGGAACCCCGGAAGCCGCTATCCACATTATGAACGATGCCAGGAAAGATCTTACACGCATTCAAAAACTGGTTAAAAAAGGCTACATCATTCGCACCCGCGCCGACTCTGATACCGAAGAAGCCCGTGCTAATGATAAAAGCTCATTTATCGCAGCCCAAAAATCAGGCGCACAGATCATCAGTACTGATTATTATAAAAAAAGCACCCATTTTAAATCTGATTATGTGATTAGTTTTGATGGGGGGACATATTTTAAGGCTGATCCGTTGTTTGCTTCGGGGAAGTAAAACAAGCCAGTCTACATAAATTCTAAACCAAAACAGGTCTTGCCAAAAGTAAGACCTGTTTTGGTTTAATACGGTTCAAAGTTAAAATCCTAAATAGCCTGGGGAAAATGGATGCATGTCATTTTTATTATTTTTGTTAGCAATGAACCCTATCATAAAAATCTCACTTAAATATTTTGTGATCCAGCTGATCTGGTTATTAATTGCATTTTATGTAACCGATCAGGCCTTTGTACCAGAGGTTATCCCCTATACCCCTATCCGGCCCGGAGGCATTATTTTTGCCTTTATACCCATATCAACCATTATTTTTTATGAAAAAGAGGTTTTACGCACCAATGCCGATTTAACAATTGGTCGTCTTACCTTTTATGCAGCAGGTATGTGGTTTGTTACGCAGTTATGTTACCAGATTTTCAGACAATCAACATTGCCGGATAACAGGTTGCATCATTTTTTTGTGGCAATGATAGCAATGACTATCTTTAATTCCATTATTTCTTTCCTGGTTGCCTTTCAGCTAAAAACAAAGCGAACAAAACGTTTGATGACCTTTATTGCGATCATCTGGATTTTAGCTGTCGTCCTGGTAAAGCTCTTTCCTAACCTGACTAACTGAGGTTACCGCTCGTTTCGTCCACAAGAGTTTTTTTCTCCCGTTCATCAATCTGCTTAACCAGTTTTTTGCCAGCCCGTTCAGTAGCGAATGAAGCCACCACGCAGGTTACAAGGATAAGGATAATAGTGCCATTTAAAATATTATCATCGATAATCTGCGCTTTAAAACCCACCAAAATAATGGCCAGCGTAGCGGCAGCGTGCGCGCTGCTTAGCCCGAAAATAAGCGTACGCTGTGTTGGTGAATATTTAAATATTTTTTGGGTAGATAAAGCGGCCAGCCATTTGCCTAACAAAGCGCCCAATGTAAGGCTCACAGCCACAATGGTAGCCTGCGGCCCGCGGGTAAGCACACGCAAATCAACCAGCATGCCTACGCTGATGAGGAAGAACGGGATGAAGATGGCGTTACCCACAAAATCTATCCGGTGCATTAAAGCCTGCGATTGCTGCACCGCTTTGTTCAGCGCCAGCCCGGCCACAAAGGCACCGATAATAGGCTCAACCCCGCCCAGTTGCGAAAGAAAAGCCGACAGGAACACGATGAACAGCACAAATACATACGGCAATGTTTTGTTATCCTGGTAACGGCTAAAAAACCAGCGTGCCAGGGGCGGAATCAGCACAAACATGATGAAGGCGAATATGGATAGCGAGATCATAAGTTGCAGCCAGAAGTTGAAACCCAGCCCACCATCTTTCGCGCCCATAATTACGGGTAATAAAATAAGCACAGCGGTGTCGGTAAGGATGGTGCCGCCAACGCTAATTGCTACCGCTTCATTTTTGGCTATACCGTATTTACTAACAATGGGATAAGCCACTAAGGTGTGGGTTGCAAACATGCTGGCAGTTAGCGCAGAAGTAATAAGCGGATAACCCAGCAGGTAATAACATATTGGGAAACCGATGAGGATAGGGATGCTAAAAGTAAAAAAGCCGAATATCAGGCTGCGGTGCTTTTTCTGCTTAAACTCGGTTAAATCCAACTCGACACCGGCAATGAACATGATGTACAGTAAGCCAATGGTTGAGAATAACTCAATTGCCGCGTTCTTGGTGAGCAGGTTTAAACCATGAGGACCGATTGCTATTCCGGCCAAAATAAACCCTACTATACCCGGAAACCTAAACTTACCCATAATAATGGGCGCAAGCAAAATAATGAGGAGGATCAGCGAGAAAACGAGTACCGGGTTGCTAAATGGCAAATTGAATTGCTGTGTCAACCGGCCAAAGATATCGGCATTATGCATAGCGCAATTTAGCACATAAAGGTTTATTTGCGCTTATCAATAAATTTAACCGGCTTCCTAACTGCTTCCGGAAATTGCAGTTTCTGCATTTCATCGTGCTTTAAATAGGTGATATGCGGGCTTACCCGTAGCCTGGCCTGTAAGTTGGCGCGGATCTTCCTGTCGCAGTCATCTGTATAACTAACGGGAAGCAGGTGCAGCAGCACTTCATCCATTCCTATTTCGTTGGAATATACCTCAGCCACAAAATCTTTAATCTCTTCCATACCATTCAATAAATCGAACAGCGCGGGTGGATAAAGGGTGGTGCCTTTAAATTTGATCATCTGTTTTTTACGGCCAACGATGGATGACAGCCTGATACTGGCACGGCCGCAGGCGCATGGCTCATCATAATAATGGCAGATATCGCCTGTTTTGTAACGCAATAAGGGCATCCCCTCTACGCCGAGGGTAGTAATAGTAACCTCGCCCGATTCGCCGGGAGTAACGGGGTTATTATGCTCATCCAATACCTCCACAATCAACAAATCGGGTTGATGGTGACCGCCGTGGCCTTCGCCGCATTCGGTAAAAGCGGTTTGCATTTCGGTGGAGGCGTAGGTTGAGTATAGTTTAATATTCCAGGCCTCGGTTATTTTTTTGCCGAGGATATTGAGGCTAAAATCGGTGTTGCGAATATTCTCGCCTATACAAACCGCCTTTTTTACCGATGACGAATTGATATCGATGTTATGCTCCTGCGCAAACTGGATCAGTTTTAAAATAAAGGATGGTACGGCTACAATGGCCGTTGGCTTCAACCTTAAAATGGTTTCCCATTGCAGCGACGGCACGCCCGGCCCCAAACGGATAATACCCGCGCCAATTTTACGGATGCCCGAATAATAAGCCATTCCCGCCATAAACTGCCTGTCGAGCGTTAGCATTAACTGGTATAAGTCGGCCGGCGAACCATCGGCACAGGTGAAGGAATTGTATTCGTTATAGGCAAGCCTTTCCAGATCGCCTTCGGTAAGGGATATGGTTACGGGGCTGCCAAGGGTGCCTGATGTAGAACTGTATTCGATGATCTCGCACCTATCCACACATAAAAAATCATCGTTGCGTTTTTGCAGATCCTCTTTGGTTGTTGTGGGGATTAAACGCAGGTCATCAAGCGTTTTGATCCGGTTGATATCAATATTGTTTGTAGCGAAAAGATCTTTATAAAACGGAGAGTTTTGGCTGAGATACGCCAGCAGTTCCTGAAGCTTTTGCTCCTGTATTTTTGCAACCTCCCGTTTTGGTTGAAATGCTAATGATTTAGGTGGATATGTGATCACTTTTCAATAATTACCACGGCCGATGCCATTGTTTTTAAATGAGTTAATGATACCGAAATTTTAAGCGGGCCGTTGCGGTTAATAACCACGGCACTTTCGCCAATGGGTTCGAGTGAGGGTTTGCCGTTTTCGTCGTTGCTAACCTCTATTTCGTTAAAGGCAGTATCCTTTAGCCAGCCAGTGCCCAGGGCTTTAAAAAAAGCCTCCTTGGCGGCAAAGCGGGCGGCATAATGCTGATACTTGTTGGTTTTGCTTTCGCAATAAGCTATCTCCTTAGCCGAAAAAACCAGCTCACGAAAGCCCTGCTCTTTGGCAATACTGCTTTGCACACGCTCTACCTCTATCATATCAATACCTACGCCCGCTACTGTCATGAGCTTAGTTTTTTAATGCATTTTTCAACCTGTTTTTTAATATAGTTTTCCTCGTTTACAGTGGCTATCACTTTGGTTAAAGCCGTTTTATAATAGCTGAGGGCTTTTTTGTAGTTGTTATGCTTGAAGGAATAATCGCCGGCAATTACGTAGGCATGATAAAACTGTGGGTTGCTGGCTACCACGCTATCCGGATTGATTTCGCCGCCATCAAACGCTTTTTGCTTCAGGGTGCGGTAGGTGATAAAATCGCGGTACGCCTTGGTATTTAAAAAAGTATCCTGTTTGATGGTAAGCGTGCTGTCTATCACTTCATGATCGGTTTGCATGCCCTTCATGGCGAAGATCTTTTTCAGATCGTAAGCCACAAACTGGCCCAGTTGCCATGGCGAGGTGGACACCCAAACCAACAGTTTCTGCGGCTCGAATACTACCGAGTGGTGGGCAATTAGTTGGTTCAATGCTTTTTCGTTACCCATGCCAATATCTTCGCCGTGCAGGCCGCCGCGGTCGCGTAAAATATCAACGGTTTTTTGAACAGTATTTTTACTGTCGGCATTTAGCAGTTCCATTAAGCGCTGGTAGCGGTAAGGCGAGGCGCTGTTGCTTAGCTGCACCTCGTTTTCTTTCGAGTGCGCCAGGCCCTTGCTTTGTAAATGGTTGGCGCATAAAATATAGTTTTGGTGCGGGTCGTAAACGTCCAGCGTATCTGGCGTTTTCTCGATCACTACGGCCTTGTTATCCTCGGCCGAAGCCACCAAAAACGATTCGGACACAAACATTTTGCGTTTTTTGGCTATCGCGATGGCTTCATCGATGTTTTGGGCGTATTGCAATATCTCGCGGGCCACTAAAGATACCGGCGTGGCCGAGCCTGATGGGATGTTAGTTTTATCGGCATTGATGGTAACGCTCAGGCCTTTTTCGTTCATGCCGGATACCGCGCCTACAAAACCGCCCCAGGTAATGGTCATAAATTTATGCCCTTCGGATGGGTTGAAGAAAGCTACCATTTTATCGTGTGCGAAGTTATCGCCCACATAAAAATCAAAGTTACGGCCTACTATCATCGTACCATCTGCCGAGCGGTCGTTCCAGGTACCGAACGAGGTGCAGCCCACCAATGCCATACTCTGCAAAGCATGACCAATATCATGCGCCGCATGGTAATTTAAAATGCGCTGATAGTTTGAGCCGATGTACTGGAATTTATCCGAAGCTGATTTGGAGATGCCATAGATCTCCTCTTTATACTCTTCATTTACATTTTTGGCCAGGTCACGGTTAAACCAGGCGATGAAATATTTGAGAAATGAGAGGTACGATTTTGAGGGGATGATCTTGCCTATCTGGTCGGTAAAATAAACCTCCTGGTTCACTACCAATTCTTTGCTCAGTTTGCCGTTAATTACCCCGCGCTCAAAAGGTTTGCCCGCTACATACATCTCGAACAGGCCGCTTTTGCTTTTCCTAAACCAGTTGTTGCCAATGGTATAAAATCCCGGCGAGGGTTGCTTGCGCTGTAGTTGCAAACTGCTCAAATCGGCAGGCGTGGGTGGATGTTCAATAGCTACGCAATACAGGTAAATAAAACCGATCAGCAGCAAACCCACAAATACAAGCGCTGTGTACAACAGCCTTTTCCCAAATCTTTTCCAGCTGAATTTCCGGTTACGCATTTCTTATTTTTTCTATCAGGTTATCATTGCCCAGCAAAGCGCAGCAGGTTACTATACCACTCATGGCGGCACCTAAAATGCCATGTAAATTAAGGTTTTGCCCCGTGAAGTACAAGTTAGGCAGCTTGGTACGCGGTGAGATGAAGGTTTTTAAAGGGTGCTTATAATCTTTGGCAATACCATAAAGCGAGCCATCGTCATTACCAATATAATCGCGGTAGGATAACGGCGTGGCTGTATAGTATGAGTGGATTTGCTCCCGTAAGCCCGGAAATTTTAGTTCCACATCATCCAATAAAACTTCGGCTTTGCGTTTTTTGAATTGCTCATAGGTTTCGCCGCGAAAAGCTTCGTCAGATACAGTGTTGAAAGTATCCTCCCATGGCTTCACCTCCTCGTAGCGCATATAGGCCAAAATGGTCATACCATCGGCATATTCCTTGTTTTTTGATGATGGCGTCATGAACACGGCATAGCCCAGGGGCCAGTTTTGCTGTGTATAATCGGCCATGTGCCATACCTGCCCGTCTTTAAAGCTGTAAACGTTATGGCTGAAATATTTAAACGTGTCTTTTTTAAATACAATGTTGATGGTGAAGGAGGATACCGAATTTTCCAGGCTTTTCAACCGGTTGCGGTAGACATTTTTGATCACCGCCGAATCCGTCATTTCCAGTGTTTTTACCGGGTGGATGTTGGATATAAAATGATCGGCGTACAGCTTTTCGCCGCCTTGCAGTTCGACGTATGTTATTTTACCTTCCTGCTCCACCAGTTTTTTTACGGCTTTGTTCCGGATAATAACGCCTCCCTTGTCGCGGATATTGCGGGCCATGAGTTTGGCTATCTGCGAACCACCGTCAACACATTTCCAGGAGCTTTCAATATAACTGTTGAGGATAAGCGCGTGTACATACAGCGGCGTTTTATCGGCCTGCCCGGCGTACAGCGAGTTATTACCCGCTAACACTTGCTGCAGTTTTCTATTATTGGTGATGGATGCCAAAAAAGCTTCGGTATCCACCTCCAGCACATCTGCCTTTTCATAAAAATCATCCGACGAGCGGAGGTTATACAGCGGGAACTTATCGCAAACCTCTTTCAACTTATCGCAATAAGCACGCAAAGCACGCTCTTCATCCGGGAAATAAACCAATAACTGTTTAATGAAATTATCATAACCCTGCGCCTGCGGATACTCCACCGGGTCATTATCGATCATGATCTTATCAAAGGCATCCGGGTTTTGTTTTTCCAGTTTCAGGCCATTGATAATATCGATGTATTTAAAAATCTGGTACAGGTTCTGCCCTTTATCCAGGCCGCCAAGGTAATGCACGCCCGAATCAAAGATCACCCTATCCCGCACATAAGTTTGCAGCGAGCCGCCAAGCTGTTTGTTTTTTTCAACAACGCAAACCCGGTAACCCTCGCGGCCAAGCATATCGGCACAAACGAGGCCGCCCATGCCGCTGCCAACAATCAATACATCAAACTTATCGTCCATTTATTGGGGCTTCCCTTCTTTTGTCATCACAAAAATAATATTTGAGGTGTATCGGCTATTGTCAATTTGATTGCACTGCAGGCCATGTACCGCGGCAATTTCTTTTAAAGCTCTCCCTGAAATAAAGGAAAGGCCTTTATCAACGGTTTTATTGAAGCCCAATATCCGGGTAGAGAAAACCTCGGTAAGAGCTGTGCCTTTTTGCCTTTGCTGCAGATCGGCATCACCATCTCTGATAATCAATTTACCGCCCGGATTTAATGCGGTGATACATTTTTCTATCAAGTGCGTTTGCCGATCAGGTTGCAGGTAGTGCAGCATATCGGCCATAATGATGGCATCATATTGCTGCATTTCAAACTGCAGGGCATCGGCATACACAAAATTGATATCATCCGTTTTGCTGAAACAGTTGCTGGCAACTTCTATTTTTTCCTCATCGTAATCAACCCCGGTAAACTCCCGTTCCGGTGCGGCAAAATGCAGCATGTAAGGCATAAAACCATAGCCGCAACCCAAATCGAGCATTTTGCCTTGTTTGGGCAGCAGATTGTGAAATACCTGGTAGTTTTTTTCCAACCGGACCTTGATACGCATATACCATTCCAGCACCGGGCCTTTGTACAGGTAATTATAAAATAGCTGCTCGTTAAAGTAGGCCGGTTGCTCAATCTGGTCGCTTAGCTTTTGGTATTCCTGTTTAAAATAACGGTTGATATTTTTAGTACGTTCGGCATAACCTATACCAAATGAGGTATCGTCGGCTTTTATGCGCGGCAGGTATTTGATGGTGATAGTGCCGTTCTTTAGCAGAAAATCGCCTTTGGTCATGTTGTAGCCTGTGCCGTGCAGCATAATGGGCAGGATATCCATCCCTAATTGTTCTGCCAAAAAAAATGCGCCTTTATGGAAACGCTTCATTTTGCCATCGGGCGAGCGGCTGCCTTCGGGGAAGATGACCATCGAGTAACCTTGTTTCACCTTTTCGGCAAGCTCATGAACGTTCTGTTCTACCCCTTCGGCCACCGGAAAATACCCGGCCATCCTCACAACCGCTCCAAACACCGGCGAATTCCAAACCCAATGATTGGTGAACAGGATAAGCTTAGGATGCTGCATAACGAGCGTCAGAATATCCAAAAACGATTGATGGTTACTGATCACCACGGCAGGTTTTTCAAACGGATCCTTATCCACAACACGCTTACGTATATTGGGCATAATGTACATCATCGACCAGCAGAATTTTGACAGGATGACATGATATACATACTTGCTCCGCCTGCCCTTAAAAGGATTAAGCTTGATCAGGAATAAACCGATGAAGCTTGACAACAAACAACCGCTCACAAAATAAGTGAATGCGAAAACCGAGATCACAAAGCCGCTCAACGTCCAGGGGAATTGCTTTTTCCGCACCCTGTTCCGGATGAGCAAATTGAACAAAAACGGGATTAAAATCTGCGCCATTACCACCACGCAAACAATCCCGATGATGGAGATCAAAGCGATAGAGCGCAAGGCCGGATGTTTGGCAAAGATCAGCACCCCCAACCCGGCCACCGTAGTAATGGCCGAAAGGAAAATAGATGATTTGTAGGATGACAGGTTTTTCTTCCCGGTTTTATATTCCTGCAGCAACCCGTCCATAATAAACAAGCTGTAGTCATCGCCCAAACCAAATATCAGGGCCGAGATAATGATGTTCACGATGTTGAATTGGATACCCAATAGCCCCATCAAACCTAAAATCCAAATCCAGGAAATAAACATCGGGATAAAGGATACCAGCGTAAGCTCAATGCGCCCGTAAGTAAGCAGCAACACCGTAAATACCAGTAACGACGACATGATGGCGATGCTGGCAAAATCATTATTGATAATGCCTACAAAACGATTGGTAAGGTATTGTTTATCAACAACCGTAACATTCGGCATATCATCAAACAAGTTGTACAGTTTGGTTTTATCTTCCGGGGATATTTTAACCAGGGTGATCACACCTGCCCGGCCCGGTCGCTCGGTGATATAATCGTCCAATAAGCTTGTGCGGATACCGGCCATTTCATCCTGCCCAACAGGTCGAAAATCTTTATTGATGAGCTGTTTAAAATGATCAAAGGCCGAAGGCTTAAAACCTAAAGCTGCACCTTCTTTAAGCAGCACAGCTATCAGCTGTTGTTTTTTTGCGGGTGTCCAGTAGTTATTCCATCGGGTAATACGGGCCTGCTGTAATGAATCGGAAATAATGAGAGATGATACGCCCGAGTATTTTTTAACGATGTTCTTTTCTTTCAGCTGCTCTATTTGCGCCGAGAGCTTTTCGTTGGTGCGGAGAGCCCCATCAAGCGTTTTGCCTTCGACCAATAAATAAACCGATTGCAGGGCGTATTTATTGATGGCATTCAGTTTGGCTTCGGAGGCTTTGAGTTTATCGGTCATGAAATTCATGCGGGTCATGTCCGTTTCAAAGCTCACGTTGCGGGCGGTGTAGCTGAATACTACTGTTAGTATAACAATGCCGGTAATAATGAATTTATTGTACTCGGGGTTGTAGGCCGAGAGCTTATCAATCCATGATAATTTGGCGATATGCTCATCCTGTTCTTTTTGTGATGCGATGAAATGCGGCAGGAAAATGAGCGAGCAAAAAGAGGCGCCGATCAAGCTGAAAGCGGCAAACAGGCCCAGATCCTTCAGCATTTCCGATTCAACAAACTCCAAACAGAAAAAACCGCCGATGGTAGTAAAGCTGCCCACGGTGAGCGGCATAGCCAAGTCACGGATCACCTGTTCAATACTGCGGGTGTGGCGGTAGTGATTAAAAACATGCAATGAATAATTTACCGCGATGCCCAGCACCACAGAACCTGTACCCAAAGCGATAACCGAAATGCTGCCCTTTACAAAATAAACCACCGCCAATGAAAACAGTGCCCCAAATAGCACCGGCACCAAAATCACTACAGGTGCGCGCTTCTTCCTGAAATAAAATCCAAGAAAAACGATCAGGAATACCACCGTAATACCCTGCGTAAACATCGAATCGCGGCGTAACTGCAGGGCGTTACCTACCGATACCGCCGTGGTACCGAAATAGCTGCAATTGATGGTTTTGAAATGTTTAGCTTGCAGGCTATCTATGATACTGTCGATACCTTTCAGCATAACAGCATTCTCGCCGGTGTTATTGGGTGAGTATTTTGGTGTAATGAAGAGCAGCAGGTTTTTGTGATTTTTGGTCATCACATAGCTGTCGTACAGTTCAAAGTTTTCGTCGTATTGCAGCTGCTGTAGTTTTTTGAGGCCGAGGTAGGAGATGCCAACCGGGTCGGCGCTGATCATGCTTTTAAGGGCGAGGCCGGCCGGTGAGGTAAGCGTACGCAGATCGCGGGCGAGGGTTTCTTTTACTTTATCCGGATGGATGAGCGTGTCAATATCCTTGTAGTCTCGTTCGCTAAGATAAATAGGCAGATTTTTATTAATAGTACTGAAAAGCTGCATTACCAACCCATCATCAACCTTAGCGTTTATTTTGCCGATGTATCCTGGTAGCTTCTGCTGAACGGTTGCGGTAAAATTATCGGCATAGGCTATCAGGCTATCAGGTTCCTGCCTGGTGGTATCTTTTAACGAAACCATCACCACCAGCTTTTCAACAAACTTGGAATTTTGGAAAATGTAGTTGAGTTTCTCAATCTTTTTATCCTTCGGCAGTACTTTAGAAATATCCTCCTCAAATTTTATCCGCGAAGCGAAAAAACCAACAAACAGAAAGCTTGCCGCAAACACAACATAAAACAGCGGCTTGCGGGCATTGAAATAGTTATAAATACCTATTAGGATTTTTTCCATGTACTACAACGCGGCTACGGGCCTCCGCTTAAACAGCTTTAACAAAGCAAAGGTGAGTAATCCTGCCGTAATACCGGCAATAATGGCCAGCGAAATACTGCCATAAAGGTATTGTTCCAGGTGTTCGCCTATCGATTTGAGCGAGATTTTGTCAAGCGGTATCTCCACATCCTTGCCCCCCATCCAAAGGCTGCCGGTTTTGTAACTCAAAAAAATAATCACCGGGATCATGGGCGGGAAACTGATGTGCGCAGCCGTAATTACAATGGCTTTGTTCAACCTCAGAATAATAGCCAGCGAAATAGCCACCAACAACTGAAAACCCCAGATGGGTACTATCCCCATAAAAACCCCAAACGCTACCGATTTTGCTTTAAGCTGCGGCGAGTGTGCCGGGTTAAAGAATAGATTTTTCAGCATCAGCTTCGCTTTTTTTTTATCAAAAAGCGTTCTGAAAAAATCACGCGGCTTGATCCATGCAAAAGTGATGATCACTAAAAAAGTATTCAGCACGCTGATGCGCGAAAAATCCTGGAAGGGGCGAAAATGCGAGATCCGGGTCTCTTTCGGCGCATAGTAAACTTTTACGGGCACCCAATCTATCTTAATACCTTTCCAGGCAGCGCGTACTATTACTTCTATCTCAAACTCGTATTTACGGGTAATGAATTTGCTGTTTTTTAACAGGTGTATAGGATACAAACGGTAGCCCGATTGTGTATCCGGGCATTTGATCCCCGTTTCTACCCAAAACCAAAAATTAGAAAACTTATGCCCAAAACTGCTTTTCCCCGGCACGGATGACTGCTCCATATTGCGCGAACCGATGATAAGCGCGCCCGGTTCCTGCTCCAGTTTTTCGATAAAAGCAGGCAAATCGGCAGCAAAATGTTGCCCGTCCGAATCGATGGTGATGGCGTATTGATAGCCTTGTTCGGTAGCAAATTCAAATGCTTTGCGTAAAGCCCAACCTTTGCCCACATTTTGGGTATAACTAACGGATTGTACCTGCGGAAATGACTGGATGATGGCCGGTGTACTATCCGAAGAACCATCGTTTACCACAATAACCTGGTTGGTATAAGCCAATACATCGGTAATGACGGAGGCCAGTGTGCCCTCGTTATTATAGGTGGGTATAATAACGCATACTTGTAATTGTTTAAACTTTGCCTGTATAAGTTGTAAGTTATCCGTCATATTGTATCAATCGCACGTACCGGCTTCAGTCCAGGTTTTAGGGGTTTTGTGGGTTTACGTTTATTGTTTTGCAAAGTTATTGTTTAAGGTTAAATTAAACGTTAAATTTTTGTGTGGAGATATACTGATCTAAAATTAAGTGTTGTAATTAAGAAAAATCATATTCCAAAGACGATAACAAAAGCGCGTGGGGCTGACAGAAAAGCGGGCCGGGCGTATGGCCTCGTGGGCTGAAGCTTTTTTCTGTCTTGACTTTTTGGTTACTTTTGTGTCAAGACAAAAGTAACAGCCTCCGCGGCAAATGAGCGGCCAATGCTTGTTGTATTGAATCAAAGTCCGTCATCTATCGCGAATAACGAAAGCCGTTTGCTCGGGGAGTTACTCGTATGCTGGCGAGAGCATTCAAAACGAGCATTCTGTTATTTAACATACATTGGCCCGCTCAATCGCCGCGGGTTGGCTTTGTTCTTTTTCTTGATAAAAAGAACCAAAAATCAAGTCACCAGGAAGGCTTCTTTGTCGCACTGGCCTGCGCGCATCCCTACCCCTTTCCTTCCCTGCAAACCAGGCAGAACCACGGGCTGCTAAATTTTGCCCCACTGCGTTCGCTCGTGCCCCACGCTTCTGCAAAAAGTAGCGATGCCCCTTCCCACGCTCAAGTCCACCATCGTTCTGCCCGCTTTCGCCCGAAGCTTTCCTGCTGACGGGAGCTGCTATGAGTAGGCTTTTCGTTATATGGATTGATATTGTTTCTTTGCTTTTCCTACAATCTTCATCACTTGAGTCCGTTAGATAATTGCCGCTTGTCTCAGGGCAAGCAGTTGCAATCTTGTTTTCAAATTCAAGCATTTACTTTTTAATTATGGCGAGTTCGCCATAATTAAAATGATGGCTGTTTAACTACTTTGACATACATGAATACACCATCGTTCCGAAATCCAAACATTTACCTTATTTTCGCGCTGATTTTGTGGAGACGAATAATCAAACCTTATTAAATAAAACAATTGCGCCGATGCTACAGGTTGGAGGGAAGGCCCTAACGCTGGATGATTTTTACCAGGTAATTTTTAATAACAGCACTATTGTTCCGGATGAACGGGCGTTGAAAAACGTGGAAGCCAGCTTTAATTTTCTGGATGGCTTTTCGGCCAATAAATTGATTTATGGTATCAATACCGGCTTTGGCCCTATGGCGCAGTATAAGGTGAGCGATGAAAACCGGTTGCAATTACAGTATAACCTTATTCGCAGCCATGCCTCTGGCGGAGGCAATTTAATGCAGCCCCAACTGGTGAAAGCGCTGATGCTCGCCCGGTTAAACAGCTTTATGCAGGCCCACTCGGGCGTGCACCCCGAACTGGTGAGCCTGCTTACCGAACTTATCAACAAAAACGTTACGCCCTGCATATTTGAACATGGCGGCGTAGGTGCCAGCGGCGATTTGGTGCAGCTCGCCCACCTTGGCCTTGTTTTAATTGGCGAGGGCGAGGTAATTTACAATGGCGAGGTACAACCAGCCGCTGTTGTTTTTGAAAAACTGAATATTAAACCGCTACAGATCCATATTCGCGAAGGCCTGGCCATTATCAACGGCACTTCGGCCATGACGGGTATCGGGCTGTTGAATATCGTTCGCGCTAAAAAACTGCTGGGCTGGTCGATTAGGCTATCGGCCATGATCAATGAGGTTGTGGGCGCTTTTGACGATCATTACTCGCAGGAGTTGAACAGGGTAAAACATCATACCGGCCAAAACGCGGTTGCGGCACAGCTGCGGGAGATTTTGAAAGACAGCCAAATGACGCGCAGCCGTTCGGAGCATTTATATAATCCCGAAAATATCGATCAGGAAGTTTTTGAGGATAAAGTGCAGGAGTACTATTCCCTACGCTGCGTCACGCAGATCCTCGGACCGGTTTATGATACCATTGCCCATGCCGAGCATGTGGTTGTTGATGAGCTGAACTCGGCAAATGACAACCCGGTTATCGACCATGAAAACCATAATATTTTCCACGGTGGCAATTTTCATGGAGATTATGTGTCGTTGGAGATGGATAAGCTTAAGATAGCCGTTACCCGCCTGTCAATGCTATTCGAAAGGCAATTGAATTATTTGCTGAATGATAAGCTAAACCAGAAATTTCCACCGTTTCTGAACTTAGGCGTACTTGGTTTTAATTTCGGCATGCAGGGTATGCAGTTTACTGCTACTTCAACCGTTGCCGAAAACCAAACCCTTTCGTACCCGATGTACGTACACAGCATCCCGAACAACAATGATAACCAGGATATTGTAAGCATGGGCTGTAACGCGGCGTTGTTAACCAAAAAAGTGATCGATAACAGTTTCGAGGTGCTGGCTATCCAGGCCATGACCTTGCTGCAGGCCGTTGATCATCTTGACTGCGCTGATAAACTATCTACTCAAACCCATAAAATTTATACAGATTTAAGGGCGATATTCCCCAAATTTGTAGAGGATCAGCCTAAATATCCTGATCTGCAAAACGTTAAAAACTGGCTGGAAAACGCCGAACTTATTTCCTGAATCTATTAAACCTTTTAATACCCGATATATCTTATGAAATGTGCATTAGTAACCGGAGGTTCGAGAGGGATTGGCAGGGCCATTTGCTATAAAATGGCAGCCATGGGTTATTACGTGCTGGTAAACTATAAAGGCAACGTTGAGGAGGCCAACAATACCCTCGCCCAAATCAAGGAAAATGGAGGCGATGGTGAGTTGCTGCAATTTGATGTGGCCGACAAAAACGACATCCAGCAAAAATTAGGTAGCTGGATTGAAACCAATACCGAAAAGTACATTGAAGTTTTAATAAACAACGCCGGCATTAAGGATGATGGCCTGATGATGTGGATGAAGGACGAGCAATGGGATGGTGTGCTAAACACCAGCCTCAACGGATTTTTCTACGTTACCCGCCTGGTGCTTAACGGCATGTTGGTAAAAAAATACGGCCGCATTGTAAACGTGGTTTCGCTGTCGGGATTGAAAGGTTTACCGGGACAAGTGAATTACTCGGCCGCCAAAGCTGGCGTGATTGGTGCTACCAAAGCCCTGGCGCAGGAAGTTGGCCGCCGGGGAGTAACTGTGAATGCCGTGGCGCCGGGCTTTATCGCTACCGATATGACGGCGGGATTGGATGAAAAGGAGTTGAAAGCGATGGTGCCGCTGAAAAGATTTGGTACGCCCGAAGAGGTTGCACATGCGGTTGGATTTTTAGCATCAGCGGAGGCGGCTTATATCACTGCAGAGGTGCTTTCGATAAATGGCGGGTTGTATTCATAAAAGCAACCGCCGCCGCCCGGCTCCAGCCGGGTGGCAACTATCAAACGGCCTCTGGCCGACGAAGCACCGCAGGCCGGAGGCCTGAAAATAACGGTCACTCGGCTGGAGCCGAGCGACGGCATTTTTAAATTACAAGTAACAAACAAAAGAGCAATTAACTCTTAATATAAACTTAACCATCAGCCATTAGGATAGCAATATCTTATTGGCCGATATTTGAACCCGAAGTAACGCGATACATACAAAAACGTATAAAGTTTTATTTTTTTGTATTTTTATTGCATTTTGTTGACTATGTACTACAAGTTTTTGCTCGGATATGAATAGGGTTGTGATAACAGGGATGGGTATCTATTCGTGTATTGGGAAAAATCTTGAAGAGGTTAAAGAGTCCCTTTACGCGGGTCGGTCTGGTATTGTTTATGATCCCATCCGTAAAGATTTCGGTTACCGCTCGGGCCTCACCGGCGCGGTAGAAAAACCCAACCTTAAAGGTACGCTTGACCGCCGGGCCCGCATTATGCTGCCCGAACAGGGCGAATACGCCTACATAGCCACCGCCGAAGCTTTGCAGCAGGCCGGAATAGATGCTGATTACATCGCCAAAACCGATGTAGGCATTTTATACGGTAATGACAGCACAGCCAAGGCCGTGATTGAAACCACCGATATCATTCGCGAAAAAAAAGACACCATGCTCATCGGTTCGGGAGCGGTTTTTCAAACCATGAACTCTACCGTTACCATGAACCTGGCTACTATATTTAAACTGCGTGGGGTTAATTTTACCATTAGCGCGGCATGTGCCAGCGGTTCGCATTCTATCGGGATGGGCTACCACCTCATCAAAGCCGGGATGCAGGATTGCATTATCTGCGGAGGAGCGCAGGAGTTGAGCCATTATTCGATGGGGAGCTTTGATGCCCTTTCGGCGTTTTCAGTACATGAGGCCGATCCGGCCAAAGCTTCACGGCCTTTTGATCGTGACCGCGACGGATTAGTACCCAGTGGCGGCGCGGCTACCGTGATATTGGAAAGCCTGGATTCGGCACTAAAAAGAGGTGCTACCATTTTAGGCGAGGTTGTAGGTTATGGCTTTTCATCAAACGGCGCCCATATCTCAAACCCAACGGTTGAAGGCCCGGTACGTTCATTAAATATGGCATTGAAAGATGCCAATATGCCGGCATCCGAAATTGATTATATCAATGCCCACGCTACATCAACCCCTGCCGGTGATGCCAGCGAGGCTAAAGCGATTGATGAAGTTTTTGGCGAGTACAAACCGCTGGTAAGCTCAACCAAATCCATGACAGGCCACGAGTGCTGGATGGCCGGAGCAAGCGAAATTGTGTATTCGATGCTGATGATGCAAAATTCGTTCGTGGCACCTAACATTAATTTCGAAAACCCCGATGAGGATTCGGCTAAGCTTAATATAGCTACCGAAACCGTCGAAAAAAATATAGATGTATTCCTGTCAAACTCGTTTGGGTTTGGCGGCACCAACTCGTCCCTGATTATTAAAAAATATATTTAAACCCAGCCATTATGCAAATTGAAGAGATTATTGAAAGAATTAACAGCTTCCTGGCCGAGGAATTTGAGGTGGATGCAGAAAAAATGGTACCCACAGCAAATCTGAAAGAAACCCTTGATCTGGATAGCCTTGATTATATCGACCTCGTAGTAGTAATTGAAAGCAATTTCGCGTTCAAGGTAAAGCCCGAAGATTTTACAGGCATCGTTACCTTCCAGGATTTTTACGATTACGTATTATCGCGCGTACAACCTAAGGAGCTTGTATAATGCCCGCCTGGCAGGGAAAATCAAAAGGCACAACCCTTGGTTACCGCATTTTTGTTAGTGTTTTAAAAACGGCAGGCGTTAAGCCGGCTTATTTTATGCTGAGGTTTGTGGCACTTTACTACTTCCTGTTTTCGTGGCAAACATCCAAAGGCACGTACTATTATTTCCATAAGCGGCTCGGTTTTGGTAAGGTAAAATCTCTGTTTAAGCTTTATAGCAACTACTACCTGTTTGGGCAAAGTATAATCGATAAGGTGGTGATCATGTCGGGCATCCCTAACAAGTTCACCTTTAATTTTGACGGGCGTGAAAACCTGCAGGCCATAGCAGCCATGAACCGCGGCGGATTACTGCTCAGCGCGCACATTGGCAGCTGGGAAATAGCCGGCGAAATCCTCGACCATATCAAAAGCCGCATTAATATAGTAATGTTTGATGGTGAGGACAAGCAAATTAAGCAGTACATGGACTCGGTAACCGGCGAGCGGAAAATAAACATCATTGTGATCAAAAACGATCTGTCGCATATTTTCCAGATCAACGCGGCCTTTCAAAATAACGAGCTGGTTTGTATGCATGCCGATAGGTTTATTGAGGGCAATAAAACCATAACCAGGGAGTTTTTAGGTGAGGAGGCGAAATTCCCGGCTGGCCCCTTTGTAATGGCCGAAAAATTTAAAGTACCGGTAGCTTTTGTTTACGCCCTCAAGGAAAGTGCACTGCATTATCACTTTTTTTCGAGCCCGGTAAAAGATTATTCGGACCTGCCCAAAGGCGAAGCTATGCAGCAGCTCACAACTGATTTTATAACCGGTTTTGAAAACAAAGTAAAAACGTACCCCGAACAATGGTACAACTACTATAATTTTTGGCAATAAGCAATGACCTTACCAACAACCGATGTTTTGGCTTTAATACCCCAGCGATCGCCATTTGTAATGGTTGATACCCTGGTATCGGCATCCGAAGATACCACGCGCACCACACTGCTGGTATTGCCCGGTAATGTATTGGTAAACGATGGCGAACTAAGCGAAGCCGGGCTTACCGAAAACATCGCCCAAACAGCTGCGGCAGGTGCGGGATATGCGGCCCGGCAATTAAATAAACCCGTGCAACCGGGCTTTATAGGTGCGATAAAAAACCTGGGGGTGTTTGCCCTCCCAAAAGTTGGCGATACCATCGAAACTGAAGTTAAAATAGAGAACCAGGTTTTTGATGTAACCATCATTAAAGGAAAAATAACCTGCAAGGGCGACACGTTAGCCCAATGCGAAATGAAAATATTTATTCAACCACAATAATATCAACCATGAAAAAAACCGCAATTAAACTAAGTTTACTCATAGCATTATCAGGCTTGTTTATAAAACCGGCATCTGCCCAAACCAAAGCCGAGGTATTTGATAAAAAAACGCCGATTACCTGGTTAGGTCTTGATTTTTCGCAAATGAAATTTATTGGCTCGGAAGAGGCATACAGAAAAGAAGTGATCAACGCCGAGTTTGTTGGCAAGTACATCCCTATGTGGGAAAATTTCTTTTTAAAAGAGCCTAAAAAATATAACCCGGCAAGGGCGGTGCACCGCGATACCGTTCATTTTGCCATGAATGTAACCGAAAAAGTAAACAGTGCCATCACTAAAAACTTTTTTGATTCAGATCCCGGTCATTTTAAAACACTAACCGAAAAAGACATAGAAGCCCTTATCAAAAACTACGATTTTTTAGGCAATAAAGGGATCGGTATGTTATTGATTGTTGAAGGGATGGACAAAGGCCGTGCGCAGGGCGGTGCCTGGATCACCTTTGTTGATATGGATAAAAAGACTGTATTATACACCGTTTTCCGCACAGGCAACAGCCGCGGGTTTGGTTTCAGAAATTACTGGGCACATCCATGGCCTGTAATTCTGGATGATTTTGGTTCTGATTTCGATTTGTTTAAAAAATACTAAGCCCGGGCGTTTTGCAGCAATCGTTAACAAATACTATCGAAATAGAAGTTAAATTCAGTGATGTGGATATGCTGGGCGTGGTTTGGCATGGCAACTACATCCGCTATTTTGAAGATGGCCGCGAAGCTTTCGGCAAACAATATGGCCTGGGTTATATGGATGTATATAACGCGGGCTATGTTGTGCCTATTGTTAACGTTAATTGCGATTATAAACGGTTTTTGAAGTACGAAGACAGGGTGATTATCGAAACCACCTACACACCTACCGAATCGGCAAAGATTAATTTTACCTATCGCCTGCTCAATGCCCAAACCGGCGAACTGATAGTAAAAGGCTCGACCGTACAGGTATTTGTGCGCCGCGATAATTTTGAACTGCAACTTACCAATCCGGATTTTTTTATGGATTGGAAACAGCAACAAGGTTTGATATAAAGGAGCGTGATGAAGAAGGTTTACCTTGTTGCTGATAATATTACCTCGCCGCTGGGCGCCACCACTGCTCAAAATTTTGAGCACCTGGTTAACGGCGTTACGGGCGTGAGGCAACATGATAACGAAACCTTGTCCGATGATCCCTTTTTTGCAGCGCTATTTGAAAAAGGATATTTTCAAACCGATGAACGCTGGACGAAGTTCGAGCATCTCATCATTGCTTCATTAACTGAAACCCTGTTTGGAGTAGATAAAAATATCGCGGGCAAAAACACCGTCCTGATCATTTCTACCACCAAAGGCAATATCAGCCTGCTGGAAACCGAAACACCTGGCCCCGAACTGGATGTACGGATAGCGCTGCATACCTCGGCAAAAAAAATAGCCCGGCATTTTGGTTTTGTAAACGAGCCTATAGTTATTTCACATGCCTGTATTTCAGGTTTAGCCGCCATGATTACCGGAATGAGGTTAATCCAATCCGGCCAGTATGACCATGCGGTAGTTGCCGGGGCCGATGTGATCTCAAAATTTGTGCTTTCGGGTTTTCAATCGTTTCAGGCTGTTAGTCCGGCTTTGTGTAAGCCATTTGATGTTGACAGGGATGGCATTAATTTAGGCGAAGGTGCGGCAACAGTTATTCTATCGGAAATAAAAACAGAAGATGAGGCTATTGAATTAGTTTCGGGTACAATTAGTAATGATGCTAATCATATTTCAGGTCCATCACGTGCCGGCGAAGAGTTATATTATGCCATTAACAAAGCGATAGATGCGGGCGGATTGAAACCGGAGGATATTGATTTTATATCCGCCCATGGCACAGCAACCGTTTATAACGATGAGATGGAAGCCAAAGCAGTAACGCTGGCCGGTCTGCAGCATACGCCGCTGAATAGCCTTAAAGGTTTTTACGGGCATACTTTAGGCGCTTCGGGCCTGATAGAGGCCATTATCTCGGCACAATCATTAAAACAAAATATAATTATTCCAACCCAAGGCTTCAACAAACAGGGCGATGATAACCCGGTAAATGTTTGCAGCCAACCTATATCAAAACCGCTTAACAACTGCCTCAAAATAGCCTCGGGCTTTGGGGGCTGTAACGCGGCTATCATCCTAACCAAATCACAAAAGGAAATATAATAATATGAACACAGAACAGGTAGACGTACTGGTAATAGGTGCCGGCCCGGCCGGAACGGTAGCCGCATCCATTGTACACCACGCAGGCTTCAAAGTAAAAATTGTAGAGAAACAGCTTTTCCCCCGCTTTGTAATTGGTGAAAGCTTGCTGCCACGCTGTATGGAAGCGCTTGCCGAAGCCGGTTTTATAGATGCCGTAACCGAAAAAGGCTTTCAGCAAAAAGCAGGTGCCAAGTTTGTAAAAGACGGTGAAATTTGCGATTACCAGTTTGCCGATCAGTTTACCCCCGGCTATAACTGGACCTGGCAGGTGCCCCGTGCCGATTTTGATAAAACCCTTGCCGATACGGTTGGGCAAATGGGTGTGCCTGTGCATTACGAGACTTCCGTTACCAACATCGTTTTCAACGGCCAGGATTCGGTTACTACCGTAGAGGATAAAGATGGCAAGCAAACCGAGATTGCGGCCCGCTTTATTATTGATGGCAGCGGTTACGGCCGTGTGATCCCTAAACTATTCAATCTCGACAGGCCATCTACTCAGGTTCCACGCAAGGCCTTGTTTGTGCACACAGTTGATAAAAAACGTTCGATGGCCGATGAG
This sequence comes from Mucilaginibacter celer, assembly GCF_003576455.2. Taxonomy (NCBI): domain Bacteria; kingdom Pseudomonadati; phylum Bacteroidota; class Sphingobacteriia; order Sphingobacteriales; family Sphingobacteriaceae; genus Mucilaginibacter; species Mucilaginibacter celer. Next base: position 5,646,387 of record NZ_CP032869.1, read on the forward strand.
CCAAACCGTATTACCATTGTGGTGCACCAGCCCGGCGTTTGGATCTGGATTATTCCTTTTGCCAATGGCATTACCTCGCTGGGTTTTGTGGGCAACCCGGAGTTTTTTAAGCAATACGAGGGTACGGATGAAGAAATTTTACGCGGCCTGATCGCTTCGCAGCCTTATTTTGCCGAGCGGTTTGAGGATGTAGAGTTCGCATTTGCTCCTAAAACTTTAGAGTCGTGGTCGGCTACTACCGATAAGTTTTATGGTGATGGTTTTGTGCTTACTGGCAACGTAACCGAGTTTTTAGATCCGATATTTTCATCGGGGGTAATGCTGGCAACCGTATCGAGCCAGACAGCCGCCAAACTGGTTATCCGCAAACTGAATGGCGAGGCGGTAGATTGGGATACAGAATATATGCAACATATGATGCAGGGGGTAGACACATTCCGTTCGTATGTTACGTCGTGGTATGAGGGTGTGCTGGATACCATATTCTTTTCTAACAATCAGGACCCGCTTGTTAAAAGCCAGATTTGCTCGGTACTGGCAGGTTATGTTTGGGATCTGGATAATCCTTATGTTAAAAATCATGAAACAGCTCTGCACAAACTGGCCCGCACTATTACCCTGAGGGATATGGTTGAATTTGGAGCAGAAAGCGGAACGCTTGAGGCCGAAAGCAAATTATAATCATTTACAAAACGCAGCATTAATTGAACCCGCAGTTTTACATATCATCCCATTGCAGTATCAATCAAAACACCGTTCGTTATAATAACGAAGTGGTGTTTGCTGCTGCCGATAATGATATTGCCTCTTTTTTGCTTTCGGTTTACCAGCACCTTGGGGTAAAATATCCTAAGTTTTATAAAATGGACAACCTGGCCAAACTGGGCTGGCTTGCCGCCGACGTGTTGCTGAAAGATTTTGATAAAACTAAATATCAACCTACGGATATCGGCGTGGTGTTAACCAATGCCGGTTCGAGCCTCGATGCGGATAAACGGTATTTTGAATCGACAAAGGACATAGCAAGCCCGGCGCTGTTTGTGTACACGCTGCCTAATATTGTTATCGGCGAGATCTGCATCCGTCATCATTTTAAAGGCGAAAACGCATTTTATATTTTTGAACGGTTTGATGCTGATTTTATCGCTCGCTATGTTTCCCTTTTATTGGAAACAGGACAAATGCAAGCTTGTATTTGTGGTTGGGTTGAAATGACCTCGACCGATTACAAAGCTGTTTTGTTTTTGGTGGAAAAGCACAAAAAAGAAAATTCAATACTTTTCGATGCAGCAAGCATTGAAGAGAAATTCATTGCCGTTGGTTTTAACCAACGGTAACTGTTAAGGGGGCCCATTCCGGGCTTTAGCCCAAATACGCCATTCGAGGGGGACTTGGGCTAAAGCCCCTCGTGTTCAAATTCATTATTCCGTTGGCTAAAGCCAACGGCAATGAAGTAATAGTTGGCTAAATAGAAATAAAGAAACCTCAAAGGTTTCGCAGAAAATATTAATAAAATTTACAGTACAGCAAATGGATAAATTAATCGCCGATCTGAAAGAGCAGATCATTGAGCAGTTGAACTTACAGGATGTAAAGCCGGAGGATATAGGCGATGATCAGCCGCTTTTTGGTGATGGCCTTGGTTTGGATTCGATAGACGCTTTAGAACTGATCGTATTATTGCAGCAGAAGTATAAAGTAAAGCTATCCAATGCCGAGGACGGCCCGAAAATTTTCCGGTCGGTACGCACCATTGCGGAGTTTATTGAGGAATATAAAGCTTCGAACGCCTAAGCAAAAATGGAGCAACCTGTATTCATAGCCGGCCTTGGGGTAATTTCGGCCATAGGTAACACTGTGGCCCAAAACCTGCTGTCGCTTGAATTAGGTAAAACAGGCATTGCGCCTATCCAATACCTGGATACGGAGCACCGGCATGAGTTTCCGGTTGGTGAAGTTAAGCTGAGCAATGGAGAGCTTAACGAGCTATCGGGATTTAAACCAGGCATTAGTCGCACCGCTTTGCTTAGTTTAGTTGCAGCAACAGAAGCACTTGCCGATGCCGGCTTAGAAAACTTCGCTAAGCTGCGAACAGGCTTCGTCTCTGCCAACACCGTTGGCGGCATGGACAAAACCGAAGATTTTTTCAGGGATTTTTTACCCGACGATGCTAAAGGCCGCCTGCGCAATGTGATCAACCATGAGTGCGGGGCTGTTACCAATTTAGTTGCCGATAAGCTTGGCATCAGAGATTACATAAGCACTATCAGTACAGCCTGTTCATCATCGGCCAACGCCATTATGTACGGGGCAAGGCTCATCAAAAACAACCTGCTGGATGTGGTGATAGCCGGAGGAACCGATGCACTCACCCGTTTCACGCTGAACGGGTTCAATACCCTCATGATACTGGATAAGCAACCCTGCCAACCGTTTGACGCCAAGCGCCGGGGGCTTAACCTTGGCGAGGGGGCAGGTTATGTGGTGCTGGTTTCTGAACGGGTAGCTTCTTCTATAAAAAAGGAACTTTATTGTAAGCTAAGCGGCTATTGCAATGCCAACGATGCTTATCACCAAACAGCATCATCACCGGATGGTACGGGTTCATTGCTGGCGATGGAAGGTGCGCTTAAAAAAGCGGCTCTGCAACCAAATAATATTAGCTACATCAATTTACACGGCACAGGTACGCAAAACAACGATAGTTCGGAAGGGGCGGCCATTAGCCAATTATTTGCAGGGCATTATCCTAAAATGAGCTCGACCAAGGCCTTTACCGGGCATACGCTCGGGGCCAGCGGCGGCATCGAGGCGGTTTATTCGGCATTGGCTGTTCAAAAAGGATTGATCTATCCAAACCTGAAATTTGAAACGCCAATGGAAGGCTTGCCATTTACACCCGAAACACGCTTTTCCAAACAGCCGGAAATAAAACATGTGCTATCCAACTCTTTCGGGTTTGGAGGTAATTGTTCATCATTAATATTTTCAAAACTATAGGCGATGTACATCAGGGCAGCAAGCAATATATCGCCACAAAACACTTTCGGTAATCAATCCTTTCTTCAGGAATTGGTTGAATACACTGGCGACAAACTTACCTGTATCGAACCGGATTATAAATCGCTGATCGATCCGAAACTCATCCGCCGTATGAGCCGCATCATTAAAATGGGCGTGGCCGCAGGGATGGATTGTTTGCAGCAGGCAGGCATTGATGCGCCTGATGCCATTGTTACCGGTACAGCTTACGGCTGCCTGGAAGATACCAATACTTTCGTCAGCAAAATGGTACAGCAAAACGAAGACGCCCTTGCACCAACTGCGTTTATCCAATCCACCCATAATACCATCAGCGCGCAGATAGCCTTGCTGCTGCAATGCCACCGGTACAATAATACGTTTGTTAATGGCGGCGCCTCTTTTGAAAATGCCTTGCTTGATGCTATGATGCTGCTAAACGAAGGCGAAGCGAATACGGTGCTTGCCGGAGGGATAGATGAGATCACTGCAAACAGCCATGCCATTTTAAGCAGGATGGGCTCATATCGTCGCCAACCCACTTCAAGCCTTAGCCTTCTCCATTGCCCCGGAAAAGGAACAATGGCTGGCGAAGGTTCAGCTTTTTTCCTGTTGAGTAATGATGCTTCAGGTAATGATCTGGCCAAAATAGATGCGGTATCCGGCTTTTATAAACCGGATAATTTAAGCGAGATTGAGCAGCGCATTAACAATTTCCTATCAGCACAAAATATCAGCATTAATGATATTGATACAATCATTACCGGTAAAAATGGGTATACTGTTAATGATGGCATTTATGGGCAATTGAATCAGTTGCTTTTTGCCAACACGCCAACCATCAACTATAAACACCTTTGCGGCGAATACCCAACCTCATCGGCATTTGCCTTTTGGCTTGCTGCTAATGCCCTCAAAAATGGCGGTTTTCCGCCAACAATAAGCAGCGCAACTATACCGTTAAAAAAAGTGCTTATCTATAATCATTACCAAAATATTCATCACTCGTTAATCCTGCTTTCCGCATGTTAAACTTCAGGAATACCAATATTCTTTTTATTGGCCTGTTGGGGTTAATCGCCTGGGTACATATTACAGAAGGTGTTTCGCTGTGGAGTTACGTGGTGCTGATCTTTGTTTACTCGCTGATATTATTTTATGGTTGCTATTACATCGGCTCCAACTTTTTTATGCCGGTAATGTGCTCTTTTAAAACAAGCAAAAAGGTTATTGCTATTACTTTTGATGACGGGCCGGATACTATTGCTACTCCGCAGATCCTGGATATCTTAAAGCAGCACAATGTTCCGGCGGCATTCTTTTGCATAGGTAACCGTATTGCCGGGAATGAAGCCGTGCTGAAACAAATCAATGAGCAAGGCCATATCATCGGCAACCATAGCTATTCACATCATTTTTGGTTCGATTTGTTTTCATCGGCTAAAATGCTGGATGATATGTTGCTGGCTAACCAGGCGGTGAGGCAGAATATCAGTTTGAGCCCCCTGTTATTCAGGCCGCCCTATGGGGTGATTAATCCTAACTTAAAAAAAGCCATTGTTAAAAGCGGGATGGTGCCCATAGGCTGGAGCGTACGCTCGATGGATACGGTTATTAATGATGAGCAAAAATTATTAAATAAGATAACCCGCCGCTTAAACCCCGGCGCTATTTTCCTGTTTCATGATACAGGCAAGGCAACAATTTCGGTTTTGCCCCTGTTTATTGAACAGGCCAAAGCCGATGGGTACGAAATAGTGCGGTTGGATAAAATGCTAAATTTACAGGCTTATGCGTAAGATGATTTTTATTGGAGATATATTAAGAAGCTTCCCGCTTGAGAGAGCTTGTCCCGAATTATATTCGGGAGGATGCAGCGGCGACACGCGGAAGCAGGGGTGTGTTTCTACGCGCGATTTAGGAATACCGCAAAAACACACCCCTACACCCCTCTCAAGAGGGGAATCGCACAGGCCCCTGCTGTTAAAAATTGGGATTGCATTGTTGCTTTTTTTCAACGTAATCCTTACCGCCAATGCCCAACACGCCGGCTATACCCAACTTACCGATCTCACCAAATTCAAACAGCAGTTTGCCGAGGTTGCACAGAAAACCAACAGCATAAAAAGCGATTTTACCCAGGAAAAAAGCCTGAGCATGCTCTCAGACAAAATCACCTCCAAAGGCAGGTTCTGGTACTGCAAGCCCGATATGCTCAGGATGGAATATACCCAACCTTTCAGCTACCTGATGATCCTGAACAAAGACAATGTGTACATCAAAGACGGGCAGAAGGAAAACAAGGTATCCACCCGATCAAACAAAGTATTTAAGCAGATCAACAAAATTGTTGTGGATTGCATACAGGGGACAGCCTTAAACAGCGGCGATTTTAAATCGGCGGTTTATGAAAGTAAGGGTAATTATTTGGTGGCCCTCTCCCCCGTTAATAAACAACTAAGCGAATTTTTCAAAACCATCGAGATCACCGTCGATAAAAAAGATTACTCGGTAAGCACCATCCAGATGCTGGAAAGTTCGGGCGATAGCACCACGCTCCATTTCACTAATAAAGAAATCAATGCCACTATTCCCGACGCGCTTTTTGCTATTAAGTAGTTGTCTGCTGATGCTGGCCGGCTGCAAATCGGTTTACAAAAACCTGAAACCAGCCGAAGGCGAAGTACGCGAAATCAAAAAATTCGCGCCCGATTTTACCCGTGCGCTTTATAAAACGGAGGTTGATGTAATTGGCGGTCATCATTTAAGCGGCCTGCTGCTAATTAAAACCCTGCCCGATAAAAGCGTGCGCATGGTGTTCAGCAACGAAATGGGTTTTAAGTTTTTTGATTTTGAGTTTAAGCCTGATGGCGAGTTCAAAGTGTACTACATCATTAAACAAATGGATAAACGCCCGGTGATCATCACCCTGCAAAAAGATTTTGAACTGGTGATGATGCGCAAACAAAACCCCGAAACCGGGTACCTGCGTAAGGACGATAATTTTACCTACTATGTTTTCCCGCAGGAAAAAGGTGCCAACTATTATATCACCAACAAAACCGGAACGGAACTGATTCGTATGGAACGCTCATCGGACAGAAAACCGGTGGTGCAGGCCATTATGAATGGTTTTCACAACGGCATTCCTGATACCATCGGCATCAGCCATAAAAATTTCAAATTCAACATCGGTCTAAAACGTATTGAAAAAAACGATGCTCAATAGTAACTTTTTCACTTTTGCTCAGCCTGTTGCTGAAGCGGGCCTGCTTAAAACAACCATCACACTTAATCCCGCGCATGATATTTTTAAAGGACATTTTCCGGGGCAACCTGTGGTGCCTGGCGTTTGTATGATGCAAATGGTAAAAGAAGTTTTGGAAAATTATGCTGATAAAAAGCTGCGGTTGGTAAAGGCTGATAACGTAAAATTTTTATCGTTTATTGATCCGGCGCAGCATATGAATGTTGGATTAGAGATAAAGTTTTCGGAGATTGATGGGCAGATCAAAGCAGATGCTCAGTTGGTGAATGAGGGGATTGTGTTTTTGAAGTTTAAGGGGATATTCAAATAAAAACAACCCCAGAGGGGTTAAAGGTTTGTAGCATAAAAAAGCGATATCTTACCGTGCCAGAGGTACGGAACACCAGCATGCAATTATCAGCAAGGCGGAGAGGTTGCGTACCTCTGGCACGCGAGGCTTGTTCTTGATTTTTTCTACAACCCTTTTGCACCTCTGGTGCAGCTCAACAATCATTTATCATGCTATTTTCAACAAGGGGTATTATACAAAATAGCCTTTTTGTTATTTTATATAAATGAAAAAGCCCCTGGTACACCAAACCAGAGGCTAATCAAATCACAATTATTTATATTAAGCTTGTAAAGTACCTTTTGCGCTTTTCCCCAACCTGATAGCCGCCAATAAATAATAAAAAGCGCCAAAGGCCGAGTACCCCGCCAAATTAGCAATGCCCATATTAGGCGAATGAGCCATAGCAATAAATGATACGCCGGCAAGCATAGATTGGCCGCCACTCAATATCATTGGCCATTGGCCGCCAAATTCTTTACGTCTTTTTAAACCCAGCACCAATTGGATTAAACCCGTTAGCAACGCCCAGGCACCAAATACTATCAAGGCTGATGGAACGCCTTTACCAATGGCAAAGCTAACCGCTAACGTAGTAATGATACTGATAGCAAGGTTAACATATTGCGGCGTTACTGATGTTCCGTTGCCTTGGTTGGCGCGGATATCCAAAAGCGTACCTACCACATCCCATAGTGGGTAAATTACCAACAGTATTGTTGCTGCTGTAAACGAGGTTTTGGCCAGTAGTGCTACCAATACCACCCAGATAACCGAGAACGCTACCCTGATGAAATAAAGTTTACGCAATGCCGCGGCGGTTTTGGTGGCCGCTGATGTTTCTATGATCAATGTTTTATTTGCTGACATGATTTTTAAGTTTTGTTTGTGTTTTATTTGATGAAGCAAAACTGGGCACAAAACGCGGCAATAATTTTCACCATGGTGAAAACCGGGGCGGGTATTTGTCAGCGGAATATCGCTTTTACGGCTTTTGTTGGGCCAGGCGTTTTTTTATACGGGTTAACGATGGGTTTTTGATACCCAGGTAGGATGAAATATGATACGCAGGAATGCGGTTTACGATGTTAGGATGCTGGGCTACCATTTTTAAGTAACGCTCTTCGGCGGTATTGAACTGAAACTCTTCGGCACGGGCCTGCGAGAGGTTAAAGAACAGTTCGGCTATCAGCCGACCGAAGCGCTGCCAACCGGTTGGGGTATTATACAGGTATTGCAAATCGTTGTAGTTAATGGAGATGATCTCGGCATCTTCCATGGCCTGGATAAAATAGGCGCAGGGATATTGATTAATAAAACTGCGGAACGAAACCAAAAACTGGCTTTCCGAAAAAAAATAGATATTCTTTTCTTCCTGCGTTTCAGGGTGTACAAAGTAAATGCGGAAGATGCCCTTGGTGATCAGCGCCAGATCGGTGCATACAAAGTTTTGCATGTTGAAAAAGTCGCTTTTGGTTATTTTGCGGTTGCGCCAGTAGGGCAAACTGATGTTGACATCATTAGCCGACAGATCGGCAAACCTGCCAAGCACATCGTTCAATACTTCCTGTTTTGATTGCATACTGTTAACAAAACGTAATTATGCCAAATATCGGCACAAAAAAACACAGTAATTTTCACCTCGGTTAAAACAAGCCGCTTTATTTTCTTATTTTACAATCAAACTAAATCGAATAAAAAAACAATCAAAAAATCAATAACATCATGATGCATATAAAAACACCTCCCCATGTTAGTGAGTTTGATAGAGATAATCCTTTTCCTGGCAGTTATTGTGCTGGCAGTTGCCGGTCCGCCGAAAAAGAAAAAGCAGGGCGTTAAAATTAACCCCGATGCCCAAACCCCATCGGCCTACCGGGTTACCGCCAACGGCGGACTGGAATATGTAGAAGCCGACAATTAAAATTTAAAACTTCCCCTTTGAGCCGGGACAATACAAATTATAAAAACAAACCGTCGCGAAACAATTGCGGCGGTTTTTTATTTAATTTACAATTTTATAAACCCAATCCCTCTCCCGGTTTTGAAACATATTTACTGCATTTTATTATTCGGCTTGCTCTGCAATAACCTTTTGGCCCAGGTAAAAGTTAATGGTAAAATAACCGATGCTAATAAAAGCCCCGTAGCCTTCGTTGTGGTAAACCTCGGGCAGCAAAACTCTGAGCAAACAAGGGTGGTACAAACAGATTCGTTAGGGATATTTCATTTTACCAATGTGGATAAAGGCACTTACCTGCTCAGTATCAGCTATACCGGCTATCAAAAAATCGAATTGAAGTTAAATCTTAACAATGATACAACGGTCAACATTATGTTGAGGACCAGCACCAACCAGCTTAATGAAGTAACCATAACCGCCAATAAAGCCTCTGTTGAAAACCGGAGCGACAAGCTGGTTTACAATGTAGCAACCAGCGTAACTGCCACCGGTGCTGATGCGCTTACCGCCATTAGCCAGGTGCCGGGCATCCGTGTAGGTGATAATGACCTGGGCATTGTTGGTAAAGGGGCTGTTAAAGTGATGGTAAACGAACTCCTCGTTCAGTTATCAGGTACTGATCTCCTCAGGTATTTAAGGTCGATCTCGGCAAACCAGTTATCCCGGATCGAACTGATCAAAAACCCGGGCGCGGCCTATGATGCAGAAGGTAATGCCGGGCTGATCAATATCACCCTAAAAAACACAAAAAAACGCGGTTATTCGGGTAGTGTACAGGTTAATGATAAGCAATGGCTGCATAGCCCGGCCTCTGTTTACGGCACCAGCAATTACTGGTGGTTAAACGCCGGCGGCGATATCAACTATAACACCGATAAACTATCGGCTTACGCCAGCATAAATGTTGATCACGACCATGAACTGGAAGGCTTTGAAACCGATATTTATTATCCCAAACAAACCTGGCTGCAAACGGATACCGGCAGCTACCGCTACCATAACCTGAATTTTGTTGCCGGGACCGATTACCGGCTTAGTCCGAAAGTAACTGCCGGAGTAAATTACCAGGGCGGAAAAAATACATACGATGGTTCGGACCATGTAAATAACCCAATTATCAATAACAGCACCGGCGCTATCGATTCAACGCTGCGCACTTATGCAACTTATCATCCGGTAGCCATCAGTAACGCGATTAATCTTCACAGCACCATAAGCCTGGATACTGCGGGCGGCAGGTTGGTGCTCAATGCCGATTATTTTAATTATTACCGCACAGATCGGTCGGACTTTGAGAGTAACAGCTACCTTGCCAACGGCTCGTTAATTGCCACCAACCGCAACCGTTATCACGATACCAATAAACAGGATATCAACATTTACACTTTTAAGGCTGATGTTACAGTACCCACCAAATATGCCCGCTTCGCTTTTGGTGCCAAGTTGAGTTTTATCAACAATTACAGCAATGCCTTTTATTATAAACGATTAGCTAATGATTCATTAAAGTATGATGACAACCTGAGCAATGAGTTCACTTATACCGAAAACACCCAATCGGTTTACGGCAGCATGAACCGGGAGGAGGGTAAATGGAAATACCAGGCAGGCTTACGGGTTGAACGTACCGAAACCAAAGGCTTTTCGCACACACTTAACCAAACCACCATTAACAATTACACTAAATTTTTTCCATCGGCCACTATTACCTACCGGGCCGGGGTTGACCATAGTATAGCGCTTAATTTTGGCCGCAGGATAAACCGCCCTACTTTCTGGAACCTTAATCCATTTAAAAGCCTGTTTACCGCTTATAGTTATGGTGAGGGTAACCCCTATCTGCAGCCCGAGTATAATACCAATTTCGAATTATCGCATACTTATAAAAACAGGCTTACATCCGCCATATTTGTAAACGTTACCAACAATGGCTTCAACAATGTAACCATTGCCCGGCCGGATACTAATTTGGTTTTTACTACGCCGCTTAATTTTATTAAAACCTATCGCATCGGAATTTCTGAAAATTATTCATTACAGGCTTTTAGCTGGCTCGATAATAATAACCAGTTAACCGTTTATCATACCGATGCCAAATCAGCCTTGAGCCAGGTTAGGGGTATCAGCGGTTTTGGGGCTTATATCGCCACAACTAATAATATCTACTTTAATAGCAGTAAAACTTTTGCAGGCGCTGTAAACTTTTGGTACCAGTTTCCGGAAATTGACCATATTGGCCGAAGCGATGCGTACTATAAACTTGATCTGGGCTTTAAAGCTTCGGTTGCCAAAAGGAAGATTGATGTATCTTTTTTAATGAATGATGTGTTCCGGAGCAGCGCTTCGGCGGTAATTACTACGGTTAATGGGGTGAGGCAAAAGTTTACTAATTTCCAGATTAACCGGTACGCTATGCTGGGATTTAGTTATCATTTTGGTAATAGCCAAAATAAGGCCGAGAAACAGGATACCGGGAATTTGGATGAGCGGGGAAGGGTGCATTAAACATTTATCAAGCGCAGATAACGAGGCTCCTATGGAGCCGAAAATTCTTCCTTGTCTTTGATATAAACACGTTACTCCTACGGAGTAGAAAACCGAAATTCTAAAACCCCATGGGGGTATCGTGTTTATAGCACGTACTCTCTCTTATTCCAGACTCCATAGGAGTTCCGTGTATTCGCCATAATATTCCGTTCTCCGTTCGTGTCAATTGGGAAAAAATAGTGAAATTGAACCACTATAAAAATCTACCCATGACCATAGAAGAAGCCCAGCAACTGGTTGATAATTGGATCAAAACAACCGGCATCCGGTATTTTAACGAACTCACCAACACCGCCATTTTAATGGAAGAAGTTGGCGAGGTGGCCCGCATTATGGCCAGGCAATACGGCGAGCAATCGTTCAAAAAATCGGATACAGAAGTTAACCTCGCCGATGAAATGGCCGATGTGCTTTTTGTGCTGATATGCCTGGCCAACCAAACCGGCATCAACCTCACCAACGCTTTAGAGAAAAACCTGGAGAAGAAAAGCATACGGGATGCTGATCGACATAAAAACAATGAAAAACTAAAATAATCAGAATTAAATTACAAGAAATATATTTTAACAGAATTAAATTCTGTATTTATTTTATTTAACACAATTTAATAACGAGGTCTGCGTTTTATCTAAAATGATTAAACAGCCTTGTTATGAAAACTTATTTTATTTTTTCTGTTGGTTTCTGCCTGATATTATCCTCCTGCAACCATCCGCGCGAACAAAAGGTTCAAATATCAGATGTGATGCTTACGCCCACTCCGGCCGTTAGTGAGATGGAAAGCGTTGGCAACGCAGATATGGCCCGGAGGCCCTCACCACAGCCCCCTACCAACGCCGACACGGCAAAAAAGATCATCAAAGAGGGCAACATCCGCTTCGAAACCCGCAACCCAAAAGCCGCGAGACAAAACATCGTAGGCTCACTGCAAAAACTGGGCGGCTATCTTGCCGAAGAAAATGAAACCAACAGCGGCGAAACCAATCAAAAAGAATACAGCCTTAAAATCAGGGTGCCATCCAAAAATTTCGATGCGTTTTTAAATGGCCTTACATCCAGTGCGGATCATATCGAATCGAAAAACATTCACATCCGCGATGTTACTACACAGTTTATTGATACCCGCGCCGAAATCAGCAATAATAAACAACTGGAACAACGCTACCTGCAACTTGCCGCCAAAGCCACCAAAATGACCGATCTGCTGGCTATCGAGGATAAACTGGCCAGCATTCGCACCGCTATCGATTCGGCACAGGGCCAGCTTAATTACCTGAGCAGCCAGGTAAGCTACAGTTCGCTCGATATAAGTTTCTACACCAGGCAAGCCGGCGAAGTAAACCCCGGTACCGGATTTGCTTATAAGTTTAAAACCGCGCTGGGCGAGGGTTGGGAAGTTTTACAAAATATGTTTTTTGCATTAATTGCCTTGTGGCCTTTACTGGCTGTAATAGTGGTTGTTTGGCTGTTGGTAAAGCGTTGGAGAAAAAGGAAAAATATGGTGATAGCTCCGCAGGATATTGCCTGATAATTTTTAATGCACAGGTATGCTGCAAATTAAAACCCTACATTTCTGTTAACAAATTTATACTTAAAGTTAATTTGATATTAAAATTATAAAAACAACAATGATAAATGGTATTACTTAGCTAATATTTAATTATAAGGGTAGATATTTTATTAAATTAATTAATAAATGCTTGACAAGTAGAAAATTAACTACTAATTTTAATCACCCTTTTAATTGATTGATCATGATCCGTGTACGGTCTAAAATTGTACTGTTAGTCGCTCCCGAAATAGTTGGCGTTAAGGTATTACCCAACAATAAGGTTTTTAAGCATATTTCGGCCACGCTTTCAATTTTCCCCTCCATTCACGAGATCAAACCCAATCTGCTCATTTTAGATTACGATTATCTTATTAACGATATCGAAAAAATTCTTCGTCGTTTAAGTACCAACCCTTCTTATAAAAACATCAAAATCTGTTGCTATAAAAACAAGTGGCACTCTAAGATTGATCCTTTTTTGAAAACGTTAGGTGTTGATCATATTTTTTATGCCGAGGATATGAAAGAAGAACCTGTGAGGAAAAATATTTTCGAATCAATGAGCGGCATGCTGGATGTACCCGTGCTTAATTTGTTGGCTAAGCCTGCGCATTAGCCCCCCGGCCCCTTTAAGGGGGAGGAAGCGGAGATAGGTCATGCTGAATTTATTTCAGCACCTCACTTGCTAAGCAACCTCGCTAAGCAAACCGTCTACTTGTCCTGTGGGATGCTGAAATAAATTCAGCATGACAAAAGGGTTAAATCACCACATCCCCTTCAAAAACTCTTTCCGCCGGGCCTTCTAAAAAGATATCAGTAAAAGTTTTACCGTCATAATCAAAGCGAATATTGAGATTGCCCCCTAATACTTTTATCGGTGTGGTAACATGGCCTGTTTGCTCGTTATGCTGCGCCATGGCCAGGGCTACGGCGGTTACTCCGGTACCGCAGGCGTAAGTTTCATCCTCCACCCCGCGCTCAAAGGTGCGTACAAAATAGCCCTCTTCCATCGGTTCAACAAAATTTACGTTGATGCCTTTTTCGTGGTAGGTTTCGTTATTGCGGATGGCATAGCCCTCGGTGTACATATCGCGGCCGGCAAGGCCATCAACCAGTTTTACGTAGTGCGGCGAGCCGGTGTTGAGTACATAGGCCTCAGCATCCCGGCTTACATCATTTACATCTATCATTTGCAGGCTCACCCAATTGCCTTCGCCGGTAATTTTGGCATAATGCGGGCCATCAACCGCCAAAAATTCAGTTTCGGTGTCAATAACACCTAAAAATTTGGCAAAGGCTACAATACAACGGCCGCCATTGCCGCACATGCTGCTTGGCTGGCCATCGGCATTGTAATATACCATTTCAAAATCGTAGCCATCCTTGTTCTGCAACAGCATCAAACCATCGCCACCAATACCGAAACGACGATCGCACAAAGTCGAAATCAGCTTAGGATTATGATGATCAACACGGTTATCGCGGTTATCAATTAAAATAAAGTCGTTACCAGCGCCCTGGTATTTATAAAAGTGTAAATTCACGTAAGTATCCCGTTTAATGTCAACGTGTTATTATCAGCAAAACCCGTGCTAACAATCAACGCGGCCAATGTTTAATCTATTTAACAAAATTTAACAAAATCCGGGATAACTTATGGTTGATTATCTCGTCTATATGGTATTAAATTTGATCTGTAAAATAAGTAAACTTAAAATAAGAAAGGCAAATTATAAATGAAAAAGATAGGTTTAACATTATTAACCGCTTTTGTTGGAGGTGCGATGGCCTTGGGAGTGTATAAGGTTATCGAAAACAAGTACTCAGACGGTTTAAGCTTTGAGGATAAACAAAAAGTATATTTTACCAGTAACCCGATGCCGGCGGTTTCTTCAACCGGCGATCTGGATTTTACACAGGCAGCAGCCGTGGCAACACCGGCGGTGGTTTACATCCGTACTACGTACAGCGCCAAATCAAACGGCGGCGGGCAGGACCAGCTGGAGCAAATGTTTGGCGATATGTTTGGCCAGCGTTCGCGTCCGCAAGGCCCGCAAATGGCTTCCGGTTCGGGCGTAATTATCTCACCTGATGGTTATATCGTTACCAACAACCACGTGGTTGAAAAGGCCGATAAGATCACCGTTTATACTAACGATCACCGTTATTACAGCGCCAAGGTTATTGGCACTGATCCAAGCACCGACCTTGCCCTGATTAAAGTGAGCGCTGCTAACCTGCCTATAGTTAAATTAGGCAATAGCGACGACGCCAAAGTTGGCGAGTGGGTGTTGGCCGTAGGTAATCCTTTTAACCTTACCTCAACAGTAACTGCAGGTATTATCAGCGCCAAAGGCCGTAACATTGGCATCATCGGCAGCGAAAACAGTGAAGATGAAAATCCGTTTGGCCGTACAAGTCGCCAAACCGGCCCGAAATTGAATAAGGCCATCGAATCATTCATTCAAACAGATGCTGCCATTAACCCTGGTAACAGCGGTGGCGCTTTGGTTAACACCCGTGGCGAGTTGATCGGCATCAATGCTGCAATTGCTTCGCACACCGGTTCGTACGAAGGTTATGGCTTTGCCATCCCGGTAAACCTGGCTAAAAAGGTATTAAATGATATCAAAAAATTCGGCACCGTGAAACGTGGTTACGTAGGCGTAAGCTTTACCGAACTTAACCCGGATAACGCGAAGCGACTGGACATAACAACCGAAAACGGTTTGTATGTTAACGACCTGGTACCGGGCGGCGGCGCCGAGCAGGCCGGTATACGTAAAGGCGACATTATTGTAAAAGTTGAAGGCCAACCGGTTTACGAATCATCTGATTTGCAAGAACGTGTAGGCCGTTTACAACCGGGTGATAAGATTAATATTACCGTGCTGCGCGATGGTAAAAACAAAGATTTCGCGGTGACACTTAAAGGCGATGCCGTAGCACCATCGAACCGTACAGCGGCCAACTCAAAATCGGCCGAGGAGTTGTTTAACAAGCTGGGGGCAAGCTTCCACGCTTTAACCCCTGCCGAGAAAAACAAGCTGCGCGTTAACAGCGGCGTGTTGGTTACCCAGGTGCGCGAAGGTGGTTTGTTTGATGCTGCCGAAATACCGGAAGGTGTGGTGATCACCAGCATTAACAAAGTACCGGTTAGCAGTATTGAGGATATTGATAAGGCTATTGTGAAACCGATACAGGGCAATATTATTATTGCCGGTTTATATCCTGATGGTTCGCACTTTAGCAGCGCGTTCCCGGCTCAATAAGCTTTTTTTATAGTGATTTTATAGGAAAGCCCTGGTCTTTGGATCGGGGCTTTTTGTTTGATGAGATTGGTTGCAGGGGCTAAGTTTGATCCCTGTCGGGCATTTGTTTAGAGCGGTGAATGCCAATCATTATTGTTTACATTTTTTAATAATTAAATTTGTGTATGGAAACGTTTATTGTACATCCTGAAAACAAAGAACAATCGGCAGCTATCAAGGCTTTTTTAAAGGCACTCAAAATCAACTTTGAAAAGCACGAAAAAGGCACCTACAATCCCGAATTTGTGGAGCAGGTATTAGCGGGTGAAACTGCGCGTAAGGCAGGAAAAAAAGGTGTTAGAGTAAACACCGATTTGTGGTTGATGACATTATAAATGTTTATTCCCTACGAGGGCATTACGAATAGAACTTGAACGATCTACATAAAGGCGAGATCAACATCTTAAAACAAATTAATCCCCACACTCCATCCAACCCAGCCAGTCCAGTTGCGGTTGCCTTCAATAAAGGAGTGATGCAGATCGCGCACATAAGCATAACCATCAACCCGCGAACGCTGATCTGAATAAAGAAAGTTTAAAGACGGCCCGGCAGAGATGGAAAACATCTTTGCTGTTTTAAAAGTAAGATCGAGATTGAACTTGCTGAGTTGATTGGTTTTTAGCCAGGTGCCCTGGTAAAGATAACTTGAGCCCAGCTCAGTATTGATAGCCAGTTTTCTGCCCAAACCAAACTCTCTCCCAAAACCTAAACCGAACGAGTATAGTTTACCGTCCCCATCAAACCGCAGCCCTCCCTGCCATATGGTGTATAGCTTACTATTACCATTTTTAAAAGCGAGATTAAGGTTTTGTGTTTCGTTGGTTGAAATTACCAGTTTATGATAGCCACTGTTTATGATATTAAGCAGGCCGATGCTGAAGCCAGAGGAAGTATCGGCAATATTAACCAAACCTATCTGCACACCTGTTAGATGTTTAGCATAGTTAAAAAGTCCGGCTACCTGTAAACCATCAAACTTTTGGCTGGCTATGTTACCTATGGCCGCTACCTGTACGGCATCTGAGTTTTTACCGGCAATATTACCTATAGCTCCCAATTGTATCCCTCTTACCGAGCCGCGGGTATGGTTATATAAACCCGAGAGCTGGATACCGTTCAGATCCTGCTTTACGCTGTTATGCATCAGCGATAATTGTATTCCCCGCACATTGCCCAGCACATTATTGTAAAGCCCGCCAAGCTGCACGCCGTTTACCGAACCGCCAACCACGTTAAAAATCCCGGCTATTTGCACCGCGCCTACATCACCCTTATCCAGATTAAAGATCAATCCCAATTCAAAGCCCTCTACGCCGGCATTGTATCCGCCTACGGCATTGAGCGAAACCACATTCACCACCTGTCCGCTGAAATCGCCGTGGGTGCTTACGCCGGGTATGGCCGAAGCCTGAAACGGTGCCTGCGCTATCAGGCCGCCCAGGTTGGCCGCCTGGATTTGTTGTTTGGTAGAAAGGAACAGTTTTCCTAATGCTGTTTTTTCAACGCCATCATAGTCATTGCTTAATATATAGCCCAGCAGGGTTTTCTTTTTGGCGGCGGCGGTATCGGTACTTATCACTTTAACATCGGCCAGAAAGGTGATGGTGGTATCTTTATAAAACTCCTTGCCGATGGTGATGGTAACCGGCCGGCCCTGGTTATGGAGGTTGAGCTCGAAGCGGCCATCCTTATCGGTTAGTGCCGATTGCAGTTCCTCGTGCGAGTATACGCTGGCGTTGGGTAGTTTTTTGCCTGTCTGCTCGTCGGTTACAGTGCCGCTTATGGTGTAGCTGTCGCCTTCGGTGGCGGCTTTGTCGGTTACTATGGTTAGTTGCAGCGGGGCGTATCTCAATATCACAAAGTTTTTGGCTTCGCGATATTCAAAGCGATAGCTCAGCATGTGGTCGAGCACCTCTTTTATCGTCCAATTATCGGCGTTTACGGTAACCAGGCTATCGGTTTTTACAATGTTGCTGTTGTAGGAGAAGTAGAAGTTGCCTTTTTCTTCGATGGTTTTGAGCACCGTGCCAAGGCGCATTTGGGTTACATGTACGGAGATGTTTTTGGAAAGGATGGAATTGGCATGGGCGCGGTTGGGTAAGCTGCTGAGGAGGAGCAGGATAAAACAATACAAAAAACCATGTATTTTATTTAGCATAGATGTATAACGTTAATTTAGGTATCCAGCTCCATTCCACCACGTCATTGCGAGGAACGAAGCAATCCCAAACTATACAGGGCGGATTTGCATGGCCGATCTGCTAATCGGGGATTGCTTCGTTCCTTATAATGACGTAATCGTAAATGTCTGATTATCAAATATGTTTTTTTACACGTCATCACGTTTTTTTTCAGGGTTTTCCCTGATGGATACTCGCAATGACGTGGCGTTGAAAACTGTCGGTTTTACCTCAACACAATCCCCTTCTTCCCCTTCTCCACTTTCACTTTAAATGTTTCTTTAATCACCAGCAACACATCATCCAAAGCCTGATCTTTAAAAACCGTGGTGATAGGCAAGCCTTCTATCGCCTTATTGCCAATGCTGATATGTGCACCGTACACCTCGTTTAGCGATGCCACCAGCTCGTGCAGCGGGGTTTGATCACATACCAGCTCGTGGGTGGCGTAGTAATTGTAAAGCCGGCCGCGGATGCTTTCTTTGGCCTGCAGCCCATCTTTCTTTGTCACCAGTACCTTTTCGCCGGGGTTGAGGTTGATGTTTTTGCTTTTTTCGCTTACGTTAACAATGCCGGTTTCAACAATCACCTGCGTTTTGCCGCCGCGGCTTTTTACGTTGAATGACGTGCCAACCACCCTAACCGTTACACCGTTCACTTTAATTATAAAAGGTTTTATTTTATCGGGCGATACTTTGAAAAAGGCTTCACCTAGCATGGTAACCGGGCGGATTGTTCCGGTAAACCGTTCGGGGTAAATCAGGGTGCTATGGCTATTCAGCGTAACTTCCGATCCATCTGGCAAGGCCGCCACCCGGGTTTTATCATGGCTCTCTATCTTAACAAAAGCTATAGCCCTGTTATCATAATAATGGCTAATGGTTAGCCAGGCCACCGTACATACCAACAGTACAGATGCGGCTATGCCGACCCAATACCTTGGCTTCATTTTGCGCACTCTAACCGGGGCAGAAGCTACTTCTTTATTCATCCGGTTTTGCAGGCGGATAAAGGCGGCGTCCTCATCCACATTGCGGGTACCTGCAATCTGCTGACTCTGATCCCATATCAGCTTGAAATTTTCGTATTCCTGCTGGTTGGCCGCATCGGCCAATAGCCAGTTTTGTATCGCTTCGGCCTCGGCGGGCGTGGCTTCGCCAACAAGGTATTTCACCAGCAAATCATCATTTATGGGCATACCGGTATAGCTCATACAAACCAATCAATTAATAACAATAAAACAATGGGTAAAAACTCGGCCAGCTTTTGGCGCATTACCCGCAGCGCCTTGCCCATCTGGTTTTCGATGGTTTTGATCGAGAGGCCCATCTGATCGGCAATTTGCTGGTATTTTAACTGCTCGAACCTGCTGAGCTGAAAAATAATGCGGCACTGCTCGGGCAGTTCGCTCATGGCTTTTTCAATATGGCTTTGCAGTTCGGCAGCCATTAGTTTTTTTGAGGCCGGTTCATCGCCGCCTGTGTTTTGTTCCATCTCATCAGCATAATAAACGCCGAAGCCGGCGCGCACCTTCTGGTGTTTCAGATAGTTTAAACTTTCGTTATGTACAGCCCGGTACAGGTAGGCCTTGATGCTGCCGTCGGTTTTTAGCTGATCGCGTTTTTCCCAAACACGGCAGAAAACGTTTTGCACCACCTCTTCGGCCTGTTCATCGTCCTTTAAAAAAGTATAGGCGTAGGCGTGCAAACTTTTAAAGTGATCTTTAAACAGTCGCTCAAAAGCCTTTGGGCTTCCCTGCTTTATTAAAGTAATGGCCGTGCTATCGCTGTATTCCACTTTCAGGGTGTAGATGTCGGCATTAAAGATAGCAGGTTTGGCCTTTAAATTCATAGCGTGGAATGTTAAAAATCAGGCCAGCTGAATTTGGATGGTATACAGCGAATGGTGGATATCAACCTTGCTGCACACGCCGTTGGTATAGCTGTAAAAATTGTAATTACCATCGGGCAGGTCAATGCGGTACACATGCGGGCTCACCTGCTTCACCTGCAAAAACTGCTGAAAATTATCCGAATATACCTGCGCCTCATCATCAGGCTCGCGGCAGTACAACAGCATCAGGTTAGCGCCAATCTGCTGCTGATCCAACTTGCCACATTTGCCCTCGGCCACCGTTTGATAACCCGAAGCCACAGCCCTGGTTTGGCGGTTACATTTTTCCTTATCATTAACATGGCGGCACACGGTAGAGTTAATGAGCTTGCCATTGCTAAACATGCTCTCTTCCTGGATATCAACTTTTACGCTGAAAATGAAGCGCATTTTTACTTCCGAGATCATTTTGAGGTACAGCTCATCGCCCTGCTGCCTGCGGTACAAATTAAGGTGACCAACCACCTTGCCGCTGTGCAGCACATTGTATTTTACCGTTTGCTCCTGCGCCGCACTGCCCGAGGCCAGGCCCAGCAACGCCAGAATAGCGGCCGCCCGTTTTAGCGGTTTAAGAATTTTTATTACCGGGAAGCTTTTGGCATGCCAGGCGGGGAGTATATATTTTTTAAATAACCAAATTATTAATGCGGGTATCATGAGTAATCATTTTAAGGTAATTGAATAAAGTAGCTAACGCGTTTACTTTATTACAACAACCGAAAGTGTTACCCCTATGTGATTGCATTTTTTTTGTTGGCTTGGATTTGTTCTACTTAATCTATCTGTATTATATATTTTACAAGTATAGTGAAATATTTAGCTTTTCGAGCATTTGAGTAAATGAGGTTAAATCTTTTTCGCTGTTGGCTGCCTCATCGGTGTATTCTATACTTTCAAATTCGTGGAAAGTATGATCGAGTTCGTTATTCCAGGTGTTGAAGTGCAGATCTGGTACTTGCCATTCGTGTACGTAAAACCAGTGGTGGGATATCAATTTGGAGCGGATCAATTCGTCCAATACTGATAACTCGATGTTTTGCTGATTGTTGAATATGATACTGTTGAAGTTTTTGTAGTTACTGGCATCGCGGTATAGGTAGTTGAATTTGATATTGGGCATGCGGCAAGTTAGGCCGGATGGGTGTGGTTGTCAATCGGAGATAAGTGAACTTTACAATATTGACAACCAATATCTTTAGCCAATAACAACCAACCTTGATAAACTAAAAATATTAGCCGGTATTTTTGCCTTAAAATTTGCATATATGCCGGTTTTTATTCATTTTTGAAATAATGGAAACATCATACTGGAACGATCAAGCTAAACGACTTTTGAAATCAGAGTTGGTAAGGCGTGGCGTATCTAATGATGAATTAGTTGCTCTATTAAAAGACATTGGAATAACTGAAACCAAGGCCAGTGTAGATAGTAAAATTAGCCGAGGGAAGTTTAGCGCCTCATTTTTACTTCAGTGTTTAAATGTTATTGGCTGTGAGAACTTTAACCCCGAAATATCCTCATTAAATATTGCCGCTGAACCAGCTGGAATTTATAAACGCCAACGAAAGATCAAAGTCAAATCAAATGATTAGCAAAAATAAAAAAACAGGAACTGAATATATCGATATTTCACAAAGCAATAACTCGACTCAAAAGGTTCGTAATTTTCCTGTAATAAGTTTATTTACAGGCGCTGGCGGGTTAGATATTGGCTTGGAAGATGCAGGCCTACATACAGTTAGTTGTGTAGAATATGATACTGATTGCAGAGAGACATTAAGATATAATCGCCCGGAGTGGAAATTATTTGAAGACGGCATTAAAATTGAAGAGGGTAAAATAAGGAAACGTATCCCGGGTGATATTCGAGATATCGAAGTTGACGAATTACTTGCTTTATCCGGCTTAGAAAAAGGACAAGCATCTTTAGTGGTTGGTGGAGCACCTTGCCAACCGTTTAGCAATATTGGGAAAAAGTTAGGTAAAAATGATGAACGTAATGGCGACTTGTTCCTTGAGTTTGTGCGAATGGTTAAAGGAATTGAACCAGAAGCCTTTATTTTTGAAAACGTTGTCGGTATAACCCAAGGAAAACATTCAGATGTTATAGAATACATGGTGGAAAAATTCAAGGGCTTAGGCTATGGAATTTCTTACACAGTCCTAAACGCAGCAAACTATGGAGTTCCTCAAAGACGCGAAAGATTTTTCCTTATCGGTATAAAAGGAGTAGAAAATCCTGCATTCCCTTTTCCTACAAACTTTAAAGATGAAAAACATTATCAGATGTTTATAAAGGATTTAGATACTATTCCATTTAAAAAACATAACAAATGGGTTTCTGTAAATGAGGCATTTGAAAAAATCCCTGCAAGTAACATTGAGAGACCAGACTTTGCGCTGATGAATATTTCTGAAAAAGTTGTAGATAGAATGACTTACATAAAACAGGGAGAAAATTTCAAAGCTTTGCCAATGGACTTAAGACCCCAATGCTGGAAAAACGGCAAGCATCAAGGTAATGATACCTTTGGTAGATTAATATCAGATCTACCTTCAGTTACAATCAGAACTGCTGGCTATAACCCTGCCAAAGGGATGTATATCCATCCCTTTGAAAACAGGGGATTGAGTACAATAGAAATGGCATCATTACAAAGTTTCCCTTATGATTGGACATTCAAAGTTAAAAACAGAGAAAAAGTAACTTTAGTTAGTGGTGGAAAGCAAATAGGAAACGCTGTGCCACCCGGATTAGCTAAAGCATTAGGCATAGCAATAAAGAAGCAGTTATTGGCTAAGGATTCAAAATCCGTTCAAACACAATCTGAGCTTGTCGCATAGTATCTACTTCAAATACATCATCAACGGCGGCCTGTGGAATACTTTGTACTGAAGTTATACTATGGGTCGCAACTGTTTTTAATGACAATCTATCTGGAAGTCCTACCTTTGTTGCCATTGCGTAATATTTAATTCCTTTAGGATTTAATATCCATTCTCTCGTTTGTAAATGAGTATATATTGCTTTCATCAAACTCCCTTCATGCGAAATCTGTAGACGTCGATCTGGCCTAAATGAGGTTTTTACGGATATATAGCCTATTATATCGTCAAAGTCACATTCCCCTTCAAAAGCTCTATGAGCTTGATCTATTTTAATAATCTCATTTTGATCGATTGTGGTAATCTTAGTAAGATTTGGTATTATTTTATTAACCAAGGATCTATCAATAATAACGAAATCTGGATTTGAAGAAATAAGTTGAACAGAGGAAGACAAGAGAACTTTCTGTCTTAAATCTAAGATCAAACCATATAGTTTTTCATTATATAGTTTTGCTATAGTAAATTGACTAATATTGGGCGTTAGTAATACAAGGTTGGCGTGTTCATTATCAACACAATAATTCCACGCAGCAATCGCTAAAAGCCACTCATACCAATCACCATGAACATTATTCAGCGCATCTTTAGTTACGGACGGATCAGTTAGTTGTATTGCTTTATCGAATTCAGATATTAACTCGCGTATTGACTTGTCTTGATCCGGCAATGTATTATTTAACAAAGAACTAAAGGCTAAATCTTTTATAACTTGAGATTTACCGTCTTTTAATATTCTAATATAGGTCATATAATAAAGCAAAAAACAAAAATGGTTATTTTTTTGGATAAAAATGCGACAACTTGTTTAACAATGCTATGTCCCAGCCAGCCTTCATTTCGCATTGCCAAATAATTATAACTCTCCAATTAGTTGACATTAAGACCGCTTCAGCATTTGCGTCGTTCTCCATATTCTTATTAATTTTGTTTTTCCACCATTCGGTTCTTGTTGCTGGTAAAGCTGCTTTTTTACATCCCTCATGCCCGTGCCAAAAGCACCCATGTATAAAAATCACGGTTTTATATTTTGGCAGTACTATATCTGGTTTGCCCGGCATATCCTTAACATGCAAACGATATCGAAAACCGTTTTTATGCAGAAACTTGCGCACCAAAAGCTCGGGCTTGGTATCCTTACCTTTGATTCGCGACATGTTGTAGCTGCGGGTTTCTTTTGAATGCACATCTGCCATATTATAAAATTATACAATTATAACTGGCTTCGGTTTCATCGCCTAACCAATCCCATCCCAACAAAAAAAGGCCGACGCTCCCGCCGACCTTTCCAATATCAAATCAAATCTCTTACAAACTCAACCACTTCTTCCGCACAGCCAATTGCTGCTTGCTCGGGTTATCCACACTTGTAATATTATATTTAACACGGGTGCTTTTCAGCAAGGTAACAGGTAAAATAATGGCCTGTCCGTCGCGGGTTACGGTTACCTGGATTTTGTCGCCCGGGTTTTTGCCGTTTATCATGGCGGCAGCATCGGTAACCGGGGTGCCGTCAATGGCGGTAATTTCGTCGTTAACGTTAATGCCGTCTATGTAGGCAGCAGTTCCGCGCTGTACGCTGGTAACTATTACCTTTTTGGCTCCGGTGGTTACGGTGCTTACGCCTAAAGTAGCATCGTTTTTATCGGCCAGTTCGTCAACAAGTTTATAGCCGGCGTAGCCCAGGTATTTATTGTAATCAACCGGGGTTAAGCCATTAATGTATTTGGCGTAAAAATCATCCAGTTTTTTGCCGGCAAATTTTTCGAAGGCGGCTTTAAACTCGGCATCGGTGTAGCCGCGTTTCAGGGTTTTGTAGTACTGGGTGTACATGTATTTCATGGCATCGTCCAGTTTGTATTTGCCTTTGCTATCGTTAATAATCTCCAAATCGAGCATCATACCCACAATAGCACCTTTGTTGTAGTATGATATGGTGGTATTGTTCGAGTTTTCGTTAGGGCGGTAGGCTTTAATCCAGGCATCAAAACTCGATTCGGCTACGGTTTGTACGTTGCGGCCCGGCAGGTTTTCAAGGGTGTTGAACTCCGATTCCAAAGCATCAAAATAATTCTCAACCGGGAACAACTGCGTACGGCGTACAATGATGCCCTGGTAGTATTCTGTAAAACCTTCGGCTATCCACAGGTTGGTGGTGTAGTTTTCGTTATCATAATCAAAGGGGCCTAATACAATGGGGCGTAAACGTTTCACGTTCCACAGGTGAAAATGCTCATGAGCAGCAAGGCTCAAAAAGCTTTGGTACCCTTTATCATTCGCATAGCTATCGCGCGATGCGCCTAAAACTGTCGAGCTTAGGTGCTCCAGGCCGCCGCCATTGCGCTGGCGGTTATGAACGATGAATACATAATGCTTATTAGGGTTTTCGCCAAATACGGCTACTTCCTGGTCAACAATTTTATGCAGATCGGCTTTTAGCTTTTCTTTATCGTAGTTACCGCCGCCGTACATGCAAATTTCATAATGCACGCCAGATGCATCGAACCCGAAAACATCCTGGTTACCTACTTCGATAGGCGAATCGAACAGGATATCAAAGTTGGGCGAGTGACGTGTAAAGGGATCATTGTTTACCATCTCTAAACTGGTTGAAACCTTATCCCAGTTTTTATAGGGGATGATATGGATAGTTGCCGGCGAGTGCAGCATATTGGCCGGGTAAACAAAGATGCCCGTAGTTGAAAGAAAACCGTGCGAAGCATCAACAAAGCTGGTGCGCACCGAAAGTTCAAAAGCGTAAACACGGTATTTTACCGTTACGGCCGAAACTCCTTTTGTAACAATTTGCCAGGTATTTTTATTGATTTTGGGCGAGGCAATGGCTTTTCCGTTGGCCTCGGCGCTAAACGATTCGATGTTTTTTGCAAACTCACGAACCAGGTACGAGCCCGGTGTCCATACGGGCATCTTCAGTTCGAGGGTGTTTTGTTTGAGGCCGGTAATATGCATTTCAATATCGGCATAATGCGCCTGGGCTTCAGGAAACGAAACATTATAGCTGATAGTGGCATTGGCGGCGGCCTCGCTGATGGTAGTACTCATAATTAAAATCGTCAGTAAAATTAACGTGCGTAGGTTGGTCAGTTTCATGGCCGCAATTTATAAAAATTATATAATCAGTTAAGTATGTGCATTTCGTAGCGTTTATGTGACGTTGTAAAATGGTTGATACATGCAACTATTCTTAACATTGGCCTGTTAGTTTTACAGCTGATTTTCAAAATGGAACTAATTGAACCTATTTCGCGCAAACTGATCCGCTTAGGTAAATTGTACTTAAACGTATTGGTTAAACATACCGGGCATCTGGATGTTTCGCGATATCATTACATATTATCGCTCATTTATTTTCATGATGGGCAGCTTACGCAAAACGCGCTGGCGCACATTTTGGGCAAAGATAAATCGGCCATGGTGAGCATCATCAACCTGCTTACCGCAAAAGGCTTTGTTTACCGCGAAAACAACCCGAACGACAGGCGCCAGCAATTACTGCGCGTAACCGAAAAGGCCAAACTGGCGGTTCCGCAAATAGTGGAGACTTTCGAAAATATCAACACCGACATTACCGAGGGCATCTCTACCGCCGAGATGCAGGTATTTGAAAGCGTACTAACCCGCATGCACAACAATTTAAAACCATTAATATCAACCCAAACAACAACCCTACAAGCTAAACCACACACGGATTAAAAAACAGTATGAAAACAAAGTATATCATTTACACGGCACTTGCTTTGCTGGTTGCCTATTTAGTTTACAATAAATTTTTTAGCGAGGGGGCAAAAAAATCCGCTGCCGCTATGGCTTCGGGTAAGGGAGGGAAAAATAAAGGCGGCGGCCCGGTGGGCGTTAATGTGATGATTGTAAAAGATACCGCCGTACGCAATGTTATTGACATTACCGGCAATATCGACGCTAATGAAAAAGTAAGCCTGGTGAGCCAAACTGCCGGCAATATCACCAATATTTACTTTAGCGAGGGCAGTAAGGTAAAAAAAGGCCAGTTATTGGTTAAAGTTTACAATTCAGACCTCGAGGCTTCATTGCAGCAAAACCAATACCAGGTAGCCCTGGCCCGCCAGCAGGAAAACCGCAACAGGCAGTTGCTGCAAAAAGAAGCCATCAGCCAGGAAGAGTATGACACTTCGTTAACCGGCTTAAACTCGTTAAAGGCTGCCGCCGATGTGATCAAAGCGCAGATAGCCCGCACCGAAATCCGCGCGCCATTTTCGGGCACAATCGGATTACGTAATGTAAGTCCCGGCAGCTACCTGTCGCCGTCATCACCCATTGCCGATCTGGTGAATATCGATCCGGCCAAGGTTACTTTTGCCGTGCCCGAGCGTTACCTGTCTATCCTTACCATTGGCAGTAAAATCAGGTTTAGCACAGAAAGCTCACGCGAGAAATTTGAAGGTACCGTTTACGCTATCGATCCATCTATCGATGCCGCTTCGCGTACCATTACCGTACGCGCCAAAGCGCCGAACCCTAAAGGTTTGCTTACCGCAGGCAGCTTTGCCAAAATTAATTTAACGTTAGATCAGATCCCCAAAACCATCCTGCTGCCAACACAAGCCGTTATTCCTGATTTAAAAAGCAGTATTGTTTGGATCTATAAAAACGGCACCGCGGCATCAAAACCGGTTAAAACCGATATGCGTACCGACACCAAAATCCAGGTTATTGAGGGCCTTAATCCCGGCGACAGCGTGGTGGTATCGGGCCTCATCCAGATGCGACCAAAAGTGCCTTTGAAAATTTTAAAAGTTATTAAATAAACCGATATGAGTTTATCATCAGTAAGTATAAAACGGCCGGTATTGGCAACAGTAATGTCTGTGGTTATTGTTGTGTTCGGTATTATCGGCTATAAATTTTTAGGGGTGAGGGATTTCCCTTCTGTGGATCCGCCTATCATCTCCGTATCTACCAGTTACTCGGGTGCCAACGCCGATGTAATCGAATCGCAGATCACCGAGCCTTTAGAGAAGGCTATCAACGGTGTTCCGGGTATCCGCAACATCTCTTCAACCAGTTCGGTAGGTTCGAGCAATATTACCGTTGAGTTTGATCTGGATGCCGATCTCGAGACCGCCGCCAACGACGTGCGCGACAAGGTTGGCCAGGCCCAGCGCCAACTGCCGCAGGATATTAACGCCCCGCCGGTAGTAACCAAGGCCGATGCCAGTGCCGACCAGATCATCACCCTCACCGTAAGCAGTAACACCCGTAACATTAACCAACTGGATGATTACGCCGAAAACGTTTTGTTAGAAGGCCTGCAAACCATCCCCGGCGTAAGTACTATTAACGTACAGGGCCAGCGCCAATACGCTATGCGCTTATGGATCGATCCTACCAAGCTTTCGGCACAAGGCCTTACCGCTACCGATATAGGTGCCGCTTTGGCTAAAGAGAACGTGGAGCTTCCTGCAGGTAAAATTGAAGGCAACAATACCGAGGTTACCATCAGGGCCCTGGGTAAGCTGGCCACCGAGCAGGATTTTAACAACCTCATTCTCCGTACCGATAGCAACCGGGTTATCCGCCTGCGCGATGTGGGTTATGCTGTATTAGGTTCGGCCAACGAAGAAACTATTTTTAAAGAATCGGGTGTGCCGATGGTGGCTTTGGCCATTGTGCCGCAGCCTGGTGCCAACTATGTGCAGATAGCCAAAGATTTTTATGCCCGTTTAGAGCAGATCAAAAAAGATCTTCCGCCCGATATTTCGGTAAAAGTGGCTTTGGATAATACAAGGTTCATCAACCAATCCATTTCTGAGGTGGAGGAAACGCTAATTGTGGCCTTTGTGCTGGTGGTAATTATCATTTACCTTTTCTTCCGCGATTGGCTCATTGCTTTCCGCCCCTTGATAGATATCCCGGTATCATTGATCGGGGCCTTCTTTATCATGTACATCTTCGGTTTCTCCATCAATATCCTAACCCTGCTCGGTATCGTACTGGCAACGGGGCTGGTGGTGGATGACGGTATTGTGGTAACAGAAAACATCTACAAAAAGGTAGAAGCAGGTATGGCCATCCGCAAAGCGGCCTTTGAAGGTTCGGCCGAGATATTTTTCGCGGTTGTTTCCACCTCGGTTACTTTGGCGGCGGTGTTTTTACCTATCGTGTTTTTACAAGGTTTTACGGGCCGTTTATTCCGCGAGTTTGCGGTGGTGGTTGCCGGTTCGGTATTGATTTCGGCTTTCGTATCGCTGTCATTAACGCCGATGCTGAACGTGAAACTTATTCGTAAAGACCAGAAGAAATCTAAGTTTTACGAACGTACGGAGCCCTTCTTCGTTAACATGGTTAAATCATACCACGAATCGCTGGTAAAATTTATGAAGCGTAAATGGGTATCGTTTGTGATCCTTGCCGCATCGGTTATTATAATCGGCGTACTGGTTAATGTAATCCCATCCGAGCTTGCCCCTTTGGATGACCGAAGCTTACTGCGTTACAGCGTTACCGGATCGGAAGGTGCCACCTACGAGTACATGACTAAATACATGGACAAGATCTCCAACCTGGTTGAAGATTCCATTCCCGAGGCTAATATTAACCTCGAGATTGTTTCGCCATCATTTGGCGGCGGCGGCGCATCCAATACCGGTTTTGGCAGGGTTGGCTTAGTAGCACCGGATCAGCGCGTGCGCACACAGCAGGAACTGGCCGACTGGATGAACAAAAAACTGAAACGCATGCCCGATGCCCGCGCCATTGTAGTGCAGGAACAAACCATCAGCGGCGGCGGTTCGGGTTCACGCACCTCGCTGCCGGTACAATACGTAATCCAAAACCAGGATTTTGAAAAGATTCGCAAGGTGCTGCCCCAGTTTTTTACCGAGGTATCCAAAAGCCCTGTTTTCCAGGGAACAGACGTAAACCTGAAATTCACCAAACCCGAGCTGCGCGTAGTAACCGATCGTGAGCGAGCCCGCGATTTGGGGGTTTCTGTTGATGATATTGCCCAAACCCTGCAGCTGTACTATAGCGCCGGCCGTTTAGATTATTTCCTCATCAACGGTAAACAATACCAGGTAATAGCCCAGGTTGACAGGGCCAACCGCGATCAGCCTCTTGATCTGAAATCGGTTTACGTACGCAGCTCAAAAGGTAATTTAGTACAGCTGGATAACGTGGTGAAAACTACCGAAGGTGCAACGCCTCCGGCTATTTATCACTTTAACCGCTATAAATCGGCCACAGTATCGGCCGGTTTAGCGCCGGGCTATACTGTTGGCGATGGTATTAAAGAGATGGACAGGATTGCCAAAGGTTTGTTGGATGATACGTTCAGCACAGCGCTTAGCGGCCCTTCAAGGGATTATGCAGAGGGTTCATCAAACATTTTGTTTGCCTTTGGTTTTGCGCTGTTGCTCATCTACCTGGTATTGGCCGCCCAGTTTGAAAGCTTTATCGATCCGTTTATCGTAATGCTTACCGTACCACTGGCTATTTCGGGTGCATTCCTTTCGCTTTGGCTGTTTAACCAAACGCTTAATATTTTCAGCGAGATCGGGATCATCACTCTTGTAGGCCTGGTAACTAAAAACGGCATCCTGATTGTTGAGTTTGCCAACCAGCGTATGGAACAGGGTATAGCCAAATATGAGGCCGTTATTGAAGCCGCCACCGCCCGTTTACGCCCCATCCTCATGACCAGTTTGGCCGTGGTGCTGGGTTCTGTGCCTATCGCTTTTGCGCTGGGTGCAGGTGCAAAAAGCCGTGTATCATTGGGTATTGTAATTATGGGCGGGATGCTGTTCTCGCTGGTGTTAACGCTTTATATTATCCCGATGATGTATATGCTGATGGCCGCCAAAACCCGTAAAGACCACGACCATGATCCGGAAGATCTGGCTGCAGAGGCCGAAATTGCGGAGGCTGCCCGCCGCCCGCATCACCATGAAGAACCTAAACTGATCGAAAACCTGTAATTAAATATGATGATCAAGAAAATAGCTTGCCTGGTATTCTCTTTCGCGACAGCCATCACCATCGCGAAAGCCCAGCAGCCGCAGGCTCCGCTGCTTACCCTGAAAGAAGCCGTGGAGATAGCTCTGAAAAACAACTATAATATTAAGCTGTCGCAAAATAACTCAAGCATAGCATCAAACAATGTTACGCTGGGCAATGCCGGTATTTTGCCGCAGTTAAATGGTAATTTTACCGATAATAACAGCCGCCAAACCACCAAGCAAACCCGTAATGATGGTACGGTAAACAATATCCGCAACGCCAAAAACTCTAACAACAATTACGGCGTAGCCCTTAACTGGACCATTTTTGATGGTTTTGCTATGTTTGCCAATTACGATCAGTTAAAACAACTAGATAAGCTTGGCATCCTGCGCCTGCAGGATACCATCCAAAGCACCGTTGCTAACGTGGTTGATACCTATTACAGCCTCATCAGCCAAAACGAGCAGGTGAAGGCCTTAAAGGGCGCTATAGCCATCTCGCGCACCCAACTGCGTATCGCCACCGATAAATTTAATGTGGGCCGTGCTTCAAGGCTTGAAGTGTTGAATGCACAGGTTAATCTGAACACCGATACCGGCAACCTCGTTATCCAGTACCAGCAGTTTAAAACCACCAAAATTCAGCTTAACCAGTTGCTTATCCGCGATCTGCAAACCGATTTTTCGGTTGCCGATACCATCATTGTTGATGATAAGCTGGCCCTGGCCGATGTGATCAATAATGCTCAGCTGCAAAATCCAACCATCCTGTCGGCACAAATTAACCAGCGCCTGGCCGAGATTAACCTGAAGCAGGTACGGGCAACCCGGTACCCGCAGGTAGGCCTTACCTCCGGCTACACGTTTACCAACAGCAAAACGCCTGCTGGTTTCACGCTATCGCAAAATGTGCATGGTTTTAACTACGGGCTTACGGCCACAATCAACATATTTGATGGCTTTAACCAAAACCGCCGCGAAAAAAATGCAAAAATCCAGATTGATAATGCCAATATCAGCGCCAAACAGGCCAAGCTGAATGTGGAAGCGCAGATCAATAATCTTTTTGTGACCTATTTATCCGGCCTGGACCTGGTAAAGCTGGAAGAGGCAAATGTTAACCTGAACAAACGCAACCTTGATATCACCCTTGATAAATATAAGCTGGGCAATATTACTCCGCTGGAAGTTAGGGAAGCGCAGCGTAACTACCTTGATGCGCAATCGAAGTTTTTTGCTGCCCAATACCAGAGTAAACAGGCCGAGATTATGCTGAAGCAGATCACCAACAGTATTAACATACAGTAATTGTATTTAAGGCTCCGGGCCTTATACAAACCCTATCACCCTTCTTTGCCAGGCAAAGAAGGGTTTTTCATTTCAGTATCTGCTTGTTTTTTAAGCAAAAACAAAACTTACTTTAAGGTACTTACGTTAACAATCCAAAAAAAACATTTTAATAATAAGTTTAAAACCCTATTTTTGAAATATGACCGTCCCTTTCAAAACCTGTTTGCTTATTGATGATAACTACATCGATAACTTTGTTACGCGCAGGGTTTTGGAGAGCAATAAATTTGCCGAGCAGATCATCGTGAGGCAATCGCCCATGGAAGCTATCGAGCTTTTGAAAGACGGAACGGTTGACCCGGATGTGATCTTCCTTGATATCAGGATGCCAGTGATGAACGGGTTTGAATTTTTGCACGAGTTTGACGGTTTGGATATTGCCAAAAAAGGGATCAGGATCTATATGTTATCTTCATCGCTTGATCCGACCGATATCCGCGAATCGGCCGATAATAAATACATCACCCAGTTTATCCACAAACCACTCACCAATAAAGCGCTCGAAGAAATTTGTCTATGATCTTAGTTGCAGATAGCGGGTCATCAAAAACCGACTGGCTGCTCACCGTTTCAGACCAGGAAACGCGTTCGTTCCTTACCGCCGGATTAAATCCCTACTTTTTAACTGAAAAAGAAATAGCACGTATAGTGCTTGATCAGGCCCCCGAGATGGTGGCCCTGGCGTCTGAAATTTCTGAGATCTATTTTTTTGGCGCAGGCTGCAGCAGTCCCGACAGGCACGAAATTGTATCCAACGCGCTTAGCCAGCACTTCCCAAAATCATACATCAGTGTTGATAGCGACCTGCTGG
The DNA here is from genome assembly GCF_003576455.2 of Mucilaginibacter celer. NCBI lineage: Bacteria > Pseudomonadati > Bacteroidota > Sphingobacteriia > Sphingobacteriales > Sphingobacteriaceae > Mucilaginibacter > Mucilaginibacter celer. The sequence goes on from NZ_CP032869.1 coordinate 5,679,498, forward strand.
GTTGCGCCTACGCGACCTGCGGGCACGAAAAAGGCATTTGCTGCGTAATGGGTACCGGCAGTAATATTTCTTATTTTGATGGTGAAAGTATTTACGACGGACAGCACGGCCTGGGCTTTGTGCTGGGCGATGAAGGATCGGGCACCTGGTTCGGCAAAAAATTGATCACCGATTTTTTATACGGCAATATGCCGCACGATATCAGCCTTAAATTTAACCGGGCATATCACCTCAACAAAGAAATCGTTATTAAAAACGTTTACCAAAAGCCTAACGCCAATACCTACCTGGCATCGTTCAGCAAGTTTGTAAGCGAGATTAAAGAAACCGAGTACGGCCACGCCATGCTGGTTGACGGCCTGGTGGAGTTTATTGAAAGCAATATCAAATCGTACCCCGAATACCATAAATACAAATGCCATTTTGTTGGCTCAATAGCCTACTCTTTTGCCGATGAGCTTACCTCGCTGTGCCACCTTCACGGTGTAAAAACGGGTAAAATCATCAAGCAGCCTATTCATGATCTGATGGCTTTTGTGCTGAAGCGGAATGAAATGGCTACCGAGGAGTAGTATTGAAACTGCTAAATTAAATAAGTAAATTTTATGCTACAGCTGGCGCACGCACAATGTCATTAAGTTAAGAGATTTGGTTGGCTGCACCAGAGGTGCAAAAGCTTTGTAGAAAATGAAATATATCGAATTTTTAGTGTGCCAGAGGTACACAACGCCGACGTTCCGTACCTCTGGCACGGCTTAGCAAGCTGAATATTTTACTACAAAGCTGTTCTCCCTCTGGGAGATTTCCTTAACTTAATGACATTGGGCGCACGCATGCCGCGTGTGCCCCCCCGCATGCTAAGTCTCAGCAACACAAATAATACCACTAAGATTTTCCTTCCATTCGCGTTCTTGCCTCTTTATTCTTGCTTTCTTGCTTCTTCTCCTGCTTCTTCATTCTTCTTCTCCTGCCTCTTTACTCTTACTGTCCTGCCTCTCTTCTTCCCCTCCTTTTGTCATCCCTGCCTAATAAAAATTAATTCAGGAACGATTATTCCAAAACAGGCTTACATTTGCGGAACAAACATTCCAAAAACACAAAACAAAACATCTGAAAAAAATGAAAAAGTTAGAAAACAAAGTAGCCGTTGTAACCGGAGCATCAAAAGGCATCGGTGCCGAAATAGCAAGAGGATTAGCAGCAGAAGGTGCTACGGTAGTGGTAAATTACTCGTCAGATAAAGCAGGCGCGGATAAAGTAGTTGCTGATATTACCGGCAATGGCGGCAAAGCTATCGCAGTGCAGGGCGATGTTTCAAAAACCGCCGATGTGGAGCGTATTTTCGCAACAACAACTGAGGCTTTCGGTTCGGCCGATATCCTGGTTAATAATGCCGGTGTATATCAATTTACCCCTATCGAGGATGTAACTGAAGAAGAGTTTCACCGTCAGTTTAATATCAACGTATTAGGGTTATTATTGGCAACCAAAGGTGCTGTGGCCAGCTTTGGTGATAAAGGTGGCAGCATAATTAACATCAGCTCAACTGTAACCCGTATCACTCCTCCGCAAAGTGCTATCTACACCGGCACAAAAGGCGCGGTTGATTCTATCACACAGGTATTATCAAAAGAGCTTGGTCCAAAGAAAATCCGTGTAAACGCCATTAACCCAGGCATGGTTGAAACTGAGGGTACACATACCGCGGGTTTTATCGGTAGTGATTTTCAGGTAAATATGGAAGCGACAACGCCGCTTGGCCGTATCGGTCAGCCAAATGATATAGCGCCTGTGGCCGTGTTCCTGGCATCTGATGATTCACGTTGGTTAACCGGCGAGATCATTATTGCCAGCGGCGGTATAAGGTAAGCTAAGGTTCGCGTTTAAACAATTAACTAAAAATGAATAGCTTTGCCTTTTAAAACAGGCGAAGCTTTTTTTATTATGGCACGAACCAAGGATTTTGATGAAGAAGAGGTACTGAATAAGGCCATCTGTATTTTTTGGAACAAGGGATACAATGGCACCTCTATGCAGGATCTGGTAGATGGCCTCGGCATAAGCCGGTCAAGCATGTACGATACTTTTACAGATAAGCATACCCTGTATATTAAAGCCCTTGAAAGCTATCAGAAAAAGGCCGATCAGCACGTTTGTAACATCATTAAAACCAACGGCAGCGCCAAGGCGGCTATAAAAAAACTGCTTGAACTAACTGTTGATGACCTGATAAAAGATGATCAGCAAAAAGGCTGTTTTATGGTGAATGCCGAAATTGAAGTAGCATCGCACGATGATTGTGTAAAAGAAATGATTTGTAAAAGTGTGCAAACAATGGAAAATGCTTTCCACTACGCTATAAAAAGCGGCCAGGAAACCGGCGAGATCACGGCCCGCCAGGATGCCCGCGCGCTTGCCCGTTTCATATCTAATACCATTAAAGGCTTGCAGGTATCGGCAAAATCAATTCAGGACCGCGCTTTTTTTGATGATATTATCCAGACTACGCTTTCGGTACTTGATTAAGCAGTTAATACCTGCTTTCTCTTCAACCGCATCCCCAGCAAAAACAACACACCTACACCTGTAAGTATACAACCTGCCTGCGGAATATAATCACCGTGCTTCACATAAAAGGTAAGTTCGCTGTTTAAGTTGATATCCTGCTTAATGGCAGTTTTGGTCCACCATTCGGTATGTTTAACCACATCGCCCCGTTGGTTGATAAATGCCGAGATCCCGGTATTGGCCGAGCGGCAAACCCAGCGGCGGGTTTCGATGGCGCGCAGCTTGGCATAATCCAGGTGCTGATCTTTGCCTGAAGTGTTTTCCCACCAGCCATCATTGGTAATTATCGCTATAAACTGCGCCCCTTTTTTAACCGACCGGGCAACATAGCCGCCCCAGATAGATTCAAAACAAATTGATGGCGCAGCACCAATGCCGCTTTGCGAGTAAAACACACCCGCATCTTTATCAGGAGCATAAGTACCGGTAGCACCGCCCAGATGTTCAAATACCGGCTTCAGGAACGATAGCGCATTGCCAAACGGCAACGACTCGGCACCGGGTACCAATCGCGATTTATGGTAGGTTTGCAGCCTGTCGCCGTTTTCAATGCTCAGGGCCGTGTTGTAGCTGTCATAAAACCCTCCCTCCTGCATCGGCTTGGCAGTTTCGGTGGCCCTGGTATCATATGTTTTATACGTTTCGGCACCGGTTATCAGGTTTGCATTTTTGTAATTGCGCAAAAAGAAGCGGGCCTGCCCTATCAGGTTGCTGCTTCGCAGTTTATCCTCATCAATATATTCGGGTAAAGCCGTTTCGGGCCAGATAAAATACTCGGTATTAGGCTGCGCTATCTGCCGCGAAAGATGGATCAGGATATCAACCTGCAAATTAGCCGGAATATTCCCCTCTTTTTCATAAGGGTCAATATTGGGCTGTGCCACCACTACGTTTGATGGGTTTTGCTCCTCAACATAATTGCTATAAACCGACAGCGAGTAGCCAAGCGGTGCCAATAAAACCACTAACGCAACGCCGATTAGCGATAAACGGGTATTTTTTGTTTGCGCTTCGCGGAGGCCAACGTAAATCAAAAACACGAGGATATTAATTGTACAGACCCACAATGTACCGCCGTAAACGCCGGTATACTCATACCATTGTACCCACTGGTGCGAAATGGCAAAACCATTGCCCAAAGTCATCCACGGAAAATTCAGATCCCAGCTTTGGTGCAGGTACTCGTAACCTACCCAAAAACAAACAAGGCCAATGAGCGCCACCCATCGCGGAGCAACTAATCTTAACCTGTAGTACAGCCAAAAAGCCGCAGCCATTAACAAGGGCCCAAGCGAATAAGGGATCAATGTAATAGGAATTGCTACAATTTCGCCCACTATTTTAAGGGCATTATAAACCCAGTAAACGCAAAGCGTATTCCAGATTAAAAAACCAATGAAGGCGGTGTTGAATACGCGTCTGCCTTTTTTTGCCTTATCATCTTTAATAATGTTTTCGATAGCCAGCAACATTGGCACAAAGCCAATAAACAGTAAAAAAGTGGTATAAGGTGTAGGCGGCCAGGCTATCCACAAAAGCAGACCTGATAGTATAGCTAATGGTAGGTTTTTTTTCATGTAAGATATGATTCCCGTCCGTCATTGCGAGGAACGAAGCAATCGCGAACTATACAGGGCGAACCTGCTTATCGGGGATTGCTTCGTTCCTCGCAATGACGTCTGGGTAAATTTATATACTATTTATTCCTCCTCCTCATCCCTGTCATACTTCCCCTTGGTCGGTTTAGTCGGAGCCCCGGCCACGCACATCACAAACTCGCCTTTCATAGGATGGGTTTCAAAGTACTGCTTTACCTCGGCAACTGTACCCCGTACTGTTTCCTCAAACATTTTGGTTAGTTCGCGCGATACCGAGATCTGCCTGTCGGCACCAAAATAGGTGGCCATCTCATCCAGCGTTTTTAACAAACGGTGCGGCGACTCGTAAAGTATAATGGTACGCTCTTCAAGCGCTAAAAATTTATAGCGGGTTTGCCGACCTTTTTTCAACGGCAAAAAACCCTCAAAGCAAAACTTATCTGTAGGGAAGCCGGAGTTAACCAACGCCGGCACAAAAGCAGTAGCACCGGGCAAACACTCAACAGCGATATTGAACTTTAAAGCCTCGCGCACCAGATAAAATCCCGGGTCGGAAATGGCCGGCGTACCGGCATCCGAGATGAGCGCAATGTTTTTCCCTTCCAGCAAAAATTTCACTATCTCGTTGCTTGATTGGTGTTCATTATGCTGATGGTGCGAAAACACTTTTTGATGGATCTCGAAATGTTTCAGCATAGGTGCCGAAGTACGGGTATCCTCGGCCAAAATCAGATCGGCCTCTTTCAGCACACGGATGGCCCTGAAGGTCATATCCTCAAGGTTACCTATCGGGGTTGGAACTAAGTATAGTTTACCGGGCATTAGTTAGTTTGCAGTTATCAGTTTGCAGTAGGCAATTCAGTTTTGGTAAGTGACTGGCTATTTGCATTTATTACTGAAGCATAGCATCCTGAATAAAAAACTGCAAACTGCACACTACAAACTGCCAACTGATTATATCTTTGCCTAAAAAATAAAATAATGCTGCAAGTTAGTTATATCCGTGATAACCGGGAACAGGTTTTGGAACGTTTGGCTGTAAAAAATTTTAAACAGCCCGAACTGGTTGATGAAATAATTGAACTGGATGATAAACGCCGCTCCACTCAAACCAGTATGGATAACGTTTCGGCCGAGGCCAATGCAGCTGCAAAACAAATAGGCGAGCTGATGCGTACCGGCAAAAAAGACGAAGCCGAAGGCATCAAAGCTAAAACCGGTGCATGGAAAGAAGAGATCAAAAAATTTGGCGATCTGCTTGCTGCCACAGAAGAAGAGCTTTACCAAAAACTGGTTTTGCTACCCAATCTGCCCCACAGCTCGGTACCCAAAGGCCTTACGCCCGAGGATAATGAAGTTGTTTTAGAGAACGGCGATAAACCGGAACTGCCTGCCGATGCCCTGCCGCATTGGGAACTGGCTGCCAAATACGGCCTGATAGATTTTGAACTTGGTGTTAAAATAACCGGTGCCGGTTTCCCGGTATATAAAGGCAAAGGTGCCAAACTGCAACGCGCACTCATCAATTATTTTATTGACGAGGCCGAAAAAGCTGGCTATAGCGAAGTAAGCGTACCGCTGATGGTGAATGAAGCATCAGGTTTCGGCACATCACAGCTGCCGGATAAGGAAGGGCAGATGTATCATGTAGGTATTGATAACCTGTACCTCATCCCTACTGCCGAGGTACCTATCACCAACCTGTACCGCGACGTTATTGTGAAAGAAGACCAGCTACCTATCCGCAATTGCGGGCATACGCCATGTTTCCGCCGCGAAGCTGGATCATACGGCGCGCATGTACGTGGCCTTAACCGCTTGCACCAGTTTGATAAGGTGGAGATTGTTACCATTGCACATCCCGATAAATCGTACGAGATATTGGAACTAATGAGCAATCACGTACAGGGCTTATTGAAAAACTTAGGTTTGCCTTACCGCGTATTGCGCCTTTGCGGCGGCGATATGGGCTTTGGCTCGGCTTTAACTTACGATATGGAAACCTGGAGCGCTGCGCAACAACGCTGGCTGGAAGTATCATCGGTATCAAACTTCGAAACTTTTCAGAGCAACAGACTTAAACTGCGTTTCCGTAATGCCGATGGTAAAACGCAGTTGGCGCATACGCTTAATGGCAGCGCGTTGGCTTTGCCTCGTATCGTGGCTACTTTATTAGAGAACAACCAAACTGAAAAAGGTATTAAAGTACCCGAAGTGCTGGTGCCTTACACTAAGTTTGAGTGGATAGATTAATTTTTTAATGACGCAACATCCATAGTTAATTCATTAAAGCATTACATAATCATCCGAACAAAGCCGCCTCTTTAATTGGGGTGGCTTTGTTATTTATATGCTGATGCTTTTAATACAGCGGCATCCTGCGGATGTCTGTGCCGAAATTATACTACGCCTTTTACAAAACTGTTAAATCAGGCACTAACTCGTTGATAATTATTGCTAAAATCATAATTTGTAAAATAATCCTTGCAAATCAGAAAATAATCTACTTACTTTACCGACATTATATATGACAATTAACAACACCATTTCTACCATTATTATTACCACCGGTATAAACCTCGGAGGAAGATAATCGTATGGTGTAAAAACATAAAATGAAAACCAAAAGAAAAAACCTTCCTCCGCAAAGAGGAAGGTTTTTTTGTTATAGAACGATTACTAAACCATAAATGAAAGTTTTAAAATTCGGAGGTACTTCCGTTGGGTCTGTAGCCAGCATCCAAACCCTGTTAAACATCCTGAAGGATGAAGTAAAAAATGAAGAGAAACCGGTGGTGGTGCTATCGGCCATGGGCGGCGTAACCAACCTGCTCTCGGCTATGGCCGAAGATGCGGCAAACGGCAAAGAATTTACTGCCGGACTGGCCGAGCTGGAAAAACGCCACTTTGATACGGTAAAAGCCCTGCTTGATGTGCAAAACCAAAACCCGGCACTTACCCGCTTAAAAATCCACTTCAACCAGCTGGAAGAATTGTTACAGGGCGTACTTACCCTGCGCGAACTTACCCCGAAAACCCGCGACCAGGTACTGGCTTTCGGCGAGCGCTGTTCAACTCTGATGGTGAGCAAAATTGCCGCCCAGCATTTTGGCGATGTGCTGTTTGTTGATGCCGCCGACGTAATCAAAACGGATAGCGCCTTCGGCAATGCCCGTGTTAATACCGAGCTTACCGAACAACTGATAAAAGGCCTGTATGCCGAAAACAAAGGCAAAACCCTGATCGTTACCGGCTTTATTGCCTCAAACGATGTCGGGCAGACTACTACTTTAGGTCGCGGTGGTTCTGATTATACTGCTGCCATCTTCGGCGCGGCGTTAAATGCCCAGGAAATTCAGATCTGGACGGACGTTAACGGTATGATGACCGCCGATCCGCGGATGGTGAAAAAAGCATTCTCGTTAACCGAGCTTACTTATACCGAAGCGATGGAGCTCTCTTACTTCGGTGCCAAGGTGATCTACCCGCCAACCATGATCCCGGCTTTCATGAAAAAGATTCCTATCGTTATCAAAAATACTTTCGAGCCGGAGTTTGAGGGTACCGTGATCCGTCATGATTGCAAGGCTTCTACCCTGCCTATCAAAGGTATTTCATCTATCAATAATATCAGCATCCTCAATTTAGAGGGTAGCGGCATGGTTGGTAAATCGGGTTTTAGCGGCAGGTTGTTCTCGCTGCTGGCCCGTGAGCAGATCAACGTGATCCTCATTACCCAGTCATCTTCAGAGCACAGCATCACTTTCGCCGTTCAGCCTCAGGATACCGAAAGAGCCAAACAGGTTATTGAGCAGGAGTTTGAACTGGAGCTGGCCGCCAAAAAACTGGAGCATATCGTAATCGAAAAAAACTTAGCTATCCTGGCTATAGTAGGCGAAAACATGAAGCAAACGCCCGGCATGTCGGGCAAGTTGTTCCATGCGTTGGGCCGTAACGGCGTTAACGTAAGGGCTATAGCGCAAGGTTCTTCAGAATATAATATCTCGGTGATCATCTCGGCTAATGATTTATCAAAAGCGCTAAACGCCGTGCACGATGCCTTTTTTGTACAGCTTACTAAAACCCTGCATGCATTCTGCTTGGGTACCGGCAACATAGGCAAAACTTTGTTCAACCAATTAAATGCCCATACCCAATACCTGAAAGATAACAACGGTATCCAGGTTAAAATAGCCGGTATCAGCAATACCCGCAAAATGACTTTCAACAGCGATGGTATTTCGCTGGATACCTGGCAGCATGATCTGGATAACGCGCTACACGAAGCCGACCTGGCTAATTTTGTAGAGCGCATGAAGGAAATGAACCTGCCTAACTGCGTATTTATTGATAACACCGCCAGCCCTAAGCCAATTGCTTTTTACGAGGAGGTTTTCAAAGCCAATATCTCGGTTATTACCTGTAATAAAATAGGAAACTCGGGCAGCTATCAGCAATACCGTACTTTTAAAGATACCGCCCGCGCCCATGGCGTTGATTTCTTTTACGAAACCAACGTTGGTGCAGGCCTGCCGATCATTAACACACTTAACAACCTGATGAACAGCGGCGACAGGGTGCAGCGTATCGAGGCTATCCTTTCGGGCACCATCTCGTTCATCTTTAATAATTTTAAAGGCGATGCCAACTTCCATGATGTGGTAAAAGAAGCACAGGATAAAGGCTACACAGAACCCGATCCGCGCGACGACCTGAGCGGCAAGGATTTTATGCGTAAAATGCTCATCCTTGCCCGTGATGCAGGTTATGCGATGGAAGAAAGCGATGTAGAAATTGAAAGCGTACTGCCAAAAGCCAGCCTTGAAGCCAAAACCGTTGAAGACTTTTATGCTACCCTTAAAACCGAAGACGCGCACTTTGCCAAACTGAAAGATGCGGCCGAGAAAGATGGCAAGGTTTTACGCTACATTGGTAAGCTTGAAAATGGCAAAGTAAGCATCACCCTACAAATGGTTGATGAAAACCACCCATTCTACATGCTATCGGGCAGCGATAACATCATCTCTTTCACAACCGACAGGTACCGCGAGCGCCCACTGGTTGTAAAAGGCCCCGGCGCAGGTGCCGAAGTAACCGCCGCAGGTGTATTTGCTGATTTAATAAACGTAGGCGCGAATTAAGCTTTTTCAAATCCCCTCTTGAGAGGGGGCGCGGAGGAAAAGAGCGCGAGCAGGGGTGTGTTATACGAGCGATAAACCATACAGGATAACACACCCCTCCACCCCTCTCAAGAGGGGAATCACACAGTCCCCGCTTCTTAGCTTCAAAAAGCTATGCAGGCGATGATCAATAGTTTGATATTTTAAATAATGGAAGATAATAAGTTACAAGAATTAGCCCCCACTCCTTTAGCTCCCCCTTCAGGGGGCCGGGAGGGCGACAGCGTTCACGTTTTCGCCCCGGCAACGGTAGCCAACGTAGTTTGCGGATTCGATGTGTTAGGTTTTGCCGTTGATGAGCCCGGCGACGAAGTGATTATGCGCGTTACCAACAAGCCCGGCATCACCCTAAGCAAAATTACCGGTGATGATGGTCGTTTACCGCTCGATCCGGCTAAGAACACCGTGAGCGTGAGTGTTCAACATTACTTGCAGAGCGTTGGTCGTACCGATATCGGTTTAGATATCGAACTGCATAAAAAAATGCCTATTGGTAGTGGCCTGGGTTCAAGCTCGGCCAGTACCGTTGCGGGGTTGTTTGCTATTAAAACTTTGTTGGGCGATAATGCAGACCCGATAAAATTGCTTCCTTTTGCTATGAAGGGCGAGGAAATGGCTTGCGGGCATGGCCACGCCGATAATGTGGCTCCAGCCTTGTTTGGTGGCTTTGTGCTGATCCGTAGTTATGAGCCTTTGGATGTGGTAAGATTACCGCACCCTAAAGATTTGTGGTGTGCCATTGTATTCCCTGATGTGGATGTACCTACCCGCGAAGCCCGCCAGATTATCCGCAAAAACATCCAGATGAAAGACGCCGTTACCCAGTGGGGCAACATAGCCGGCCTGGTAAGCGGCTTGTTTATGCAGGACATCGACCTGATTGGCCGCAGTATGAAGGATGTGCTGGTTGAGCCGGTACGCTCCATGCTCATCCCCGATTTTTATAAAATGCGCGAAATGGCCATGGAACTTGGCGCGGTAAGCTTTGGTATCTCCGGCTCAGGCCCGTCGGTTTTTGCTTTTACTAAAGATGAAGCGACAGCCCGTGCTATTACGCAGAAGTTACAGCAGCACTTAACCGGGCTTAAGATTGGCTCTAATAGTTATGTATCAACCATAAATGACGCAGGGCCGAAAGTTTTGGGCTAATCATCCAAAATCCGCTATAACCCATCACTTCATTGCGAGGTACGAGGCAATCGCACGGAAGCAGGTTCGCTCTGTATAGTTCGCGATTGCTTCGTACCTCGCAATGACGTGGCGGAGGAGGCCCTCAATAAAAAAAAACGAAATCGAACATCCGAATTCCGAAATCAAAAAATGAAACTCTACAGTACCAATAATACCCTATCTGAAGTATCCTTTAAAGATGCCGTTTTTAACAGCATGCCGCAGGATAAAGGCCTGTACATGCCTTACAGCATCCCGCGTTTGGATGATGAATTTATCAACAACCTTGATAAATATTCCCTGCCCGAGATCGCCTTTAAAGTAGCCCAAAACCTGCTTGAAGATTCGATCCCGACAGACGATCTGAAAGCGCTGATTGATGATGCCATCAACTTTCCTGCCCCAATAGTAAAACTGCAGGACAATGTTTATGTGCTCGAACTTTTCCACGGCCCATCACTGGCTTTTAAAGATTTTGGTGCCCGCTTCATGAGCCGCGTAATGAGCTATTTTCTTGAGCCGGGCGAAAAGCAGCTCGACGTATTAGTGGCCACCAGCGGCGATACCGGCGGTGCCGTAGCGCTTGGCTTTTTAGGTGTTCCTAACACTCGTGTAACCATCCTTTACCCCAAAGGCAAGGTAAGCGGTGTGCAAGAGCAGCAATTAACCACCAATGGCCAAAACATCCGCGCGCTTGAAGTTGATGGCACATTTGATGATTGCCAGGCTTTGGTAAAACAAGCTTTTGTTGATGAGGATTTGAATGCAAAATTCCGTTTAACATCGGCCAACTCTATCAATATAGCCCGCCTTGTGCCGCAAACTTTTTATTATTTCAATGCTTATGCTCAACTGTTAAGGCAGGGCATTAAAAAAGTAATATTCTCGGTACCAAGCGGTAACTTCGGTAACATCGGCGCCGGTTTATTGGCCTGGAAAATGGGCTTACCTGTCGAGAAATTCATCGCCGCCACCAATGCTAATGATACCGTGCCTGAGTTTTTAAAAACCGGCGTTTATCAGCCTAAGCCATCTGTAGCCACATTATCAAATGCGATGGACGTTGGCAACCCAAGCAACTGGGTTCGTATTGCCGATCTGTTTAAAAACGATACCGAAGCGTTAAAAGAATTAGTTGTTGGCTTTAAGTATGATGACGAACAAACCGTAAAAGCCATTAACTGGGTATTTGATAGTTATGATTATGTGGTTTGCCCTCATACCGCCATAGCATGGCAGGCACTTACCGATTATCAGCAGGATCACGTGGCAGCAGATACCGCCGGTGCATTCCTTTCAACCGCGCATCCTTGCAAATTCCCGGATGTATTTAGCCCGGAAGTTGCCGCTAAAATTGATGTACCGGAGCAGGTGAAAGAGTTGGAATCAAAAACCAAACTGGCTGTGGCCATCAGTAAAGATTTTGCTGATTTTAAAGGTTACCTTTTAGGGGTTGATTAATTTCAGTATTTTTAGATGCCGGAAGATGTAACCTTCCGGCATCTGATACCGAAACATAAAATGTTCAACAAAACCCTGATATTTATCTGCCTTTCGGCAGTTTGCCTTACCGCCTGCAGCCGCAAACTAAAATTTGATCGTGATAAATGGGATGACGGCGACGGCCTTACTTTTGCCTATCGCCCTGCTATGGTTGAGGATTTGATTGCCAGTAAGCAACTCAATAACCTGAAATATCAACAGGTGATCCACCTTTTGCACCGCCCGCAATTAAGCAGCAGGGATAGTATGGTGTATGACGTTGACAGGCAATACAGCAAAGGGACATTAACCTATACCGAAACGCTTGTTGTTTTTCTGAAAGATTCGGTGGTTACTAAGGCCGAGGTACACGAAATTCGTTTGAAGAAGAAGTAGTTAGTTGCTTAACCATTTACCCAGGCTTTCTTTGGTTTCATCTGTCGATAAAATTTCGCCGTTGTTTGATTGTTCGAGACCAATATCTATTTTGTTTAGCAACATCAACCTGTCCAAGATCTCATCAAAAGTAAATTCGCCAGGTAGCTCATTAACCGTTTTCAACACTTCTTGCTTGGTCAACATCATTAACTATTTAATAATCTAATTTACTAATTAAAATTTAAAGTGTTTATTAGCTTTAAGTTTTTACGCGCAATGATCAACACCATCATATTCGATCTGGGGGCCGTTTTAATCGACTGGAACCCGCATTACATGTACCGCACCCTGTTTACCGACGAACAGGAAATGAAGAATTTCCTGGCCAATGTCTGCACGTCCGACTGGAATGAAGAACAAGATGCCGGTCGCCCGTTACACGAGGGGACAGAACTGCTTGTGGCGCAATTCCCGGAGCATGAAGCCAACATCCGGGCTTTTTATGGTCGCTGGATAGAAATGCTTGGCGATCCTTTTCATGGCACGATCGAAATTTTCAGGCAGTTGAAAGCAAGCGGCAAATACAAAATTTACGCACTAACCAACTGGTCGGCCGAGACTTTTCCGATGGCTTTGGAGCGGTTTGATTTTTTGGGCTGGTTTGATGGCATTGTAGTATCAGGAACAGAAAAGATGCGTAAACCAACACCTGCCTTTTACCAGATTTTGCTTGACAGGTACCAGGTAAACGCCGGTGAAGCTTTATTTATCGACGATAATTACCGCAATATTTTAGCAGCCGAAAAAATGGGTATCAAAAGCATTCACTTTACATCGGCAGAAGTGCTGGAAGAAGAATTGCAGAAGCTGGAAATTTTGTAGCTAAACCGCACATTTAATTCATCTCGCGTTCAATTCGGGCCTGCAAATCAGCCTTAAAAGTATCATCAAGCTTTAGCTCATTTTTAAACGTGTCGTGATAAAGCTGTTGTACCATACTATTAATGATATGGCTTTGTTTATCATATAGCTGGCAAAGGCCGCATCCGGCAAGGTGAATACGCAGCTCAATACCCTCGCGAAAGCTTAGCCGTTTGATCTGTTTTTTCTCAATCAAAAATGTGGCCTGCTTGCAGTTGTTTAATATCTTATTTAAATAGCTCATTGCTTAATTCCAGTTTTTTTGCAGGCAGGCACGCAGGTTAATTTTTGCCCGGTGAATAATAACCCAAAAGTTGGCCTGCGTAACGTGCAACTCGGTACATATCGTTTCGGTTGCGGCATCATCAATATGTTTCATCGTAAACACCGACTTCCAAAGCTCCGGCAGTTTTTTAAGGCACAATTGCAAAATGGCGTTCAGCTCTTTTTTAAGCAGCGGATCGTGCTCGTCCATTGCCGCTATAGGCTGTGGGGCGTACTCGGCTTTCCAGTGGCCATTGTCTTCCTCAAAAAACGCGTCCTGCTCCTGCGCAGCTTTATTAGCCGATGCGATGGCCAGCCCCGACGATTTTTTGCGATAAACGTCAATAATCTTATTTTTAAGTATAGCGGTAAGCCACGTTCGTTCGGTGCTTTTGCCTTCAAAGCGATCGGCGCGTTCAAGAGCGGCCAAAAGGGTTTCCTGTACCAAATCCTTAGCGGTATCCTCATCATTAATACGCACAATGGCATACATATACAGGTAATCGGCATAGTTGGCAACCCATTTATGCGGGTTTAATACATTACTTTCGGTTGTCATGAATTGCAGTATACTAAAACAATTACCCCCTTAGTCGGGCGCGGGGAATATTCCTTACAAAAAAATATAAATTTATCCGCCGCAAAAAACCAACCCCGAACTTAATCACTAAATTACATTTTGCAACTTGATAATGAATGCTTTATACCGATATTTATATCGTTTATTCCAAATAAAAAAATTTATTGTAAGGTTTCGTCCCTAAACCCGACAAAGCGATAAAAACGTATATCATTTAATACCGAAACAATGGAAAGGGTAAAAATATCATCAATTATGCCGTTTTTAATAGGCATTGCAGTTGTTGCTGTGGCTTTTATAAACTGCACAAGTGCCGCTAAAAATAGTGCAGGTAAGACGACCAGCATTGAGGGCAAGGGTTTTGCGGTAGTAGAATTGTTCACTTCCGAAGGCTGTTCGAGCTGCCCGCCAGCTGATGAGCTGGTAGCTAAGGTTGAAAAAGAGGTTGACGATAAACCTGTTTATATTTTGGCCTACCATGTTGATTACTGGGACCGCCTGGGCTGGAAGGATTCATTTAGCGATGCTGCTTACACTAAAAGGCAAAACCAATATGCCGGCTGGTTAAACCTGTCGCAAATTTATACCCCTCAAATTGTGGTTAACGGCAAAACCGAATTTGTGGGCTCGCAGGAAGGTGCTTTACGCAATGCCATTAAAAACGGCCTACAGGGCAGCAACGTTGTTAAACTAAAGATCAGCGCGCAGCGTGCAACAAGCGGCGCAGCTACCATTCAGTATAGCGTTGAGGGAAGTACTAATAATTCGGGTAAAGCTGTATTGCTGGCGCTTGTGCAAAAACAGGCCGTAAGCAAGGTAAAAGCCGGCGAGAATGGCGGGCGCACACTTGCCCATTCGCAAATTGTTCGCGAAATACAAAACGTTCCGTTAAAAAATTATGGCAGCACCAATATAGCCTTGCCTGCCGGGTTTGATGCAAACGGATATGAAGTGATAGGCTTTATACAGGATAACGATAACGGCGGCATTTTGGCTGCGGCAAAAAGCGGCTTTAACGTAACTGCCACCACCGAAAATACCATCGGCACAAAAAGCACAAAATAGGCACAAACTATTGACCGCAAAACCACAACGTATAATAAATGAAGGTAATTAAAGAAAAGCATCCGCTGTTAATGCGCTGGACGCATTGGGTAAATTTTCCCATCCTCACTATCATGATCTGGAGTGGGCTACTTATTTACTGGGCTAATGATACTTATACCTTCAGCCTTTTTGGGGTAACCTTTATCCGGTTTTTTCCGCAAGGCTTTTATGATGCCCTCCACATCCCCAAACGCCTGGCCGAGGGTATGGCCTTTCATTTTTTGTTTATGTGGTTTTTTGCGCTGAATGGCTTTTTATATGTGGCTTATACCATTATATCGGGCCAGTGGCGCGAATTGTTGCCCAACCGGCATTCGTTTAAAGAAGCCTGGCAGGTGGTATTGCATGATCTGCACATCCGCAAAATGGCACCTCCTCAAAATAAATACAATGCCGCCCAGCGCATAGCCTATACGGCTATTATTGTTATGGGCTTTGGCTCATTGATAACAGGGCTGGCCATTTATAAGCCGGTACAGTTTAATTACCTCGTATGGCTTTGCGGCGGATATCACCTGGCCCGCATCTGGCATTTTGTGTTAACCATAGGTTATGTGCTGTTTTTTTTGGTGCATGTTGTACAGGTGGTACTTGCGGGCTGGAACAATTTCAGGTCGGTAATTTCGGGGTTTGAGGTGATTGACGAAAAACCGCAGCCTGTTATCCAAATTGAAAACGATGAAACTAACGAAAAGGCTGAATAAAGTTTTCAGTAAAAAGAAGGCTCCTAAAAAAGAGCTTACCGTTGAGCAGAAGATCAGCAGGCGTAATTTTATTTCGTTTGGCAGCTTCCTGGCATTAGGAAGCGCGGCTTACGGTGGCTGGCGGTGGCTGTATACCTCACCGCTTGAAAAAAAGGGAATAACCGCCCAGGCCCATGCACCATTGCGCGCAGTACTCAACACCAACGAAAAAATTGTACGCGGGCTATACAGTAATCAAAATTTGGTAAAAACCTATCCAAAAGGAATGGCGGCCAAAACAGTACGCCATAACAGCGATATAGGTTCGGCCGGATTGGTTGACGTGGAGGCCTGGAAACTGGTGGTTAAAAAAAGCAACGGAGAAATGTTGAGTATCGGTATAGACGAAATTATGAAGCTGCCCAAAACCGAGATTATTTACGATTTTAAGTGTGTGGAAGGCTGGGACCAGATCTCGCACTGGGGTGGTGTAAAATTCAGCGATTTTATAGCACATTTTAAGCTGGATGCCGAAACAGCTTTTGAGTACGTAGGCATGGAAACGCCTGATAAAAAATACTATGTTGGCGTAGATATGCCCAGCGCCATGCACCCCCAAACCTTATTGGCTTACGAGGTGAACGAAAAGCCGCTGCCACCAAAACATGGGGCGCCTTTAAGGCTTATTATTCCGGTTAAATACGGGATAAAAAACCTGAAACGGATAGGCAGCATCAATTTTAGCAACACCCGTCCGCGTGATTATTGGGCCGAGCAGGGGTATGATTATTATGCAGGGTTGTAGAAGAAACAGCGTGGCTAACACAGCTTTTTAAATAGAAAAGCTAAACAAGAAAAGATCAATAAGCAGATTGATAGTGGCATTGCATAACGGTATGTCCGGCAGGTCGCGCTTCTGCCGCGCAGGCATAAAGAAAAGATGCCGCTAAAATAGCTATCAGATATTTAATCATCGTTTGGTTCATCTTTTCTCCGTTCATGTCATTTATAACTATAAAGCAAAAAAGGCCTGCATATTGTTTTAATAGCAGGCCTTTTTTGTATTTGTAAAAGCAATTTTACACCAGGTTCTTTTTGATGTAGCCAATGCTCTGGCTGATGCTTGCAAACGGATCGCCTGGGCAGATATCCTGCTCAACAAAGAAGTATTTCAGGCCCGATTTTTTGGCCTGGGTAAAAATCTTTTTAAAGTCGATAACACCATTGCCTACCTCGGTAAAGCGTTTTTCTGGACTTTTGTCCATGTCCTTTACGTGCCACAGCGGGAAACGGCCCGGATGCTTGTCGATCAATGCAATCGGATCCTGGTTAGCTTTGGTAACCCAGTACAGGTCCATTTCCATTTTTACCAGGCTTTTATCGGTGCTGTCTAACAAAATCTCGTAAGGGTATTTGCCGTTTTCCTGTATAAATTCAAAATCGTGGTTATGATAACAAAGCTGGATGCCTGCTTCCTTACAGGTTTCGCCGGCTATGTCAAGCATATTGGCTATGTTTTTATAGTGATCAAGATTGCCGCGTTCTGATTGCGACAGGTAGGCACATACCATGTATTGTACGCCTGCTTCGGCAGCATCATCAACGGCTTTTTTCCAATCGTTAAGGATGGTACCTTTTTGCTGCTCTCCGTTAACCAACTCCTCGCCCAAACGGTAGTGAGCACTTGGCATAATGAGGCCATTCTGCTTTAAAACGTTCGAAAAATCTTTGGCACTCATGCCGTAAAATAACTCGGTGCCGGTATAGGTTGCACCTTCTACCGATGTAAAGCCTGTTTTTGCAACTTTAGCTAATGCCGCCACCGGATCGGCAGCCATGGCATCGCGTACGGTATATAATTGAAGGCCTATATATTTTTTATCATAAGCAAACAATTTGGGTGCTGCCAGCAAACCTGCCGAAAGTAGCGCCGATGTTTTCAAGAATGAGCGTCTGGTAGTCATTGGTTTATTTTTTAATGATTGGTTGTGTAAATATAACGCATTAAAAATGCCAATTCAAAGACTGAAATTTTATTGAAAGGTTTAAGCGGCAATCATAGTGATTGGAGGTTGGAGATTAGAGGTTAGTTGGGGTTTAGTGTAAATAAGAAGTAGTGATTGGTGGTTGGAGATTAGAGGTTGGTTGGGGTTTAGTGTAAAGTAAAAAGGTCATCCGTGCTCCGAATGACCTTTTTATTTAGTTTTTAAAACTATCTATCTTCCTTTTTTAACATTGGGAAACTTCATCCTGTAATCAACATCAACCATTCCCTTCGAGATATCGTTCAATTTTTTTTCAATCAGGCGTTTGCGCAGCGGGCTTAATTTATCAGTAAACAGCTTACCTTCAATATGATCGTACTCGTGTTGAATAACGCGGGCAGCCATCCCTTTAAAGGTTTCTTCGTGATGTTTCCAGTTTTCGTCGTAGTATGACATACGCACAACCGGCTTACGGTAAACATCCTCGCGGATATCGGGGATGCTCAGGCAGCCTTCATTAAAACCCCATTCCTCGCCGGTTTCTTCAAGGATGGTGGCGTTGATAAATGCCTTTTTAAAATCTTTAAGTTCCGGCTCGTCATCATCAAAAGGCGTGGCATCCACCACAAACAAACGCATGGACATCCCTACCTGCGGCGCGGCCAAACCCACACCACGCGCAGAATACATGGTTTCAAACATGTTTTCAACCAGCTCTTTTATATGCGGATATTCGTCGGGCTCAATGGCTGTAGCCTTTTTTCTTAATACAGGATCACCGTAGGCTATGATAGGGTATTTCATCTTACAAAAATAAAGGATTATTGCTTAGGCTCAAACAACAAAGTGGTTAAGCTGGCCGTATCAAAAATTTCATTGCTTATCTCTAACAATTGTTCGGCGGTTACTGCATTTATCTTTTCAAAAATCTCATCAAGCGTATCAACCTGGTTAAAATCAATCATGCTTTTGGCCATAGCTATGATCACGCTCATGCGGTTTTCTTCGGCCAGGGCTATTTGGCCTATAAATTTTTGGCGGGCCTGGTGCAATTGCAGGCTGCCCAATTTTTGGTCGCGCAGTTTCTTTAACTCCCTGTGGATCAGCTTGGATGCCTTAGCCGCCTTTTCGGTATCGGTACCAAAGTAGATGGAAAAAATGCCGGTGTCGGTTAAAGGCGTATAGTTTGATTCGACGGTGTAGGCAATGCCATGTTTTTCCCTCACTTCAAGGTTAAGCCTGCTGCTCATGCCTATACCGCCCAACAGGTTGTTAAGCAGCAGCAAACCCCATTTATTGCGGTGCGATGAGCCATAAGCCTGCCCGCCAATAATGCAATGCGTTTGCGAAATGGGTTTATTAACTACATGAATGCCGCCCGGTGTTGTACCCGGCATTAGCCTGTTTTTTTGCGGCTGATGATAAGCCACCGCGCCAAAATATTTTTCGGATAAGGTCACCAGTTTTTTAAAATCGTAATTACCGTGAACGGCAAAAATCATCTCGCCGGTATTATAATTGGCTTTAATAAAATTGTTTATATCAGTGCTATTAAGCCTGCCAACGGTTTCGGGTGTGCCTAAAATGTTTTGCCCTATGGGGTGACCTTTAAACAGCAGTTCTTCAAAATCGTCCTGAATGGCCTCTTCGGGTTGATCGAGGTAAGAAGCTATCTCGTCCAAAATCACGCCGCGTTCCTTTTCCTGCTCGTCTTCGGGGAAGGTGGAATGGAATAAAATATCCTCAAACAGATCCATCGTACGCTCCAGGTGTTGGTTTAGCAGCGAGGCGTGGATACAGGTATATTCTTTGGTGGTATAAGCGTTTAAATCGGCACCTACCAGCTCAAGCCGGTTCAGAATCTGGCTGGTGTTACGGCGTTCGGTTTCTTTAAACAGCAGGTGCTCAATAAAATGAGCGAGCCCCTCCTGGCCCGGCAACTCATCGCGCGAGCCGGCATTTACAATAAAGCAGCAATGGGTAATTGCCGAAGGCCAATGTTTATAAAGTATACGGATGCCATTGGGCAAGGTAAAAAGTTGATAATCTGTCATCAGGCTGCAAAGATAAGCTTATCTGTCACAATTATTTTTCATGTTATTGTAAGTGATTTATAGTATTTTAGGCGTTTAAAACCAACTTCCGCAACGGTTAATATTGAAATATTACCGCGCGGGATGCCGTTTTTAACTTAAACTGACCCCATCAAATGAAAAAACAGATTGCAGACCTCGGGTTTGAAACCCTTATAACCGCCAGCCAGATTGAAGACCGCGTAAAAGCTATTGGCGCACAAATAAGCGAAGATTTTAAAGATACCGTTCCGGTTATCGTTGGCGTACTTAACGGCAGCTTTATTTTTATAGCCGACCTGATAAAACAGGTTACCATTCCCTGCGAAATTAACTTCACCAAATTGGCATCATACTACGGCGGTACCACCAGTACCCTCAAAATACGCGAGGATATCGACCTTACCGTAGATATTAAAGGCCGCGATGTATTGATTATTGAAGATATTGTTGATACCGGCAACACAGCCCATTACCTGATAGAAAAACTAAAGTTAAGAGAGCCGGCTTCGTTAAGAATGTGTTCATTACTGCTTAAACCCGCCGCCCTGCAAAAAAAGATTGAAGAGCTTAAATATATAGGCTTCGAAATTGAAAACGAATTTGTGGTGGGATACGGCCTGGATTATAAAGAAATGGGCCGAAACCTGGCTGATATTTATAAAAAGGTAAATTAAACTACCTGGTTATAAACAACATAAAAAATCTGTTTTTAGAGCAAACCAATCGTCGGGCGAAACTTTTTTAATACCCAATTAAAACAAAAGGTATTTAGGGTGGTTTTGGGTGTATGAAACATACATCTTTACTTTTAGCAGGCTGTGTTGCAGCATCTTTTTTGTTTTCATCGTGCGATAAGGAATCGGCGGCTGTATCGAGTGTAAATATTACGGTAACCAACGGCATAACCGGCACAGGATCGGCAGGGGCCACCGTTAAACTATATGATGATCCGAACAAAGCCAATACCGGCGAGGCACCGGCTTATACGTTAACTACCGATGCGTCAGGAAAAATTACCAGCCAGGTTGATTACATCGGCGGTTACTATGTAGTTGCCGAAAAAGGTACCCAGAAAAGCTATTACAACGGCCTCATCCCAATAGGTATTTTTAAAAGCCAGAGCGAAATTGACAGCAGCCCGAAACAAACGCCCGTAGCCACCGTTGGCTCGGTGAAGTTTAAGGATACCAATGCTGATGGGATTATCAATGATTCGGATAAAACGGTAGCGCCTACGCTTTATCTCGAATCTGATCAAACAGCTTTGTTTAATATCGCAGTATATTAATTCCCGTTTAAAAACAATATTTAAAAGCTGCCGGTGTAAGCCGGTGGCTTTTTTTATGAGCAGGCATAGTAAGTTAAAATTTTATTAATCAATGGCAATGTATATGTTGTCAGGCAAGTTTCACGTCCTCCCCGGTTGGCGTGTCTTCACGCCAACATGCTTTTGTCGCGCTCAGTTTAACACTACGTGTTTAGTAAAACAGATTAAACAACATAAATTCTTGTTATGTTTAATTAATGGATTTAGATGAGGTTACTTCTACACGGCAACTATTAACAACTGGATTCCTTTACTTGAAACAGACGAGTTTAAGCGTATTGTTTTGGATAGCCTGATCTTTCTTGTTAAACAAAAAAAGCTTGAGGTTTATGGTTTTGTGATTATGCCAAACCATATTCATGTGATCTGGTCGGGATCTAAAATGAATGGAAAGGAGAAGCCCTTTGCCAGTTTTACGAAGTTTACCGGGCACCGTTTTTTAAGTGAATTGCGAAAAACCGATGAGGGTTTGCTGGCCCGGTTCAAAACGGATTTGCTGAACAGAAATTACCTGTTTTCGCAAACCAATGCCCTCGCCAAAAAAATTCATGATCGAAAAATGCTGGAGCAAAAGCTGGATTATATTCACCTTAATCCATTGCAACCGCATTGGAATTTAGTAAGCGATCCGAACGATTATTATTTTTCATCGTGTTCGTTTTATGAACAGGAGGATAAGAAATTTGATTGGTTAACGCATTATATGGATGCCATTTAGCCGCTTGATTTGCATGGATGTTGGCGTGGAGACACGCCAACCAGGGTGAAGAGCACTTTCTCTTCCGCGTTGGCGTGTCTCCACGCCAACTAACCATTCTAAAATGTGATTGGCTTTTGCTTAGCATACATGTTGCCGTGAGGACACGACAACCGGGTTATTGGATGTTGTTTTCTTTACCTGTTGGCGTGTCTCCACGCCAACTAACTTCATTTACCCTATCCCCGCCACCTCACTCAATAACCTCACCGCCTCATCCACACTATCAACTCCCTCAATCCCTAAACGTAGCGTATTCTTCACCTCCTTCAAATTAGTTCGCCTTGGGTTTTCCTTCACAAAATTAAGCACATTTCGAAAAGCCTCAGTTTCAAAATAACTTGATTGCTGATTGGTGATAAAATACCCACGCAACACATTTTTCTTAAGCGAGATCTTTTCAAAACCGATAGCCTTGCCCAGCCATTGCAGGCGCATGGTATTAAGCAGGCTGTTCACCTGCGGCGGCACGGGGCCAAACCTGTCATGCAATTTTTGTTGAAAGGCTTTCAGTTCAACCTCGTTTTCCAGTTTTGAAAGTTCGGTGTACAGGTTGTAGCGTTCAGAAATATTGGTTACATACTCATCCGGAATCAGGATCTCCAGGTCGGTATCAATTTGGGTGAAGGAAATGTATGGCCGCGGTTTATCCTCGGGAAATACATCTTTAAACTCATCATCTTTCAGCTCTTGTATTGCCTCGTCCAAGATCTTGTGGTACATTTCGAAGCCAATCTCGGCAATGAAACCGCTTTGTTCGGCACCCAACAGGTTTCCGCTGCCGCGAATGTCCAGATCGCGCATGGCTACGTTAAAGCCGCTGCCCAGATCGCTAAACTCTTCAATGGCGCTGAGTCGTTTGCGGGCTTCGCTGGTTAAGGTTGATAACGGAGGGCTCAGCAAATAACAATAAGCTTTTTTATTGCTCCTGCCCACGCGGCCACGCATCTGGTGCAAATCGCTGAGGCCAAACATGTGGGCGTAGTTAATGATGATGGTATTGGCGTTAGGGATATCCAAACCGGCCTCAATAATGGTTGTGGCCACCAGCACATCATACTCGTGGTTCACAAACTTCAGCATCACATCTTCCAGGTCGTCACCTTCCAGCTGACCGTGGGCAATACCTATGCGGGCTTTAGGAACCAGCTTACGGATCATGCCGCCTAACTGAGGCAGATCGGCCACGCGGTTATGAATAAAGAAGATCTGCCCGCCGCGGTCAATTTCAAACTCAACGGCTTCCTTAATCAGCTTATCATTAAACACATGCAACTCGGTAACTACCGGCTGGCGGTTTGGCGGTGGCGTTGATATGATAGATAGGTCGCGCGCGCCCATTAATGAGAAGTGCAGTGTACGCGGAATAGGCGTGGCCGTTAGCGTAAGCGTATCCACATTGGCGCGCATTTGTTTCAATTTCTCTTTGGTTGATACGCCGAACTTTTGCTCTTCGTCAATGATCATCAAACCAAGGTCTTTAAACTTCACATCCTTACTTACCAAACGATGGGTGCCGATGATGATATCAACTTTGCCTTCTTTCAGTTTTTCTAAAGTATCCTTAATCTGCCTGCTCGATTTAAAACGGTTTACGTAATCAATATTGGCCGGGAATCCTTTCAGCCTGTCGGTAAAAGTTTTGTAGTGCTGGGCCGCTAAAATGGTTGTTGGAACCAGAATGGCCACCTGCTTGCTATCGGCAACGGCTTTGAACGCCGCGCGCACGGCTACTTCGGTTTTGCCGAAACCTACGTCGCCGCAAATGAGGCGGTCCATAGGGTGGGGCGATTCCATGTCTTTTTTGAAATCGGCTGTGGCTTTTTCCTGGTCCGGGGTATCCTCGTACAGGAAGGATGCTTCCAGTTCGGTTTGCAGGTAACTATCGGGCGAGAAGGCATTGCCGTGCTGGGCCTTACGCAGTGCGTAAAGCTTAATCAGATCGCGGGCTATGTCCTTAACTTTTTTTTTTGTGGTTTTTTTGAGGCGTTCCCAGGTATCGGTACCCAGTTTGTTCATTTTAGGAACGGTACCCTCTTTGCCGCTGAATTTAGAGATGCGGTTAAGCGAGTTGATGTTTACGTACAGCAGGTCGTTATCAGCATAAATCAAGCGGATCATTTCCTGTTGCTTGCCGTTTACATCAACCTTTTCCAGGCCTGCGTATTTGCCAATACCATGGTCAATATGAGTTACAAAATCGCCGGGTTTAAGGTCGCGCAGTTCTTTCAGGGTGATGGCCTGCGAGCGCTGGTAGCCTTTGCGGGTTTTGTATTTATAGTAACGGTCAAAAATCTGGTGATCGGTATAGCAGGCCAGTTTTTGTTCCTGATCAATAAAACCTTCGCGTACCGAAATGCTGATCGGTGTAAACTTTACGGTCTTATCCAGATCATCCAGGATAGCATATAAACGCTCAACCTGTTTAGCCGAATCCGTAAGGATAAAATTCTCGATCTTATCGGCTTCATTATTTTTAAAGTTGTGGATCAGCAGCGTAAAATCTTTATTGAACGATGGCTGCGGCCGCATATCAAAATTAATAACCGTAGCATCGTTATAAAAAAACTGCTTGCCAAACTCCACCACCGGAAAATCATGCAGCTGATCGCCAATTAACTTCTCATCAGTAAAGCCGAATTTAGGGTCTATCCAATCCGGGTTTTGCGTTTTTTCATCGGCAGAGAGGGCTTTCCACAGGTTAACGGCTTTTTTGTAGCCTGTTTGGATAATATCCAGTGTAAACTGCACATCTTTTATCCATACCTGGGTGCCAGGCTCAACATATTCTAATAACGAGATATTGTTCTCGGTTAAAAACTTGGATTGTACATTGGGTACAATGGTGATGCTTTTGACCCGCTCGGCCGAAAGCTGGCTCTCAATCTCGAACGTGCGGATCGACTCGATATAATCGCCAAAAAACTCAACCCTGTAGGGCAGCGTATGCGAAAACGAGAATATATCAACAATACCTCCACGGATAGAGAATTGGCCCGGTTCATACACAAAATCAACACGTTCAAAATCGTATTCAATTAAAAACTCGTTGATGAAATCGATGCTCAGTTTATTTTCAACAGCAATTTCGAGGGTGTTTTTTTCGAGCGCGGCGCGGTCAATCACCTTTTCGGCCAAAGCTTCGGGGTAGGTAACTATCAGCTGGCCGTATTCGGTGCTGTGGTTAAGCTCGTTCAGTACCTCAGCGCGGGCAAGTACGTTGCTGCTGTCGGGCTGGGTAAACTCAAATGGCTTGCGGTAGGATGAGGGGAAAAGCAGGGCTTCTTTGCCGGTAAGGTTTTCCAGGTCGGCCTGGAAAAAGCCGGCTTCCTCGCGGTCGGGCAGTACGAACACCATGTGTTTGTGCTGCAAAAAGTACAAAGCTACCGCCATGGCCGAATCGCTCGATCCCACCAAACCACGGAGCTGAACCCTTGGATTTTTTGAGGCGTTGAGCGCGGTGGCCAACGCTTTGATCCGGTCATCAGCTTTGTATCTGTCTAATATATCGCGGATATTCAAATCGGCGCAAAGATAAGCAAAAAACAAAAGCCTGATAAAAAAGCGTTGATGCTAAAAATTAATGCAAACAATATACCCGCTTATTTACTTTTAAATGATAAATTTATGCGTGTAAACAAGCATAAACATATTTATAACACCTAATAAATTATAATCATGAAGAATGCAGTTTTATCTGGGGGCATTATCGGCATACTAAGTATTTTATGGATCTTTTTAATGCCCCGTTTCGGTGTGATGCCGCAAAAAGATGTGGTATCCCCGGCCGAATATTTTTCGTTTGTAATACCGGCTATCGGTTTGTTTTTCGGCATCATGAGTTACCGTAAAAACGAGTGCAACGGCCAGATGGGCTTTTTAGAGGCCCTTTTTCAAAGCTTTAAAATTTTAATTGTGGGCGGTATCATAGCCGTTTTTGGCTCAATCCTTTATATCAGCTATGTTTCATCATCGGGCTCTAATATCAAAGATTTTTCTGAACGGATTTTTGGGGCATTGATAGTTGGTATACTACTGGCCTTCGCGGTATCGTTAATATTTACAAACAGGGCAAACAAAGTTGATTAAGCGTATATTTTCGAGATATTTCGAACTGCTATTCTGGATAGCGGCAATGCTTTCCATGGCCATAACTTCGCCAACCGACGAATCGCATTTTATACTATGCCCGCTTAAACTGATGGGCATAAGCTGGTGCCCGGGCTGCGGCCTGGGCCACAGCATTATTTACCTGCTGCATGGCGATGTAGCGGGTTCATTTAACGCGCACTGGCTGGGCATTCCCGCTACGGCTGTTATACTTAACCGCATTTTTGTGCTTACCCGCTCAAGGTTACAGGAAGGGAAGCAGTTTAGGAGCGCTGTTTAAAGTAAATAATCTTCAGACCGGTTATCTTGCCGCTTTCAATTGTTTCCTTAGCTTTGAACATGCCTAAACTTCATTTGGTTTATAATTTTATTGATGATTATTCCGATCTGGAATTTCCTTTAAGTGTAGGCCTGGTATTCGCTTTATTTGTATTTGCTACAATTTCATACTACCTCAAAAAGCGAAATATAATTACATACCTGTTAGAACTGCTTTGGCAGGATAATGCCTGGAATAATGCCTTGTTCGCTTCTTTTTTTATCGGGGTAATATTTTCTTTGATCTGTAGTATGACTATTCCGGGTTTTTTAAATCTGCGGGAAATCTGCAATACTCATCAACTTAAATTTGTAGAAGGGAGGGTAACTGATTTCGATCCCATGCCTGGAGCAGGGCATCGACCAGAGTTTGTTAAAGTTAAGGATGTTTGGTTTGGTTTTTCTGAAGGTGCAGGAACGGGAGGATATAAGAAGACGGCGGTGCACGGCGGCGTGTTTAAAAAAGGCCTCTATGTTAAAATAGGTTACTATCCTACTTTCCATAATAATCTCATTCTTTGGCTTGAAACCGAATAATAAAGTATTCAGCCCCGGGTTTCAAATGGTCACCGACATGGGCATTTCCGTTATCCAACGGGCGGGATCATCCGCAGCAAGTCCTCGCTTTGCCTCTGCGCAATCCTAACCCGCGCTGCGGGCGCTACTATCTAACGCTGGCCATCGCGCTATAATTTCTCCAAACAAGCTACCTTGTCGGTAAAACTCGCCTCCTTTTTTCACCGCCAAAACCTATTCTTTTACCGACATCTTATCTCCGCTAACCTATCTCCCGTAGGCGTTTTTATGCTGCCGCGATACCTTTACATCATAAAACAATCGCAAACTTTAAAACTTACTAAAATGAACACCTATCAAAACCCATATATGTCATTCGACGGTATCACTCCCGAAGAATACAATTTTCTGCAACAGGCCACTGCCTCGTTAACAGAAAATCAGGCTCGCACCTTTATGTCATTCTATGCCAGCAAAAGGCGTAATCCTCAGGATATCATGTTTGCTACGCTGGCAGGTTTTCTTGGCGTATCAGGTGTACAACGCTTCATGACTGATCAGATTGGTATGGGCATCCTGTACTTCTTTACCGCAGGTTTCTGCTTTATCGGTACCATTGTCGATCTAATCAATTACAAAACCATCGCCAACGATTATAACCGCCAAATGGCCTACGAAAGCTTCAATATTGCTAAAATGAGCAACTAAAATCCCTTTGAGGGTATAGTTTCACTATATATCAACAAAAAATCCACCTTCTGTTACGGGGTGGATTTTTTTTATAGAAAAGAAGTCATGCCGAACTTGTTTTCGGCATCCCATTCGCTAAGCAAACTTGATAAGCATTCGGGCCGCCTGTTTGGTGGAGTGCTGAAATAAATTCAGCATGACAGTTTTTTTTACTTCATCGATTTATCCCTTACAGCCTTAAATTCTGATCCCGTTTTCCAACCCGGAAACGTTGTTTCGTTGCTTAATTTAATACCTACCCTGTAAAGGATATCGGCAATCTGGGCCATGCCGGTGGCATCCATGGTATCGGTGTAATTATCGGCCTGCTGGTGGTAGCGGTTATCACCGTAATCTTTTTGGCGGGCTTCGCCATAGCCACCATCGTGCACTACGCTGATGCTGCCATTATTAATATCCAGTGCCGGCACACCTACTTTGGCAAAATTAAAATGATCTGAGCGGTAGTAGCTGCCCGAGCCGGGGTGCCTGTCGCCAACGGTGCTGAGGCCTTCGCTTTTAGCTATCTCCTCAACATAATCTTCCAAATCGTTCTGGCCTTTGCCGGTAACGGCAATGTCTTTGGTTTCGCCGTAATCGCCAAGAGCATCCATATTCAGGTCGGCAACGGTTTTGTTTACCGGGTAAATGGGATGTGTTGCATAATATTCTGAACCTAAAAGCCCCTGCTCTTCGGCGGTAACCGCTAAAAATATGATGGAGCGTTTAGGCTTTTCTTTGGCTTTGGTAAATGCTTTAGCTACGCTGAGCATGGAGGCTACACCATCGGCATTATCAACTGCACCGTTGTAAATACTATCTCCTTTGGCATCAGGTTTACCTACGCCAAGATGATCCCAATGGGCGCTGTATAGCACATACTGGTTGGGCTGGCTGCTGCCTTTTATAACACCCACCACATTGTGCGACATTGCATATTTTAAATGGTTATTGATAGTTATAGTAACCGACTGGTTAAGCGGAATTGCCTTAAAATCCTTTTTGCGGGCCAATGCACGGAAATCGCCGGTGATGCCGGCCTCTGCCAATAGCTTTTTACCGGCCGCTTCGGTTATCCAGCCTTCAACCTTGCAGCGGTTAAGGTGTTTATCAGCCTGTTGTAAATAAAGCTTGGCGCCGGTATTACTGTTTGATACAACTTCCCAGCCATAACTTGCCGGTTCGGTTTGATGAATGATGAGTACACCGGCAGCACCCTGGCGGGCGGCCTCTTCATATTTGTAAGTCCAGCGGCCATAGTAGGTCATGGTATCGCCTTTAAAAAAATGCGGATCGCCGTTTTTAAAGCCCGGATCGTTTACCAGTACCACAACGGTTTTGCCTTTTACATCGAGGCCGGCATAATCATTCCAGTGATATTCGGGGGCCACAACACCGTAACCGGCAAAAACCAGCGGCGAATTTTTAAGGCTTACCGAGTCAACCTCGCGGCGGCTGAAAGTCACAAAATCGCTGGTTGCTTTTAATGACAGTGGATCTTTGCCTCCGCTGATCTCCATAGTTGGCGATGGCGAGCTGGTAATTTCAACCAGGGGCACATCCTGAAAATAGCCGCCATTGTTGCCCGGCTCCAGGCCAATCTTTTTAAATTGTTGCGAGATGTAATTGATGGCCTTGGTTTCGCCGGCAGTGAAAGGCTTGCGGCCCATCATCGAATCGTTAGCCAGGGCTGAGATGTATTTTTTGATGTCGGCACCGGTAACCGCCTTTTCGGCCGGTACGCTTTTATTGTTCTGGCAGCCTGCAAAAACGGCAAGGCTCCCTAAAAAAAGAAATTTACGGAGAGTGATTTTCATAAGTCAACAGAAATTGAACGGATACTGATTGGGCCCGCGAACCGAATTTACATAATTTCGATTCAAATAATCAAATCAGTTGCAGGTGCTTAGCACTGTTTGATCTGTTTAATTATAAAACGATCCGATAGGTTATACCTTTTTTAATTCCGGCTTAGCAATTTTGATGATCCGCCAGGCAACCTCTGCGCTTAACAAGGCTACAATAGCAAATAAAGCTGCCAGTAAGGCTTTGGGGGTTGATGTAAGCGCCCCGCCAAGAGCAACGCTATACACAACAACAGGCAGCAGCAAAAGCAGGCACAAGCCGGTTACGCTAAGCGGGATACGGAACGGGCGATACTTTAAAGGTTCTTTGATGCGCAGTTTAATAAGGGCAACATACTCAAGCGCCAAACCTGCACCGTATACTGTAACATCGATAATCAGCAAATCGGCAAACGTCCAGAGCACCATAAAGCTTACCACGATGGAGCATATAATAATAGAAATATACGGTGTTTTAAAACGGCTGTGAAGTTTGTTGAGCCCTTCGGGTAGTAATTTATCTTCGGCCATTACCTGCGGCACCCGCGATACCGAGAGCAATACTGCCGTATAAATGCCAAGCGTGCTGGCCATACCGCCGGCGGCTATTACAATACCCAGCCAACGCCCGCCAATAAGTATACCCAGTACCGGAAAACCACCTTCGGTTAAAGTATCGTGGTTAATGCCCGATTGCTGCGCTACCCAAATGGCAAAAAAGTAAACCACCATAACCAGCGCAAAGGCCGTAAACACCGAAACGAGGTATGAACGTACCGGCCTTTCAACCTCCTCGGCATAGGTGGTTACATTATCCCAGCCCAGGCAGTTCCACATTACGGTATACAAAGCCATCCCGAACGACGGAAAGTTAATACCCTTTAACGAAGGCTGCGGAATGTGCAGCGGACCACTATGATGATAAATACCCAAAGCAATAAGCAAAATAATAGGTGCAAGTACAGCAGCGCTTAAAAACAATGATACCCGCCCAACAGGCATAATACCTAAAATATTTAAACCTGCCGATGCCCAGATGATCACGAGGCAAACCGGTACCTGGAAATTGAGCAATTCGGGGAAAAAGAAGCCGGCGTATTGTACAAACAGTACGGGATAAATGGCCAGATCAACAAAGGTATAAAGCCAGGTCCACCAGCCTTCAATAAAACCCCAGTGCGTGCCTAAGGCATATTTAACCCATTTGTAATAGCCGCCGGTTATGGGCATCATGCTATTCAGTTCGAGCACGGTTAAAATGGCGGGAACATCCCACATCATTGGTGTAATAAGCAGGATGAGCAATGCTGCATGATCGCCGGCATAACTCAACAAAGGTTCGAGCCCGTAGGGGCCGCCGGATACGGTAAAGAAAATAACAGCAACAAGCTGTATAGGACGTATTTTTTTTAAAGAGGCGGCTGAGGGCATAAGCTATAAAAATATAATTTATGCTGTAATATTTTTGATTTTTTATCGCGAAGAAGTGAGGTATTCAAGATTACTCCGGGTTTGAAACTGTGCCAACCTTTACATGCCCGCAAGATATGTAGTGCTAACACGCCTACATTGGCCGGTCATTTGCCGCTTTGCTGTCGGGCCACCGCGCTCTTGCTCCGAATTCTCTTGTATTGAAGCCCTTTGCGTCTTTCCCTCCTTTGCGTTCTTAAATCCATCAACTCTAAAACTATCTACAAAACCTTTGCGCCCTTGCGCCTTTGCGTGCCAAAAATCTCCAACATGTATAATCCAAAACCATGAGAGAAACTTTGCTGTTGCGCGCAATATTCATTTCTTCGCTATGCTCAGCAAATCACTCCAAATCCCCGTTCCCAAAAGTATCTCCCTGGTTAACATCACCTGTTTCAAAACCTTTTTTAAACCAGTACATGCGTTGGGCGCTGGTGCCGTGGGTAAAACTATCGGGCTCTACATGGCCCTGGGCCTGTTTTTGCAACCTGTCGTCGCCAATGGCATTAGCGGCGTTAAGGGCTTCTTCAATATCGCCTTTATCCAGCACGTTTTTCATGCTTTGCTCATAGTGTGCCCAAACGCCCGCATAAAAATCGGCCTGTAGTTCAAGCTTTACCGAAAGTTTGTTGTACGCCTTGCGGCTAAGCCTTGAGCGGGCCTCGTCCATTTTTTGCGAGATGCCTAACAGGTTTTGAACATGGTGCCCAACCTCGTGCGCTATTACATAAGCCTGCGCAAAATCCCCCCCGGCACCGAAACGATTTTTAAGCTCATCATAAAACGACAAATCGATGTAAACCCTTGCATCGCCAGGGCAATAAAACGGACCTGTTGCCGAACTGGCATTGCCGCATGCCGATTGCACATAATCGGTAAACAAGGTTAAACGTGGTTTTTGATAGGTGCGGCCCATATCATTAAAAAGCTTTGTCCAGATATCTTCGGTATCGGCAAGTACCACACGTACAAAATGCTTGCCCTCATCTTCGGGACCATTATTGGCGCTTTGCTCCTGCCGGGGTTGATTGGTTGCTACCTGGTTAAGCACCTCCGAGGGATTGATCCCCGTAAAAAAATAAATTGCAGCCCCGATAAGGCCAAGTAAACCACCGCCTATCGCCAAACGGCCACCGCCGCCACCGCGTTCATCATCAACGTTATCGCTTTCGCGCCTGCCAAACCATTGCATAATTGTACCTCCGGAGTTGTTATATTTTTCATACAAGATAATGAAAAAAGCCCCTGTTTGTTTTAACAGAGGCATCAGTTTTTTAGCTCCCCCTTTAGGGTTGGGGGCTTATTTCACAATTTCAAATACGGCATGGATCTCGAAGCTTAACTTAATGGTTTTGAAATCAATATCCGAATCGCCAACGTTATTAGCTGTCGATTTAAAGGATATGGTATTAGCCATCGAATACATGCGGGGCTGCGGGAAGCTGGCATTATCATTTTCGGTAATATTGATAGCTCCGCCTAATTTTTCGCCAAGCGCAGTTAAAAGATAGGTTGCTTTATCGCGGGCAGCAAGCAGGGCTTTAATTTTAAGATCGCGTTTCAAATCGGCCATTTTCGAGTAATCATAGCCGTCAATATTGGTAGACTGAATGCCTTTAGGATCAAGTTTCGACATGATCTGGTTAAACTTGTTCAAATCGCGCACGCGCAGGCCGTATTCTTTACTGGCCAGAAAATCAGGTGCTTTTTTCTTTTGATAGGTGTTGTTCCAGGCCGATACATCGTTCACCGTAAAATCTGAAGATGGGATACCAGCTTCTTTAACAGCTTTTTCAAGCTGGGCTTCAAGATCATTGATGGCGATGTGCTTTTTGCCATCCATATACTCCTGCAGGGTGATGGATACATGGATAATATCCGGAGTAACCTCCTGTTCGGCAATGCCGGTAACTTCAATTTTACGCCTAAGGTCAACATTCTGGGCAAAAGCACCAACGGTAGTTGCTAATAGTGCGGCAAGGATAAATAGCTTTTTCATGTGTATGTTATTTGTATGTATGACTAAGTTAACGGGTGTTTAGTTTAATTTGTAACAGCAAGGCTACAATTATTTGTTAAGCAGCTGATATGCTTGTAAATAAAACAATGGGTGGTTTTGTTTGAGAAATTCCAATCAACCAAACTCTTTACTTATTTGGCAGTTATACTACAACATTAAAACTACGTGATCATGAGATCTATATGGAAAGGTTCGATAGGTTTTGGACTGGTAAGCATTCCTGTTAAATTGTATTCGGCGGTGCAAACCAGCTCGCTTGATTTTGATATGCTGGATAGCCGCGATCATGCCCGCATTCGTTATCAGCGCGTTAACGAAAACACGCACAAGGAAGTACCCTACGATAAAATAGTAAAAGGCTACAAGCTTAACGACGAGTATGTGATTATAGACGACGCCGATTTTGAAGATGCCGCTCCCGAAAAAAGCAAAGTAATTGAAATAGAAAGCTTTGTAGATATTGCCGATGTTAACCCCATGTTTTACGAAACATCGTACTATACCGAGCCCGACACCAAAAACAATAAAGCCTACGCCCTGCTGATCCAGGCATTGACCAAATCAAAAAAAGCCGGATTGGCCCGTTTTGTTTTACGCAGCACCGAAAGCCTTTGCATTGTGCATCCGCTTAAAAATGTATTGGTGGTAACCCGGATCCGCTTCGGCCAGGAAATTCGCGATACTGAAGATCTTAATTTGCCCGATAAGATTGATGTAAGCAAAAAAGAGCTGGACATGGGCTTAACGCTGATAAACCAGTATGCCGAAGATTTTGATGTAGCTAAATTTAAGGATGAGTATAACGATGAACTGCTCAGGATCATCGAGGCCAAGGCAAAAGGCAAACGGGCCAAAATTAAGAAATTGCAGCCTCGTAAAACAGGCGGCGACGATCTGTACGATCAATTAATGGCAAGTTTAAAAACAAAAAAGGGAGCCTGAAAGATTTTAAGTGCAGAGCCGGAGACACCATTGAGGCAGATTCCTTAAAAGCAGTCACGCTGTTTAGTTTTTAGAACTTGTGGTTTTAAGATATCCATAATCATTTAGCTGAGCCTTAGTAAATTATCCTAATAATTAAATTATTTTTTTAATATGGTATTTTTGGCGTTGTGTTTGTAGTTATATCCATGCAAAAACATTAACAACATCTATCATGGCAACTACAAAAGTAAAAACACCTGAGCAAACTACCGATGTACAGGAATCGGCATTGAACGAATTATTTATCGACGAATTAAAGGACATCTATTGGGCCGAAAAACATCTTTCAAAAGCACTTCCAAAAATGGCTAAAGCCGCTACGTCTGATGAACTACGGTCGGCTATCGAAAACCATTTGGCCGAAACCGAGCGCCAGATCATCCGCCTGGAAGATACTTTTGCTTCAATTGGCCAAAAAGCCGTTGCAGTTAAATGCGAGGCAATGGCAGGCCTGATTAAAGAGGGCGAAGAAATTGTAGCCGAAACCGAAAAAGGCAGTATCACCCGCGACGCAGGCATCATTTCGGCAGCACAAAAAATTGAGCATTACGAAATTGCATCGTACGGCACCTTAAAAACCCTTGCCGGGGTTTTAGGTTACGACCATGCCGCCGAACTGCTTGATTCAACCCTGCAGGAAGAAAAAACGTGCGACAGCCTGTTAACCCAAATTGCCGAAGCGGGGATCAACCAATCGTCAAAAACAGAAAAAGCGTAACTATTAATTAGTTTTTTAAGAGCGGTCGCCGGGAATATTTCCTTGCGGCCGTTTTTTGTTTGATATGAACTTGCGAGCCGGATTACAAATATGATAATATCGAACTAAACCCAACTTTCGATGTGCAGGTCTGGGCCATATCTGTAGCAAACTAATTTCAGGTTGATAATTTGTTGAGCTTCAAATACAGGTAATCGTTTTTAAAATCGAGGATCATATTGAAGTGTTTTAAAAGGCCGTTGCCCAAAAAGTTTATCTCAAAACCTACCGGGTTTTTATTGCTTAAAATAAGCGTGGGCACATTGTTAACCGGGAAGCCATTCACGCTGAATCGGGGTGCTTCCACCACCCTGATCTGGTATTTAACACCACGCGGATCGGTGATGGTGGAGGTTTTGATGAGTTTCAAATCCTTGGGGAAATTATTGCGGGCCACCCAGGCGCTATCCAGAATGAGAGATTGATCGGAGCCGATATCCATCGAAAAATTGCCGGTGTATTTTTTGCCTGCTATTTCAAACGTGCCGGTAGCGTACGGGAAGGAGCGGATAAAGCCCATTTTTGATCGCTCGTAGCCTTTTAAATCTTTGGGCAATTTGTTGTAGATAATGATCCGGCTGTTATCATAATCAACCGCCACCTGTTTACCTTCAAACAGGTTCCAGGCAAAACGGCCGTCCATACCTGTAGAAGTTATGCCGGTAGGCAACATTTCCTGGTTGTGCCATATAGCCGTTCCTATTTGCAGTTTTTGCGCTTTAGCCATCTCATTAAAATTTGGTTTGGCATTCCCGGCCAAAACATCCGCCTGGTTGGGCAACAATTTTGTTTTTTTAATGATGGCATCGCGGGTTAAATGAAAATCGAACGAGCTTACATCAAAATGCAGGTTTAAGGTATCGGTATCATTCAGTACAGCCTTTACCGCGATGGCACTGTAAGCCGAAACACTAAATGGAATAGTGTCATTTTTTACAACATCGCTCTGTTTGCTTTGCGGAGGAATGGCGCTGGCGATTTGTGTAAAACAGGAATCTTTTCCGTTCAGCAGGATAACAAAGTCGAACCTGGTTCCGGGTTTCACTTTTACTCGTATCGAATCGATATCGGTATAAAAAGTAACCCATTTGGTTTGCCGGGTTCTGTCGGCAGTATAAATATCGGGTCGGGTTTTGGGCGATAGCAACCAGGCGTTTTTATCCAGCAAACCGCCATCATTAATGGCCACGCTTTTTGATGTTGCTTTAATAACAGGCAGTTTAGCCTGGCCCATGGCACCAACAGCAATTAGCAGGCTTATCGACAAAAAAATATATTTCATTGTTTAATAAGATGTTGCCTAAAGGTACATCGCGATTAAATAATTGCAAAACATTTATACATAAGTAACATAGCTTATAAAAAAGCAGTTTTTTAAAACTTTTACCTGCCTGCCGATATTATACTAACATCTATGAAAACCATTAATTAAAATAAAAAGTATTATGAACTCACTCCTGTATGTAATTGCAGTTATCCTGATAATAGGATGGGCAATCGGTGTATTTTTCACTTCAGTAGGTGGCCTTATCCACATTTTGCTGGTAATAGCTGTTATAGCGCTTCTGCTGGGCGTAATCAGGCGCTCATCGGCTATATAAAGCCTCCTGAAATATAAAATTGATGCCCTGGCTTTTTATCCGGGGCATTTTTGTTTGGTATCTTTGCCTTTTACCTGCATAAAAAATATTTTAAGCGCATGGCCGGCTTCAAACAATTCTCCTTTAAAAAATTCGGATACCTGGATTTTGAACACGATTACACCGCACAACTACAAAAAAAGGACTATGCTGAATTTATCCAGATATTGTTTGTAAAAGCAGGCGGCCACGCCGTTATTGATTTCAAGGAATACGATTTACAGCAGGATGCCTTGTTTTTTATCAACCCGGGCCAGTTTCATAAAATTGATGATAACTGCATGGGCACCATGCTGTACTATAACCGCGATTTTTATTGCGTAGAGGTGCATGACAAAGAAGTAGCCTGCGACGGCATTCTTTTCCATAACGTGTATGATATCCCGGTGGTGATGATGGACGAACAATGCTCGGAGATGATGCAGCGGTCGATAGGCGAAATCAAGGCTGAGATTGATGCCAGCGACAGCAGCCTGGAAGAGATGCTGAGGATCCTGCTAAAACAGATCATTATCCGCTCAACCCGCATCTGGAAACAGGAGCATCATATTACCACTGAAGAAGCCCGCCAGGAAGTTGAATTTTCGCGCAGCTTCAGCCAGATGGTTGAATGGAACTACACCAAACTGCACACCGTGGCCGATTATGCCGATATGCTCAACATCAGCCCCAAAGCCCTTAACAAACGCATTACCCGCTACAGCAATACCACCCCTAACGATATTATCAAAAACCGCATCATCCTTGAAGCCAAACGCCTGTTGGTACATACACAGCTAAGCGTAAAAGAA
Organism: Mucilaginibacter celer; assembly: GCF_003576455.2. Taxonomy (NCBI): domain Bacteria; kingdom Pseudomonadati; phylum Bacteroidota; class Sphingobacteriia; order Sphingobacteriales; family Sphingobacteriaceae; genus Mucilaginibacter; species Mucilaginibacter celer. Next base: position 5,716,752 of record NZ_CP032869.1, read on the forward strand.
ATAGCGTATAAACTGGGATACGATGATCCCTCGTATTTTATCAGATTGTTTAGTAAACAAGTTGAAACATCTCCTCAAAACTTCCGGGTACAATATACAAATGTGCCAACTACCTAAGTGAAAACACGGCTTTGTTTACTGCAAACTGAAAACTGCCCACTGCAAACTGAATAAAAGGGGCAAAATGTCCTATCCGTGTCTACATCCGTGCATTGAGTGGCCTTGATTAGCGCCCTACCTTTGTTGTGTACAATAAGAGATCAAAAACTTAATTACATAACAAAATGAAAACTCAATCTATAATCAGCAAAATTGCAACAGTGACATTAGCTTTAAGCTTAGGCGTAAACGCATCAGCACAAACCGTACAACCCATCAATCCTGCACAGGACCCACATATTGAAAGCAATGTTAAAGCATTTTTAAATGTACTTAACTCAGGCACAGGCAAACCGCTCGAACAGCTTTCGCTTAAAGATGCCCGTGCCGTGCTAACCGGCGCCCAGGAATCTGTAAAATTTAATTACAGCGATATCACCGTTACCGAAAAAACAATTACCGAAGACGGACAGCAAATAAAATTGGATATTGTTAAACCGGCTAATGCAAAAGGTGTATTACCGGTATTCATGTTCTTCCATGGTGGTGGCTGGGTTTTAGGTGATTTCCCTACCCACAAACGTTTAGTGCGCGATTTGGTGGTTAACTCGGGCGCAGCTGCCGTGTTTGTAAACTACACGCCATCTCCCGAAGCACATTACCCGGTAGCTATCAACCAGGCTTACAGCGCTACCAAATGGGTGGCCGCTCACGGTGCCGAAATTAACGTTGACGGCAAACGTTTAGCCGTAGTTGGAAACAGCGTGGGTGGTAATATGGCTGCTGTTGTTGCCCTGATGGCTAAAGACAAAAAAGGCCCGGAACTTAAATTACAAGTATTATTATGGCCTGTAACTGATGCTAACTTCGAAACTGAATCGTATAACCAGTTTGCTACCGGCAGGTTCCTTACTAAAAACGCCATGAAATGGTTTTGGGATAACTATACCACCAACCCTGATGAACGTAAACAGATTTATGCTTCACCTTTGCAAGCCACTACCGATCAGTTAAAAGGCCTGACAACAGCCGTAGTTGAAACTGCCGAAAACGACGTACTGCGCGACGAAGGCGAAGCTTATGCCCGCAAACTGGACGAAGCCGGTGTTAAAGTAACCGCCATCCGCTACAACGGCATGATTCACGACTGGGGCTTGTTAAACCCAATTGCAAACGTACCAGCCACACAATCGGCCATGTTACATGCAGCTGCCGAAATTAAAAAAGCTTTAAGTAAATAATCAGAAACCTGATTTTCTTGATTAAAGGATTGCCTGATGTTGCAAAGCATCGGGCAATTTTTTTGTGTAGCATGGTTTTTGTATACTTGGTTCAAATCATCAGGAAATCTTTAAATCAAGTGAATCAAGGTTCTAATTTTTTCTTACTCGCTGCTTCGGTAATTGCACTAAGCGCCTGCTCGCCAAAAACACAACCGCCTTATGCGGCAACCAATAAGGTATATCATACTCAAACCGATTCGCTGGTAGAAGTGATAAGCCGCGAGCAACCGGCCATGCTGGTTGACAGCGCGGGCGGGGCCATCCCGTCTGAGTGGGTGGGAACCGTAAATTTCAACCTGCGCAAACCCAATTACGTCATTATCCACTACACGGCGCAGGATTCGGTTAAGCAAACCATCAATACATTTACCCTGGTAAAACCCAAGGTGAGTGCCCATTACGTGGTGAGTAAAGACGGCAAGGTTTATCACATGCTAAACGATTACCTGCGCGCCTGGCATGCGGGCATCAGCAAATGGGGCAGCATCAGCGATATGAACAGCTGCTCGATAGGCATCGAAATTGATAATAACGGGCACGAGCGATTTAATGATGTACAGGTTAAAAGCCTGATTGCTTTATTAGCTCAGCTCAAAAAAGCTTATAATATCCCGCAAGCCAATTTTATCGGGCACCAGGATATTGCGCCATTGCGCAAGCCCGATCCGGGGCCGTTATTTCCATGGAAACTATTGGCCCAGAAAGGCTTTGGTTTTTGGAGGGAGGAGTTACTGGAATTACCGCCGGATAAATTTGATTATGCAAGCGCGCTTAAGCTGATAGGCTATGATATCAGTAATTTGCCTGCAGCTATCGTGGCCTTTAAACGCCATTTTGTACAAACCGACGAAACGCCGGTAATGACGGATTTTGATTTGAATATCCTTTATAATGTTTATAAAAAGTATTAATAACCGGTGTTGTTAACAAAACAGAGGCAATGGTGATACGATAACCTATATTCCGGCATCCCTAAAAAATTCTCAATAAATATAATTTGCTACTTTTGAGGCTCGATAATATGCAGGGACTCATAACAAAATCAACCGGAAGCTGGTACCAGGTGCAAACACCCGAAGGGCAAAAGATAGATTGCCGCATTAAGGGCAAGTTTCGCATTAAAGGTATCACTACCACCAACCCCATTGCCGTTGGCGATATTGTTGATTTTGAAATGGAACCCGAGCGCGAAGAAGGCGTGATCACCAACCTGCATCAGCGCAAAAACTATATTATCCGCAAGGCCATTAACCTGAGCAAACAGGCGCAAATTATCGCTGCCAATCTTGATCAGGCTATACTGGTGGTTACATTAGCATCCCCACGCACCTCGCTCGGCTTTATCGACCGTTTTTTGGTTACTGCCGAGGCCTACGATATCCCGGCCCGACTGGTGTTTAATAAGCTCGACCTGTTTAGTGACGAAGGCCTCGAAATCCTGGCTGATTATAAAGCGATTTATGAGGATATCGGCTATCCTTGTTTCGAGATCTCTGCTATTAAAGGCACTAACATTAACCAGGTACAGGATCTGCTTAAAGATAAAGTAACCCTGTTCTCCGGTCACTCGGGCGTGGGCAAGTCAAGCCTGATCAACGCCCTGTTACCCGAGCTTGAATTGCGTACTCACATGATATCCGACTGGAGCGACAAAGGCATGCACACCACCACCTTTGCCGAAATGTTTGAACTGCCGCAAGGCGGTTTCATTATCGATACTCCCGGCATCCGCGAGCTGGGTGTTATCGACATAGAAAAACAGGAACTCGGTCATTTCTTCCCCGAAATGCGTGAACGAATGAATGATTGCCGCTTTAACAACTGCCGCCATATTAACGAGCCGGGCTGCGCAGTACTTGAAGCTTTGGAAGATGGCGAGATAGCCCCGTCACGTTACGATAGCTATCTGAGCATTTATAACGGCAACGATACAAGAGCTTAAGTTGAGAGGCAAGACTTTAAGAATCAGGAGCCAAGAGGCTTGTTTGTGAGTAATTCCTACCTCTTTACTCCTGATTCCTGACTTCCTGGATCTTTACTGCTTGATTTCCTGCTTCTACCTCTCCAATGCTGTTTTAAAATCCTCCAGCAAATCTTCCTGATCTTCAATACCAACCGAAAGGCGGATCATGCTTTCGGGGATGCCCATCTCGGCACGGCGCTCGGCACCAAGCTCGAAAAATATAGTTTGCGCAACCGGGATGGCCAGGGTGCGGGTATCGCCAAGGTTGCTTGATTTTACCACCAGTTTCAGTTTATTTAAAAATGCAAGGCAATCAATGCTCTCATCCAGCTCAATGCTCATTAAGCCACCGTAGCGGGCAAAAAGTTCGCCGGCCAAAGCGTGTTGCGGATGCGATTCGATGCCGGGGTAAAATACTTTTTTCACCTTAGGGTGATCATTAAAAAATTTAGCCAGCGCCAAAGCATTGCTGCAGGCGCGATCAAGGCGCAGGGCCAAAGTTTCGGCACCTACCGAAATGGTATGCGCCGCTTCGGGCGATAAAGTGCCTCCTGCATCGCGCAGGCCTTTCTTACGAATCTGGGTCATGCCCAGCGCATCGGGCTTTACTGTTGTTTTAAAGCCTGGGAAAATGTTGGGATAGTTTGCCCAATCAAACAAACCGGTGTTGGTTACCGCGCCGCCTAATGCATTGCCGTGGCCGCCAATATATTTGGTAAGCGAATTGATTACCAGGCTGGCCTTCACATTTATAGGGTTAAAAAGGTATGGCGAAGTCATGGTGTTATCAACCATATATAAAATGCCTTTCTCCGCACACAGATCACCAATGTTTTTAAGATCAGCTATTTGGGTGGCGGGGTTGGCAATGGTTTCAACAAACACCATGCGGGTGTTATCTTTTATAGCAGTGCGTACATTTTCAACATCGGTAGCATCAACAAAATCAATGCTGATACCCATATCAATAAAAGTTTGAAAAATGCTGCGGCTGTTGCCAAACAGAAATGAGCTGGCCACAATATGGTCTGTCCCTTTTATCAGCGCCATTACCGTTGCCGAGATTGCCGCCATCCCGGTTGAGAACGCGATGCTTGATACCCCTTTTTCCATTTGGGTAACTTTTTGCTCTAAGGCGGTAACCGTAGGGTTACCCTGGCGCGAGTATGCGTAACCGCTTTTTTTATTCTGGAAAATATCAACCAGGTCCTGCACATCTTCGTGACCATAGGTTACCGAAGTATGGATGGGTTTATGTAATGAACCGTGCTCGGGTTTGCCAAGGCGGTCGGCATGTAATATGTTGGTAGTAAAGCCTCTTTTGGTACTCATTTTTTAATCCTATTAATTAGATATACATAATAGCGGTTGCGAACTTAGTTAATTACACCAAAATACACGAATGGATGCCCCACGAATTTTCATTAAGCGCCCCTAATTGACATTTATGTTATCAAATAAGCTGCTGAATTTTATTAAAATCGCTTTATTAGTAAAAAAATTAAGGTTCGGAAAATATGAGAGCTGTTTTGCAACGTGTTACCCAGGCAAGCTGTACGGTTGACGGAAATATCACCGGCGAAATAGGCCACGGCTTTTTGGTTTTATTAGGCATTGAAGATATCGACACCGCCGAAGACCTGCAATGGCTGGCCAATAAAATTGTGGGCATGCGCGTTTTTGGCGACGAAAACGGCCTGATGAACAAAGCCCTTTGCGATATTGACGGCAATATCCTGCTCATTTCGCAGTTTACACTCTTCGCCCAAACCAAAAAGGGTAACCGGCCATCGTTTTTAAGGGCTGCCAAACCGGATAAAGCCATCCCGATGTATGAGCAGATGATCACCACCCTCGAAAACCTCACCGGCAAAAAAGTGGCAACCGGCATTTTCGGCGCCGATATGAAGATCAGTTTACTAAACGATGGCCCGGTGACTATTATTATGGATACAAGGGACAAGGATAACCACTAAGCCAAGCCCACATTCATCTACGGCGGGCACTTGTTTTTAATTTCCCTTAGCCAAACAGCTCACTGCTCAAATACCTGTCGCCCCTGTCGCAGCAAATAAACACAATCAGGCCCTCCTCCAGTTCCTGTGCCAATCGTAGGGCGGCCGATAGTGCCCCACCGCTGCTCATCCCTGCAAAAACCCCTTCAACTTTAGCCATTTGCCGCGCCATTTGAGTAGCCTCCTCCTGCGAAATATCCATCACCCTGTCAACCCGCGTGGCATCAAATATTTTTGGCAGATACTCTTCAGGCCACCTGCGGATGCCGGGGATTGATGATCCTTCAACAGGCTGGCAGCCTACTATCTGCACATCCGGGTTTTGCTCCTTTAAATACCTCGAACAGCCCATAATGGTACCCGTTGTGCCCATGGCACTTACAAAATGGGTTATCTTACCTTCGGTATCCTTCCATATTTCGGGCCCTGTTGTTTTAACATGGGCCATGTAGTTATCGGGGTTGGCAAACTGGTTCAGCAAAAAATATTCGCCGGTGGCGGCTTTTTCTTCGGCATAATCGCGGCAAAGTTCTATGCCTTCCAACAGGGTAACTTTAGCACCGAAAGCCTCCATGGTAAGGGTACGCTCGCGGGTAGAGTTTGACGGCATAACCAGCTCTATTTCCAGATCAAACAGGCGGGCTATCATAGCCAACGCTATCCCGGTATTACCGCTGGTTGCCTCAATCAGCTTAGTGCCAGGCTTAATATCGCCACGCTCAATAGCGCTGCGAATCATGTTAAGCGATGCGCGGTCTTTTACACTCCCGCCGGGGTTATTACCCTCCAGCTTGGCAAAAATTTGCACTTTGGGGTTTGGGTTCAGCTTTTTTATCTCTACCATAGGCGTGTTGCCTATCAGGTCTATCAATCCGGCCATCGTATATGTCTTTTATAAGTAAATGCTTTATTTTTTTTCGCCAAAAAACCGCATGCTCAATCTTTTCAAAATCCTGTGATTGGGCGTATGGTACACCCGCGAGTTTGGCGGCAAACTTTTGGTAAGCCACACATTCCCCCCTACCACGCTGTTGTGCCCAATTACTGTTTCGCCGCCTAAAATGGTAGCGCCTGAGTAAATCACCACATTATCCTCAACAGTTGGGTGGCGTTTGGTGTTGGCCATGCTTTTGTCAACACTTAATGCGCCAAGCGTAACACCCTGGTACAGTTTTACATGTTTGCCAATGGTACAACTTTCGCCAATTACTATGCCTGTGCCATGATCTATATAGAAATACTCGTCTATTTTGGCAGCAGGATGAATGTCGATCCCTGTTTTAGAGTGAGCGTACTCCGTTAGGATCCTTGGCAGCAACGGAATATCATCAATATACAAACTATGGGCTACCCGGTAAAGCGAAATGGCATAAAAGCCCGGATAAGTACGGATCACTTCAAATTCGCTTCTGGCAGCCGGGTCGCCGTTAAAAATAGCCTGGATATCGGTATTCAGCACGCGGAATAACTCTGGCAGGTTTTCAAAAAATTTTTTGGCCAGTTTAGCTGTATCGCAATTGCTGCAGGCTTTGGTTGCATGCATAATATCACACAGTTCATTTTCAAGCCGCAAAAACTCATCCTTAAGGTCTTCTATTGAGGCAAATTTTTGTCCTGTGCGTTCCGGGTACAGCAAATGGATCACTTTAAGTGCCCAGGCCGTAATTTCCCGGTTTGAAGGCACAGCCTCCAGGTTTTGCTGTTTAGCAAAAATATATTGGTAAAACTCCTGACTCATGTTTTATGGTGGCGCTGCTTTTGGGTAAACAGCTGTTAGCGCTACAAGTTTAGATAAAAGATTGTTGTTTGTATGTAAAATGAGTGGATAAATAATAGTTGAGTGTTGTCTGAATCAGAATTTACAGAATTTGAGAATTAACAAAATAAAAAAAGGTCGCATTATATATATACATACGGCCTCTTACTGGCATTCTGAAAATCCTGAAATTCTGTAAATTCTGATTCAGACAAACTGCTAACTGACTTGCGCCCTGCCTGCCGCACTTGTTTTACGCTGGCTTAATCCCGCCTGTAGTATTACAGAAATAATAATAATTAACAATCCTCCATAAAAAGAGATATTCAACTGCCGCGACTCGTTAAACAAAACCATCGCCAGTAAAATACTGTAAACGGGTTCGAGATTAAAACTCAGGTTAACGGTAAAGGCCGAGATCTTTTTTAAAACTTCGGCCACTAAAACATACAGGCCAACCGTGCAAAAAAGCGATAAAAGAAGCAGGTACAACGTATCGGTAATTCCGGGCACTATTTTATCCGATGGAAAAAAATTAAGGTAAACCGGTAACAGCACCGCCAGGGCAACACTACCCGCCAGCATCTGATACATGTTAATAACCCCAGCATCGTACAGTTTAACCAACCGTTCGTTAAAAATAGTGTAAAGCGAGGCCAGGAATGATGAGATCACACCTAATACAATACCCGTGCGAAATGAGGTATCGAAATGGAATATCAAGCCTATACCTGCCAGGGTAAGCGCACTCAATAATAACTCGGTAATATTGAATGGTTTTTTATTAACCATCGGTGCCAGAAAGGCGGTAAAAAAGCTGGTTAAACAATAGCACACCACCCCTACCGATACATTGGAGTATTTGATGCTTGCGTAAAAGAAAACCCAGTGGGTAGCAATTAAAAGCCCGGCGCGGCTCATTTGCCAGATGTTACCGGCAGGATACCGAAAATGCGGCCTCCTGATCCAGACAATCAGTGCCAGGAACAGGAATGAAAATAAAGTTCGATATAAAGTAAGTGTATATTCGTTTAAAGAGATGAGCTTGCCGAACACACCGGTAAACCCGGCAAGTATTACGGCTATGTGCAACATTATAAATGTCTTTTTCATTTTTTGCTAAGATAGGTACAGACAAGGTATGATAACCCATTTGCCCGGCCATGTTTAAGTTGTTTTGAAATTAATGGTAAAAACTCAGAAACGGTTACCTGAAGCGGGTAACTGTTAGCAAAAAACAGACAGTGGCGGATCATTAAAGAAAGGCTCCGACACAAGAAATACACTGATGTGGGATTTCTGATTATGCGAGGGGCTATATTTAATGTTTATTGTCATTTTGGGTTGATGACCAAAGATAGAAAAAACTGCACAAAAAAGCCCCGGCTGTCGCCGGGGCCTGTACATCTTAAGTATCTATACCCTTAGTTAAGGTATTTGGTAATATCTTCTGATAACGGTGTAGTTTGCGACCTGAAGCGGTGAATCAGTTTACCGTTTTCGTCGATAAGGAATTTTTCAAAGTTCCATTTAATATCGCCGGTAAAATCAGGGTTGGGGGCGGTTGTAAGGTATTGGAATAATGGGTCGATATCCAAACCTAAAACGCTTACCTTGCCGCTCATCGGGAATTTTACGTTAAAGTTTTCTTTACAAAAAGTTTTGATATCCTGGTTGGTTCCGGGTTCCTGTCCGCCAAAGTTATTGGCCGGGAAACCTACTACTACCAGTTTGCCTTTGTATTGCTCAGATAGTTTTTCCAGGTCGGCATATTGTTTGGTGAAACCGCATTTTGAAGCAGTGTTTACAATAAGTACCTTTTTGCCTTTGTATTTTGCCAAACTAAAATCCTTACCATCAATGGTTTTAAGTTTAAAATCATATACAGATGATGGTGCCGTCGCAAACAATAAGGCGATGATGAGTGCCAGTGTTTTCATGGTTTTTTGATTGATTTTTAATAATCCAGCATAAAAGTAAGGCTAAAAATTTCTTTTAGCTAAGTACTCATCTTCTTTTTGTGTCATTTTTTTCTTTGTAACAACACTTTTATCCGTGTAACCCAACAGGTGTAGTGCCCCGTGAATAATAACGCGGTGCAGCTCGTTGGTTTCCCCGGTTTCAAATTTGGCACCGTTTTCACGGATGCGATCAATCGAAATAAAAATATCACCAACAATATCCCCTTCAACCTCCGAGTTATCAAAAGTTACAATATCGGTATAAGTATCATGATCCAGATATTGCTGATTAATCTGTAGCAGGTATGCATCCGAACAGAAAATGTAATTCAACTCCTTCAGTTTAAACCCTTCGGCAACCACGGTGTCCTTGATCCACTGGCGTAACTGTGCTTTTTGTTTCGGCTTGAACGTAGTGTCTTCTTCAAAAAAATTTATCGCGGGCATCAGATCTTAAAGTGAAGTTCGAGCTCGTTACCTGCTGTATTAAATATACACTGATCGGCAAGGTGTTTAATGATGAACACGCCGCGCCCTGTCAAATTTTCGAGGTTTTCGGGCGCGGTTGGGTCGGCAAGGTTGTTGTAATCAAAACCGGGGCCTTCATCGGTAACTGTCCATACAATGCGGCGGGGTTCAACTTCGGCATTAACAATCACTTTTTTGGTTTCGTCCAGTTTATTTCCGTGCACAATGGCATTAATAACAGCTTCATTAAGACAGGTCATCATATTGGCAAAGGTATCCTCGGCTATATGATATTTATCAGCAATTTCTTCTATCAGCTGCTCAAGTTGCGCTATGCTCTCCGGTTTCGACGGCAGCTGTAACGTATAAAGCTTGCTGGTTTGAACATTTGCCTGTTCCATATTATTTGGCATTAAGTTGGTCAAAGTAAGATTTAATTTTTTGTTTATAATACAAATTGAGTGCCGGAGATACCGTTCTGATCTGCTCAGTTTGTTTTACTCTTTGCTGCTGGTATCCCTGCAGCGCTTTTATATATCCCGGAGGCATGTCTTTACCGGCATTGCTTTGCCTTTGCTGATCCTGCTCTCGCTCCTGCTCGGCCTTTTCGGCTTCCAGCAAACGGCTCTGAATCTGCTGCTGCCTCTTGATAGCGTCATCTGTAATCTTCCTGTTTACGAGATCACGCTCGGTTTGTTCCATTTCTTTCGATATTTTATCCAGATTTCCTAACCCGCCGGTGCCATCTTTGTTTTCCTCCCTGTCAATTTGCTGCAAGGCCTGCCTTATCATCTGCTGTTGGCGGGCCATTTTGGCAAACTGCTCGCTCATGTTACCCTGGTTACCTTGTTTACCCTGCCCCTGGTTGCCTTGCTGCTGCATTTGTTCGCGGGCCTTTTGCATATTCTGGTTAAGCTGCTGCTGCATTTTGGCCAGCTGGGATATGGATTGCTGTTTACCTTTACCTGTTCCGCCTTTGTTCATCATTTTTTGCATTTGCGCCAGGGCCTCGCTCAGCATCAGGGCCAGGTTGTTCATCGATGTCATGGCGTATTGCTGGTTGCGGTTGGCTTCAAGCGTGCGCCTGTCGCCTAATTGTTCAAGCGCCTGGTCAATATGTTCGTTAATGCTTGTGATCTCCTTATTAACCGTCGATTGGATTTGAGGAATGCGCCTGCTGATGGCGTACAAACTATCTTCGGCAGTTTTGAGGTTATCGCGGATATCCTTTTGTTGTTGCGATAATGTAACATACGACGGATCGTTAGAATTGGTGCCCTTAAGCGTTTGCATCAGCTTTTCCTGGTTAAACGAGCTGTTTACCAAACTTTTTAACAACTCCCTAAGTTGTTGGGCATCGATAGCATTTTCTTTCGATTCGCCTTCGTCACTATCCTTTTGCATTTTAGCAGCCAGCTGTTTCATTTGCTGCGCCGCCTGCTTTTGCGATTTTGAGGCTTTCGGATTGTTCTTTTTTTGCAGATCATCGGCACTCTGATCCATTTGCTTATCAATATCCTGTGTTTCCTTTTCAGGATTTTGATAGTCGGATTTTCTTTCGGATTGCTCGTTGTTTTTTTGTAATTCGTCGAACCCTTTTTTTACATCCTGAAAATCCTTTTTCAACTTATCCTGTTGCTGCTGAAGATTTTTTTGATCGGCACCCGGTTTTTGCGTTTGTTCGGAAAGTTTCTGCTGTTCATCGGCCAGCTTGTTCAGGTTATCAATGTTTTGATTCAGCTTCTGCTCAAATTCCAGTTTTTTGTACAACTCCAAAACACGGTCGAGTTCCTTTTTTAGCGACTTATTATCCATCTGCATTTTAGAGAGCTCATCGCGGGTGGCATCTTTTTGCTGCTCGTTTAACAGTTGCTGCAGGTTTTGCAGCAGCTCTTTTGTTTTTTGATCGAGCACGTTATTAAACAGGTCTTCAATCTGTTTTTGTTTGGCTAAAATCTCTTCGCTTTGCTGCTGGTTTTCCTGGCGGTTGTACAGGTTTTTCTTGTTATCGGCCTGGATCTCTTTTACCAGATCGTCCAGATCCTTCCGTTTCTGCATCAAATCTTCCACCTGCTTTTTTTCGTCAAAACTCAGCGTGTTTTTGTTGAGCAGGGTTTGATTAAGCTTTTGCGCATCCCGCTCCACCTGCCCGGCCAGCTTAATGGCCGATTGCATTTTATCTTTAATGGCCTTGCTACCGGCATTCAATTGTTTTTCTATCTCTTTACTATCAGGTACATTCAGGGTGCGCTTGGCTGTGCGTGCAACCTTGGCTCCGTTTACGCCATCGTTATCGGCCACTTCAAAATAGTAACTTACATGGTCGCCAGGGTTAATGCCCAGGTCTTTGAGGTTCCAGTAGTAAAAAAAATCGGCCTGGGTTTGAGCCAGATCGGCATTCACCTTTTTAGTAAACTCTTTGGCTTTACTATTTCCGTTCTCCTCGATGCTATAATGAAAAGTAAGCGACGAAAAACCATGATCGTCCTGGATTTTTCCGTTAAAATAAAAAGCCTTCATACTTACCGAATCGGGTTTTTCATCTACCGTAATTGAGGGAGCCTCGTCGGTAATCACATTAACGCGGTACGTAGCCGAGTCACTGCGACTTACCTCGTTGTTAAGCGGTAACAATTTATAAACCGAATTTTTAAGAATCCTGGCTTTAAACTCAAATTCGTCGGTGCCTGTAGCATTGGCTTTATGGCTCAGGCCATCCATATCAAATTGTAAACTGGCGGCATATTGGGTATGCAAATGCCAGTTAACCATGGTTCCGGCCGGAATGGTTAAATCGCCTGCATTAAGCAAGGTTTCGTTTTTTTTATGCAGATAAGTCGGATAAGTTAAATCAACATCAAAATGAAGTAATGCCGGCTTCTGGTTAACCTTTATTTGGTAAAGCACCGAACTAAAACCGTTACCCATCAGCCTGAACTTAACACTTTGCTGCAGGTTGCTAAACTGGTAGTGAAAGCGGCTGATGCTTTCTTTATCTAACTTAAAGGCGTTGTTATCCGTTTCTACATAAACATCGGCCGGTAGTTTGTCGCCTTCCAGCTTCAGGTCCAGCTTCAGATCATCGCCTTGCACAACGGCAAGGGTTTTATTGAGTACTATAAACTTAAAAGGGGCGGCGGGCACAAAATATTCATTATGCCTGATGAGCCGTTTGGTACTTTCGGTTAAAACAGATGGTGCCGCAAACGCGATAATTATGATTACCCCCAGCGGACCAAGTACCCATTTTAAATACTTTGTATTTTCTTTAAGGTTGATGGCTGACGGAAAACTTACCGGTTTAAGCGTTTCGATCTTTTGGTCAATACTCGCCTCTATCAGTGCCCGATGGCTTTCATCGGCAGCGGCAAGTTTTTTTAGCTGTAGGGTATTGAGCAATTTGTCATTAACATCATGAAAATGGCGGCCTATAATTTCGGCAGCTTCATCATGGCTCAGGGTTTTGCCTACTTTAAGCCAGGCCAGCAGGGAAGGCAGCACCAGCCAACAAACCAGTACAGTATTAACGATGATAAAAAAATAAAACAGGATGGTACGCAGCAGGATACTGAAATTGCCAAAATACTCGCTGAGTGCTACAACCACATAGGCGGTAAATAAACCGGCACCTAAAAATATCAATCCGCGCAAAAAATTATTGAAATAATACTTCCGGATGAAAGTATTGATTTTGCCAAGCAAAAGTTCATAATTTTCTGTTGGAGCCATACCGCGGGTTAATAAAACAACAGCAATCTTCCCTTAAACGGAAAAGAAGCGCATTTTATACTTATTATTGGTTTAAGTTAAAAAATTAAAACAATAATAGTTAAAATACCTATCATTTTAACTGTGTAGTGATATTTAGGTGTTTTTACGCGCTTTCCTCCTCTTCCACCCCGGCAGGTTCAAGTTCGTGCAGCCAGATTCCGGAAATGCCGGCTATTGCGTAAGGAAATATGATTACGGCCAATGATGTTAGCGATGGTGTACCTTTTTCAAAAAGCATTTCGAAAAAAGCGAGCCCCATAATTATAAATATAGCCGAAGTTAATGCCTGCTTCACGTAGTGAGGTGCGTGGTTTTTTAACAGCGACGAAACGGAGAACCAAAAGATCAGGGCAAACGGAATGGTAAGCAACAGCACGATATCGGCGGCAATGATATAGTCTTTTTTAATTTCGTCAAAAAGACTGATCTCGGGATCGTGCATCATCAGCCATGACAAGGTAAGGTGCAGCAACGGTGCTACAATCACCATCAGCAGCCAAACTTTTAAACTGTATAAAAACGACCTGTTCATAATTTATCCGGCAGAAGAATAATATAAAACGGTTTTAAAAACGACTACTGTTTTTAAGCAACAGTATTGACAATCGGGATAATGGTTATTGTTGATACAAGTTAATTAACGAATACATAAAACGTTATTAAATTAACATATTTTAACAAATCAAGCTGTTTCGCACGTCCCTTCTGCTTCGGTTTAAGTAAGTTAAACCGCCCCTGATGGAAAGATTTTTTTTGTCATAACAGTTTTAAAAACTATCTTTAAATCGATTTAAAGCTGAAGTACCCCTCAGCATAAATTGCGCCGTAACTGCGCAAAGTAAACACACCTTATCATTTTTAAACATTTACCATGGGTACTAAAAATCTATTATCCCTTTTTTTATTTCTTATTACGGGTAGTTTTGTTTGGGCACAGGCACCGGTTATTACCAATTACAATCCAACAAATGGTGTAGCCGGTACAATTGTCACTGTAACCGGCACAGGATTTAACAATGCGCAAAAGCTCACCATCGGGGGCATTCCTACAGTAATTTTATCTAACACAGGCACGCAACTTACCGCTATGGTTATGTCAGGAACAACCGGCGGGCCAGTAGAACTTACCACAAGCGGGGGTGCTATTACAGCAGCGCAAACTTTTACAATAGGCAATTCTTTTTACCCCACAAAGGTACAGGGGAAAGACCTATCGCAACTTACTACCGCCGGGCAAACCCTTAAGCAAAGTTATTCGGTAGCAATAAATGCGGATGGGAGCACCATCTTAGCCGGCAACCCGACGGATAATGGAGAAGTATTTGTTTATTCCCGAACCAAAGAAAACTGGAAACAACAGGGTGACAAGCTAACGGCAATTAATACTGATGGCTCGCCCGAAAATTTTGGAAACGCCGTTGCACTAAGCGCCGACGGTAACATTGCCATTGTTGGCGCCCCAAACCATAATCAAAAAAATGGAGCGGTTTGGATATTTACAAGAACCAATAATACATGGCAACAAACCGGTATAAAACTTGAAGGCACAGGAGGCAATCAAAATGGCGCCTTTATTGGCCGTTCTGCAGCAATAAGTGCCGATGGAAAAACAATAATAGCCGGCGGATTTAGCGCCGCCTCAAAAAACGCGGTTTGGGTATTTACACAAAGCGACAACCGATGGCAGCAGTCGGCCTTACTGGAAGCTCCTGATGGCGGAAAAAGCAGTAAGGATAAACAGCCCGTTGCATTAAGTGCAGATGGAAATACTGTAGCACTAAAAGGACTAAACGCATCATATGTATTTTATCACGCAGCAAATGGATGGGTTGCTCAAGGCGGCAGTATCCTCGGAAATGATCAAACAGCGTCCCAATATTACCCGGATTTTCAAATTACAGCCCTGGCCTTAAATGCCGATGGCAATACGCTTATAACTGGCGGCTCGCCGGAAACCTATCAATTTGGCGGGGCCTGGGTATTTGTAAGAACAGCCGGCCAGTGGGCACAGCAGGCAAAGTTAACACCAAGCCCACGCCCTTATAATGAGTTTTCCCGTTTCGGCAGCTCTGTTAGCCTGAGTGCGGATGGTAATACCGCAGCGATAGGAATGCCCGGCTACAATAATTTTGCAGGAGCACAGCAAGGTGGTGCAATGATGTTTTTTACCCGCAACGGTAATACCTGGAAAGCTCCGGATCTCAATAGCATATTATATGGAAAAAATCTCAATACGCCGGGAGGAAACGATCCGGGAGCCCTTGTGGATACGGTTAACCATCACCAGGGATTCGCATCCGCAATAAGCGCCGACGGGCGGGTATCAATTGCAGGGAGCGTGTCAAACAGCAGTGATGGCGGATGCCCCTGGATATTTGCTGCTTATGGCAGGTCATCACAAACTATAACCTTTACACCACCCGGGCCGGTAACCTACGGAATCCCGGATTTTGATCCGGGCGCTATAAGTACCAATAAAGGTCTGCCAATTAAATACGTGGTAAACCAATTAAGTCCGGCCACTATGGTAAATGGCAAACTCCACGTAACAGGTGCGGGAAATATTAATATCTCCGCTTCGCAGGATAATGGCAATGATTATTACGGCCCGTCTACAGTATATGTAAATTTTACAGTGAACAAAGCCCCTTTAACCGCAAGACCAAATGATACAGTCCGCATTTACCAGCAAGATAACCCTGCCTTCACCGTTAAATATACTGGCCTCGTAAATGGCGATACTGAAAAATCGTTTTCATCTTTCCGGGTTAGCTCCGCAGCGGGTAAAAATAGCCTACCTGGCGTTTATCCCATCACCGCTTATATTCAAACAAGCAACTATGATGTAACCAATATAGATGGTAAATTAACTGTGATCAACCCTCCTGTAGCATTCACAATTGCCGGTAAACATATTTACGGCGAAGCAGATTTCGCACTTAATGCAACCAGTCCAAATACCACACAACCAATAACCTTTACCAGTTCAAACCCGGCTGTTGCAACCATTGTAAGCAACAAAATACATATTGTTGGAGCAGGCACAACGCAAATAACCGCGAGCCAGGCTACAGATGGCTATTATCCGGCTTACAGTACAACACAACCTTTAACAGTAGATAAAGCGCCGCTAACGATTACCGCACACAATGTAAGTATGTATGCGGGCGATGCTATCCCAACGTTAACGGCCACTTATGCGGGCTTTGTAAACGGTGATGGCAGTGCCGATCTGTTATCGGCTGTCAGGTTTAGTACAAGCGCGCCTGCCACACCGGATGCAGGCACGTACGTCATATCCCTGTCGGGAGCAACATCCAATAATTATCTAATTACCTATACAAGCGGCAAGCTAACCGTTACCAACGCCATACCTACCATAACATCATTTAGCCCATCAACAGCTATTGAGGGGTCGGTGGTAACCATAACCGGCACCAACCTGGATAAGGTTACTTCGGTAAAGTTTGGCGCAACTAACGCCGCCTCGTTCGCGGCCTCTTCAAAAACAACCCTACAGGCGGTGGTTGGTAAGGGCGCATCGGGTACTGTTTTGATAGTAGCCCCGGGCGGTACCGCTACATTATCGGGCTTTACATTTATGTATACACTACCCCAAAGCAATTTCAAGCTAACAACAACCGGGGCAAGCTGCAACGGCAGCATAAACGGTGCTGTAAATATAACAGCCGAACAAACGTTAAACTACACCGCAACTATCACCGGTAACGGACTTAACACTCCCTATACCTTTACTACCGCTAAAACCATCAGTAACCTCGCAGCCGGTAGTTACAATGTTTGCATCACTGTTGCCGGATATACCGATTATAAACAATGTTACGATGTTGTTATAACCGAACCGAAAAACCTTTCGGTTTATGCTGCCATTAACCCCAACCAGGACCAGTTAAACTTAACATTGGATGGGGGCACCAGCTATACCATTAAGCTTAACGGCATGCAATACTCCACTACCGAAAGCAGCATCAATTTGCCACTTGGCCTGGGCGATAATGAAGTAGAGGTAACTACCGATAAGCTTTGCCAGGGCATTTTTAAAAAGCTTTTCAGCATCGGCACGCGCATCATTCCGTACCCTAACCCGTTTCAAAGCTCATTGAAGCTTAACCTTGGTAATAAAAACGTAGGTTCGGTAGCGGTAGAGATCCATGACCTGGCTGATGGTAAACTCGTTTACCTGAAGCAGTATGCCAACCAGTCGGGCATTTTAAACCTCGACCTTGGTGAATTAAAAAACCACGTTTACTCACTCAAACTCACCCGCGACGGACAGGAAAACATTTATAAAATATTAAAACAACAATGAAAAAAAATATATTAATAATAGCAGCTGCATTTGTTATGGCAAGCTGCGGAGGAAAAGGCAATAACCCTACCCCTCCAACACCACCGGCACCTACAAAAGCTGTTTTAACGCTCCCTTTAAATAACGCGCTCTGTGCTACCGGAACAGTTGTTTCTGATAGTATCAGCACCATCACCTTTACCTGGAAAACCGCAGCCAATACAGATCATTATGATCTGTACTTGCAAAACCTGTTAGATAAATCGTCAAAAACTTATTCGGCCACAGATAATCAACTGGCACTTAACATTAAACGAGGCACGCCATTTTCATGGTACGTTATTTCGCGATCATCATCAAGCACAGTTACCGCGCAGAGCGATACCTGGAAATTTTATAATGCCGGTAAAGGGGAGATATCATACCCGCCATATCCGGCCACGCTCACATCACCAACATTTAGCCAGGCGGTAACTGCTACATCGGGCAAGGTTAACCTTACCTGGCAGGGCAAATCGGTACTTGCGGGCACTATCGAAAATTACGATGTATATTTCGGCACGGCCCAAAGCCCTCCATTGCTAAAAGATAAAATTACCGACAGCTTTTTAAATAATGTATCCGTAACATCCGGCCAAACCTATTACTGGAAGGTAGTTACACATGATTTTATCGGTAACTCTTCCAACTCGGCTGTTTACCAGTTTTCTGTAAAGTAAACTAAGGCCACATTGTAACTATAGCGGCACCAGATTAATATCTGCTGCCGCAACTTTTTTGTTACAACCATACTGTTAATCATTTTCTTATCAACTTTGAGGTTATTATTACGTTTGATAATTAACGTGGCCGGATTAAAAGTTAAATATTGCCTCTGTTTTGCAGTGCTGATGCTGGCGCTGAAGCCCTTCATTGGTTTCAGCTACTATGAGCAACTGAAATCCGAAACCAATATCACCATCCTGATCAAGGCTTTCAGCAAACGCAAACAGGAATTTAACGAAACCAGCGAATCGCATCCGGATTACATACAGCAACGTTTGGCTAATCCTATTGTGCCTTTGCTGTTGTTATTTTCATCTTTACTGAATATCATTTTTCCATTTGCTTTCGGCAACTACAAAAAGCTCAAAGGTATTTTTTCTGATCGTCCGGCTTCGGCTGTTGATGGTTCCCTCCCATTGTACTTGCTATCGGGCAAGCTTACTATCTGATTTTCTTTTTCGCTTACACGATCCTGCTTTTGCTTACGCGAAGATTGGTAGGGCTTTATTGCCTGATCCGTCATTGCGAGGTACGAAGCAATCCCAAACTGTACAGATCGGATTTGCATAGCGGCTCTGTAAATCGGGGATTGCTTCGTACCTCGCAATGACGGGTGGAGAAGTAATCGCCTCAAATCCATCCTTCCTCCTCGTAAGCCCCTCAACCCGTTTTCTTAATTTTTAAATCATTCATCAACATAAGATGCAACATCTTAACAGGTATTTGTGCATAGTACTGTTACTGTTAACGGCCGGTAACGTGTGTGCGCAGCAAAATGTACCACCGCTTACGTTAAAAACGCTTTTAAACAAAATTGGCAATACCGCCCCCTCCTTAATTACCGATTCGGCGGCTATTGGCATTAAGCAGGCCGCTGCCGTTGAGGCCCGCAACAACTGGCTACCCAACTTAAAACTGAATTACCAGGCCGATGTGGGTACCAATAACAATACCGCCGGGCCGTACTTTGGTTTCGGTATTATTCCCTCCAACTCGCGCGGGGTGCGCACCGAAAGCAACACCAGCGCCGTGCTCACCAACCTGGGTATTGCCGCCCTTGATTGGGAGGTTTACAATTTCGGTTCTTATGGCGCGCAGAATAAAGTGGCAGGATCGGAAGTGCAGTTGGCGCAGGATCAGTTTCAACAGTCAAAATATCAGTTGCAAACCTATGCCATAGGGTATTACCTTCAACTGCTGCGCCTGCAGGATTATATCAGCATACAACAAAAAAATATTCGCCGTAATGAGGAAATCGTAAGGTCAATCCGGTCGCTGGCTAAAAGCGGTGTGAGGCCCGGTGTTGATACCAGCATTACCGAGGCCGAGTTATCAAAAGCACGCCTGAATAATATTGAGCTGGATAACCAGCTTAAACAGGTTCAGTTGCGCCTGGCGCAGATGAGCGGCTTACCGGCGGATCATATTATCCCGGATACAACTATTCAAACCAGGCTCACAGCATCGGTATTGTTACCCGCTATTTCGGATGCCGATACAACCAACCATCCGCTTATTAACTATTACAAATCGCTGCTGCAAAACAGCGTAGCGCGCGAAAACCTGGTTAAAAAACAGTACAACCCTAAAATATTACTCGAGGCCGCTGCCTGGGGCCGCGGATCGAGCGTTGATGCCAATGATCATTTCAACAGCCTATCCAGCGGCTGGGGCTTCGATCGTAATAATTATTTGGTTGGGATCGGCATTTCCTACAATCTGTTCGATATCAGACGGAGGCATTTAAAACTAACTACCCAAAGGGCCGCTACCGATTACGCTCAAAAGCAACTGAACGAGCAAAAATCGCTGTTGGCCTTAGGCATTAGCCAGGCTGATGTTGAACTGAATACCGCACGGGCACGCCTTAAAGAGATCCCCAACCAGTTAAGGGCCGCGGATGCCGGCTATCGCCAAAAACTATCGTTGTACAAAAACGGGTTAACGGATATCATCGACCTGAATGCCGCCCTCAACATCCTTTACCGCGCCGAAACCGATTACGTGCAGGCCCGGTATGCCTTTTCGAGTGCGCTTTTCCAGAAAGCATTAAGCGGCAACGAGGTGAACACTGTTTTAAACCTTTTAAACTAAAATCGAACACTATGTCAATGGTCACATCCGCGCTTAAAAAGCCCATCACAACGGTGGTTATCACCCTCAGCCTTTTAATTTTTGCAGTACTTAGCGCAATCAACATCCCCATAGATATTTTTCCGCAGCTTAACCTGCCTACTATTTATGTTATCGAATCGTACGGGGGCATGTCGCCCCAGCAAATGGAAGGGTTCTTTAGTACCCGTTTGCAGGACCAGTTTCTGTATGTAAACGGTATTAAAAATATCAGCAGCAAAAACATCCAGGGGCTTACATTAATAAAACTCTCGTTTTATGAAAGCACCAACATGGCCGAGGCCAGCGCCCAGGTAGCCTTGCAGGTAAACCGTGCGCAAAGCTTTTTTCCACCGGGTGCATTGCCGCCGCAGGTGGTGAGGTTTGATGCCTCGTCGTTACCGGTTGGGCAGCTGGTGTTTGATAGTAAAACCGCCAGCCTGAAGGATATTTATGATATGGCAGCCACCCGCATCAGGCCTATGTTTGCTACCATTCCGGGCTTATCGGCACCGCCGCCGTTTGGATCTAACGCGAGGTCCATCATCCTGAGCATCGATCCAAGTAAGCTGCGGAGCTATAACCTTACGCCCGATGAAGTGGTTGAGGCGCTATCTAAATTCAATACCATGGCACCATCCGGCAATTTAAGGCTGGATAATACCATCTACCTAACGACATTAAACTCGCTCATCAAAAACAGCGAAAACTTTGGCAATATCCCGGTCATCGCAAAAAACGGGGTGCCTATCTACATTAAAGATATAGCCCGGGTAAGCGACGGCACCGATGTTACGGTTGATTACGCCCTCATTAACGGCAAACGCTCGGTGTATATCCCGGTAGTGAAAACCGCCGATGCATCTACCTGGACAGTGGTACAAACCCTGAAAAGCAAACTGCCCGAAATGCAAAACCTGCTGCCCGATGATGTGAAGATCTCGTACGAGTTTGACCAATCCATTTTCGTGGTGAACTCGGTAAAAAGTTTGATGACCGAGGGCGGTCTCGGCGCTTTACTCACCGGTTTAATGGTACTGCTGTTTTTACGCGACTGGCGAAGCAGCCTCATCGTGGTAATTACCATCCCGGTATCAATCCTCATCGGCGTATTGTTATTAAGCCTGTTCGGCCAAACCATCAATATCATGACCTTGAGCGGGCTGGCTTTGGCCATCGGTATTTTGGTGGACCAGGCCACGGTAGCCATCGAGAATATTCACCAGCACCTGGAGATGGGCAAATCCAAGCGGCAGGCCATTTTTGACGCCTGCGAGGAGATCGCTTTTCCGCTGTTGCTGATCCTGCTTTGTATCCTGGCCGTATTCGCGCCATCCTTTATGATGAATGGTGTGCCTAAGGCGATGTTTTTGCCGCTATCCATGTCGATAGGTTTAACCATGATCGTATCGTATGTGATAGCCCAAACATTGGTACCTATCATGAGCAACTGGCTGATCAAGGCCGAGCAATACCAGCATTATCACCACGGGGAAGTACACGCCCATGCCGGCGAAGCTTTAGATCGCCTCGAAGAACAACAAGTAAACGATCATCTGAAAAATGAGCAGGAACACCCCGAAAAGAACGACCTGTTTGAGCGTGTGAAAATGGGCTATATGAAAATCATCAGCCGGTGGATGGAGCGCAAAAAAACCATTATACTGGTTTACCTTATTGGCGTTATCGGTTTGGCGGCAGTTGGTTTTGTGGTGATAGGAAAAGATATGATGCCCAAGCTGAATAACGGCCAGTTCCAGGTGCGCATTAAAGAACCCGAGGGTACCCGTTTGGAACGAACCGAAGATAAGTTTAAACAGGTGCTTACTATCATCGATAAAACGGTGAACCACCATGTTGAAATTTCGTCGGGCTATATCGGCCTTATCCCCAGCAGTTTTGGTAGCAGTAACCTGTATGTATTTAATACCGGTACGCACGAGGCCGTTTTGCAGGTTAACCTTGATGAAAACTATCATGTAAATATGGACGAGCTGAAGGATGCCCTGCGCAAAAACATAGCGCACGAGATGCCCGAAATGAATATCAGTTTTGAACCTATCGATATGACCGAGAAGATCATGAGCCAGGGTGCATCTACCCCTATCCAGGTGCAGGTGGCCGGTAAAAACATGCAGCAGATCCAGGATTATGCCAACAAAGTTCTAAGTCGCTTAAAACAGATCCCTTACCTGCGCGATGTGCAGATAGATCAGCCGCAGCGCTTCCCGGTGGTATCTATTACTTTGGATAGGCTGAAGGTATCGCAGCTGGGCCTCAATATTAAAGATATTGCACGCTCGGTTACGGCAAGTACCTCATCAAGCCGCTTTACCGAAAAAAACCTGTGGCTGGATGATAAATCGGCTTATACCTACCAGGTGCAGGTACAGGTGCCCGAGTATGTGATGAACACCATGGATGAGCTGAAGGAGATCCCGCTGGTGAAAGGCCAGAGCAGCCCTACCCTTGCCGATGTGGCCGAGTTTAAAACCGAATACGCCCCCGGCGAATATGACCGCAGCGGTCCACGGAGGTTTTTGACGGTGAGCGCTAATATTTATAAAAAGGATTTGGGTACGGCTACCTCGGCAGTACAAAAAGCATTGGCCGAGGTGGGCGATCCGCCTAAAGGTTTAATAGCCGAGGTAAAAGGAATGTCGAGCCTGTTGGTTGAAACTTTAACCAGTTTGCAAAACGGTTTGGCCTTTGCCATTTTGGTGATCTTTTTATTGCTGGCAGCCAATTACCAATCGTTTAAAGTTTCGCTTACCGTGCTATCTACCGTGCCCGCCGTTATTTTAGGGTCGATCACAGCGCTGCTCATCTGCGGGTCTACACTTAACCTGCAATCGTATATGGGGATGATCATGTCTACCGGGGTATCGGTGGCCAACGCTATTTTGATCGTTACCAATGCCGAGAAGCTCCGGCTTGAATACCGCGATGCTACCCGCGCCGCCGTAACCAGTGCATCCATCAGGCTGCGCCCTATCCTCATGACCAGTTTGGCCATGATTGCCGGGATGATCCCGATGGCATCAGGCATGGGCGAAGCAGGCGAACAAACCGCGCCGCTGGGCCGCGCCGTTATTGGCGGTTTGCTGGCCTCTACCCTGGCGGCGCTGTTTATCCTGCCGCTGGTATTTGCATGGGTACAGGAAAAAACCACCTACCAATCGCCATCATTAATGCCCGACGAACAACCAACAGAAGAAACCACAGAAAGCACCCTCACCACAGTATAATCATGAAAACCAAACATATCATCATCCCAGCGTTTATAGCCTGCTTTTTCGCGGCTTGCGGGGGCAACCAAAAACCGGTTGACCTTACCGAAAATAAAACCCCATCGGCCAAAAAATATGCGTTGAGCACCGTTTACGAAAAGGCGCTTTCCAGCTCGGCCCGCCTGCCGGGGCAGCTGAAGCCGTTTAACGAGGTGAACATATTTCCGCGCGTTAACGGCTTTATAAAAGAGATTTATGTTGACCGCGGTTCGATAGTAAAAAAGGGCGAACTGTTGCTTACCCTCGAAGCGCCCGAAATGGAATCGCAGTTCCAGGCCGCCAACTCCCGCTTTTTACAGGCACAGGAAACAGCCAACGCCAGCAAAGAAAAATACAACCGCCTGAAACAGGCCGCCGCCGAACCCGGCTCGGTATCGCCCCTCGACCTTGACAATGCCAGCGCCCGCATGCGTGCCGACAATGCCATTGCCGAAGCCGAACGCGCCAACATGGCCTCGGTAAAAACCATGCAAGGCTACCTTAACGTTTATGCCCCTTTTGATGGCATGATAGTACAGCGTAACGTATCGCCCGGCGCGCTGGTGGCCCCCGGCAAAGCGGCAGATATCCCGATGCTGATACTGCAGGATACCCGCAAGCTGCGCCTTGAAGTGGCCATCCCCGAAAACTATGTAGATAAGGTTGACCTGAAGCAACCCGTTACTTTCACCTTTAATGCCATGCCCGGCTCGCAGCAAACGGCCAGGATCAGTCGCTCGGCCAATGCGTTGGGCAGCATGCGCTCGGAAGCTATTGAGATCGACGTTGAAAACAAAAACAACAACCTGAAACCCGGCATGTACGCCGAAGTAAAGATCCCGATGCTCTCGGGCGCGAAATCATTACTGGTGCCGAACACAGCCATCGTGCGCTCTACCGAGCGGGAGTACGTGGTGGTGGTTGAAGCCGGAAAAGCCAAACTGGTTGATGTAAAGGAAGGGCTAAGCACCCACGATTCGACCGAGGTTTTTGGCGGGTTGAAGCCTAATGAAAAGATCATTACGCAGGCGAGTGATGCTATTAGGGATGGGGATGAGATAGAGTAAGAAACAAAGAAAATAATTCGATCTGCTTATCCTATGAATACTCGGATCGAATTATTTTCTTTGTCACCCTATAAAAACTTTTTTATATCTATATATTGTTTTGGATAAAATAATACTATCTTTAGAATCTAAACCGAGCATCATAAAGCGCCAGTTATACGAAAATGCAATTCTCTTTTGATATAACATCCACGACAATTGCGTCGATTACATCTATAGTGATTTCTACATCAATAAGTCTATGGATAACGAAGGTAAATAAACGAAAAAGCTTAGATGAACAACTGGATGCCATTCTAAAAATAGCACTCCAATATCCTTACTTAGAAAGTTCGCATTTTACTGGTTCGTGGACAAGTGCATTTGATACCAATGATGAGAAATATTTAAGATATGATGTTTATTGCACTTTGCTTTTCAACTACTTATCTCGTGTTGCAGAACATCATAAATATAAAAAGCACAAGGTTGAAAGTTATATTGCGATTAAAGACTGGATAAGACTGCATAGAAAGTATTGGGAAGACCCAACATCTTCCTACGAAAATGTTGATAGCTATGATCATGCCTTTGTAGATTTTGTTAAAGGATATTTAAACTAAAATATGAACAAAAGAATACTTATAATCGGAAATACAGATGGATTACCAGGTGTCAAAATTGATATTGCTAATTATCAGAAGTTTTTTAAAAGTGAATATGGCGGTGGGTGGCTGGAGTTTGAATTCGTAATAAAGACCGATCCTTCTTTAATCGAGCTATCTCTTACTTTGTCAAGATTAAAGCAACTTAATTTAGATTATCTTATCGTTATATTTAGTGGCCATGGAGGTCAAGACAGAGAAACTGTATTAGAATTAAATTCAAGTGGCGAAGCGATAACCGAATCGGCCTTAAAATATTTAGCCCCAAGACAATTAAATATCTTTGATTGCTGTAGGTCATTCCCTTCTCCTCAGGTTGAAACGAGGTTAAATGAGAGATTTACTAAGGCTTTTTCTGCAGCAACAGGTACACGAGAAAAATTTGAAAAGCGTATTATGCAAGCTATTCCTCAACAAGCATCCTTATACTCATGTTCAATTGGTGAAGTTTCTCACGACACAGCTACAGGAGGCGTTTATTCCCGACACCTAATTGATGCTGCAACTTCTTCTATTAATGAATTTCAGTTAGTAGGCACAGCGCATAATACAGCTGCTGTATTAACGAAAAATGAATTCAGAGATCAGAACCCAGAAGCCGTATTAGTAAAAAGCCTTTCATCCCAACAATTAATAATAGGTATTGATCCCAACTATTCGAAGTTGATATAGTATGCTATGATTAAATGAGCATATTCTCTAAAGATGCTTTAGGGTTATTTATCAAACTATAATCAGACAAACCATTAATAATGGCCAATATTAGTGTTCAATTTATTTTGAATTTATATCCCGTCAATTATATTTGCAATCCAGCTATACATTAATTCGGGATGTAGCGTAGCCCGGTATCGCGCCAGCATGGGGTGCTGGAGGTCGTGGGTTCGAATCCCGCCATCCCGACTATAGAAGAAGCCATCGAATATTATTTCGGTGGCTTTTTCTTTTTAATATCCTTGACCACAAAACATACGTCTCAATGTCCAATCCAAGATTTTAAAAAATATCACACTATAAATATCACTATAACTTATATTTAAGAACTTAAATCTTTTCAAAATGAAAATCACTTGTATCGATAAGGAAATCAGAAAAATATTTGAAACTGGTTATTATCATATACCAAGATTTCAACGACCATATTCTTGGGAAAAAGATCATATTTCAGAATTTTGGAACGACACTTTGATAGAAAGTGAAACCGACTACTTTATCGGCTCAATTGTAGTCTATAAAAAAAGTGATGAGCTTTATGGCATAGTTGACGGGCAACAGAGGTTGACTACAATAACAATGATACTATGTTCACTAAGAGATGCGTATCGAGTCTTAGGATTTGAAAAACAAGCGCGTGGTGTACATTCACTAATAGAGAAAATGGATTTAAACGATGACAATAGATTCATTTTACAAACAGAGACTTCATATCCATATTTTCAAGAGCATATTCAAAAGTTTGATGACCCAGAAATTGATATAGATTATGGAAGCGAAGAAATAAATTTAAAAAATGGTTTTGAACAAATTAATGGCTACATAGCTCAGGAAATTAAAAATATAAAGGTTGATAAACAAAAGGCAACCAATCTTGACAACGAGTTAATCAATAAATTAAACGAAATCAGAGATAAAATATTAAAACTAAAAGTCATTTATATTGAATTAGATGATGAAGACGACGCTTACATTATATTTGAGACACTAAACACACGCGGAAAAGACTTAAGTGTAGGTGATTTGGTTAAAAATTACTTAACTAAACACATTAAGGCAAGAAACGCAAGTGTGGATATTCCTAAAGACAAGTGGAATTTATTAAGGGACAATATTGAAGGAACATCCTCCGACCTTGATATTGATAATTTTCTATTGCATGTTTGGCTTTCCAAATATGAATACACCACTGTAAAAACACTATTTAAAAAGATCAAAATTTCTGTTAAGTCAACTCAAGCCTCGTTTTTTTTAAACAGCCTTGTAACGGATTCTAAAACTTATAGAACTATCTTTGAACCGGATTCCAGAAAATGGAATAAAAACGAACTTGCTATACGTAACTCTCTCTCGACACTTTACAGTTTCAGAGTAACTCAACAAACGCCTATGGTTTTGTCTATTATGAGAGAATATTTTGCCGGCAATTTAAAATATAAATACGCCCACGAAGCCTTAGAAGCGATTGAACATTTTCATTATATATTTACAGCGATAACTTCTCAGCGATCTTCCGGTGGAATCGGCTCAATGTACTCTACATATGGCAGAAAGCTTTCTGAAGCAAAAGATGATAAATCAAAATTGGACGTAATCAGAGAATTGAAACTCAAAATGCGTGAAAAGCTACCTACATATGATGAGTTTCTCGCTTCTTTTAAAACGATAAAGTTTACTGATGATTATACTAAGCAAAAAAGGATAATTCAATACACATTGGCCAAGGTTGATAAATTTTATAACAAAAAAGGAGTTGCTATAAATTATGATTTGATGACACTTGAACACCTATTACCGCAAAACCCATCATCCAGAACAATAACACACGATCAAAATGTTGGTTTATTAGGTAATTTAATTTTAGTCGACGAACAAACTAATAATACTCTTGCAAACAAACAGTTCAAGGACAAGAAAGTTATCTTGGAACGTTCAAACATTTTCTTGGACGAAACAATTGTTAAGGCAACTAAATGGGCGGAAGGGGAAATTGTATTGAGGACTGAAAAATTGGCATCAATCGTTTATAACAAAGTTTTTAAAATATAACTTTAACTACCTTTCGAACAATTCAACTCAATCTAAACAAAACATCACAAACAAGGTTGTTCTGTAAAAACGGAACTACTTATGAGAAAATCTACCCTGCTATTACTTGCAGCTGTTGCATTTTATTCTGCCTGTAAAACAGATTCTATAAATTCAAGAAACGGTAATTGATCTCTTCAAGAGGCGCGAGTATGCAGTATGGGGAAAGGCGTGGCATATTCGTGATTTTTTTTAGCGATGAAAGTCACGAGTAAGCCCCCCTCCCACCCAACACCACATACTCGCGCCGGTAAAGGGATACATTAATTCGGGATGTAGCGTAGCCCGGTATCGCGCCAGCATGGGGTGCTGGAGGTCGTGGGGTCGAATCCCGCCATCCCGACGAAGGAAAACCTGTTTTCGAAAAGGAACAGGTTTTTTGTTTTTTTGCGAGGTCTCGTTTTGTATTGGGCTACGCTTTTAGGCACTTTATAACAAAACAGGCATAGCAAAACTATTTACTACCGCCGCGTTTAAATTGATATTATTGATGATCAAACATCCTGGGAAAGGATATGCGATCCATAAAGAAAAGTCGGAAACTACTTATAATTTAACTCGTTCAACCTTATATGGTTTAGCTTCTCACAAAAACCACCCGTTCAACCGGATAGAAGTCTCCTCATCCAATTCAGGAGCATCAAAGAATGATGAATCATCCATAATTTGATTTAATTCTCCATTCGAATAATTAATACCATCAAACAAACGATCCCAGATTTTATAGGCAAATGAGGTTAAAGATATTACACTTCCTTTATTGACAATCCCAAGACACTCTAAAATCTTCATTTTATTCAGAAAATCTTCTACCGGCCAAAGTATAGGACCAACCCCATTTAATTCTTCCAGAGTCATACAAATTCTTGAATAAACATAGGATGGTGAACAGAACTTATATTTTTCTGCTAATTCTTTTGCATCCGCTTCTTCGCTGTTCAATATCCAAATAACAAACTGTATAAAAACATCAAACCGAATATCTTCCAATATGTAACCGTCTTCATCCTGAAACTCCATAGGATAAAAGCGATTTATAAAATTTAAAGTGTACAACTCCTTAACACTTTCCGGCATTTCAAAAAAACTTTTGCCCGGAATAACGATATCTCTGATCCACCCTCTTTGAGGTTTATCATTAAAGATAAATTGCAAACTGGAATTAACGACGCTTACTAAGTCTGCCACGGTTTTCCATCTTCCATAAGCGCTTTCTGCCAATATGCTTCGGAAGGTGTTTAGCTTTGCTATTGCTGCTGTTGTAACTTCTCTTTGTTCCTCGTCCAAACCTTCCGGAAAACTATGTAAAAAAGTTAAGATAGGGATATTACAGGATTTAGCGTATTGGTACTCGCTCTCCATAAATCCAGATCCATAAAGGCCCGCAACCAATACAATAAAATAATCACATTCGTCAATACGATTCTTAATATAGTTCAAACTTTGTTGCTCACTTGCAGGGAAGTAAGTCATCTCTGTTGGGAAATGCCCCAAGCTTAAAATACATTTAACAACAGCCTCCCGTGCTTCAGGAAGCGATCTGTTAACGTGACTTATAAATATATTGTATCTTTTTATCATGGTTTTTTTTTTAAAGTTATCGCGTCGCAAAATCACCACCAATTTTCATGTTTAAACAATTGTGCATTAATGTTATAATTGTGTATAGCATTAATTGTTCGGGTGAAAACAATAAAGCTTTGCTTTATAAAACAAATAAGATCAATGCACCAATAATCGCAGGCCGTGGAGGAAAGATTCGAAATTTGTACAGGAAAAGCGGCTTCATCCAATATACATATAACTATATTTATCGCCACCTTCGGGCAGATTTGTTTTTTTACCAAATGGGCATAACACTAACCTAAACTATAATCATGGCTAAAGTATTCATCAGTTATTCCTCTAAAGATGATCAATTTGTTAAAAGGCTCTCCACTGATTTACTGAAACACCAGGTACCGGTTTGGCTTGATGCTTACGAGCTTTCAATAGGCGATAGTTTACCAGACATTATCTTTCAAGGTATAGACGATTGCCCTTTTATCCTCGTTGTGTTCTCTGCCATTTACAAAAAATCACCATGGACTTCGAGGGAGTTTGAAGCCGTGCTTGAAAAGGAACAACGCGATAAGAAAAAATACCTTATTCCCGTAAGGATCGATGAGCATCCTTTGCCATCAGAAATTGAAGAAAGGATCAGGGTAAACTTAAGTGCCAATTACGATTCGGAGATGCGAAAACTGGTTCGCTTCTTCAAGTCGGAGCATATAAATATCTCTTCTATACCCATATCTGAAAGACAAATCGTATTTAATTTCAAAAGCCCGGTAGAGGTGGATGTTTTATTGTTAAAAAACTTATTGTTTGATCTGCACAAAAACCCGGAAAGTGAAATCGGCCGGAAACAACTCTTTTTTACAAACCTGGGCATGATTGATGAAGTGTTCGGGATTGCCCGGCAGCGAATGGATAAATGGACGGGGGATATAGCACTATCATTGCAATTTGAACGGCATAGCCTTAAAATAGAAAGCCTTATCGACGATATGCACCGGGGCATCCTGATTATCCTGAATCAATATAAAAACTATAACCATATTGAACTATTATCTACCAGTATCTTTTGGTTTTTAAAAGCCATCATGGGTTCAATTTATGCTTATATACTTATTTATACTGATCCGGAGGAAACCCTTCGTTTCGGTTTAAGGCGGGAAGACCTTGCTTTCTCGCCGTTTGGTTATGACGAAACGTTTAAAAAATTTTACTCGGTAAACGAACACGCCAGCCTCATTGTTTTTAATGATACCAATCATTTTGTTTTTTGGGCAGATAAGGCTTTATCTGAAGTTAGGGAGATCTCCAAATATGGTAAATTGCCATTTGCTGAAATGGTTTTTGGCGATTTGGTTTATAAATATTTTATCCCGCAAAATGTGTTTGTTTCGTTATTTAACGATAAGGTGCCTTTGATGAATTTATTTCAAAAATATATGATTAGTAATAATTAAACTTCGGTAATCAGTTACGCTATCCGCTTTCACAACAGCTTAAAGCATTTTTCTTACTCAATTAAAGCATTTTGTTTTAACACAATACCGAAGTTAGCACTCTCTCCCTTATCAAAAAGCCCTCAAACTAACCATTTGAGGGCGCTAAGAGTGTGAAAATTCTGTTTACTGCTCTTGCTTTAGTTTATTGGCATCAATAAGCAATATTTTGGCGCTGCGTTTTTCTGCAGCACGGGCCATGTGCTCGGTTCCGCCGGGGCCATCGCCGCCTCCCCCATCCCACAGCAGCAATAAGGTAAGCTGCTGCCCCCCATTTGCCAGGGCCGATTGGAGCAGCCATTGATTATTGCGTGTCCAGATACTATAATCTGGCATGGTACGGAGCCAGCGGGGTAATTCGGTGGTTTGCGCCAATACCGGATGCGGATGAGTAGCCAATAGCTTATCAAAGCGTTCAATCCAGGGCTTTCCGGCAAAAGCAACCGATTCTTTCAGGAACTGTTCGCGGGGCAAGGCCAGGTAAACAGCCGAGGGTATCTCTAATTCTACACAAATTTCATGAAACAGGATATCCCCTCCACAGGCACCTCCGGCAATTCCAAACAACTCCTCATCTTTGGCTAAGCTATTAATAACGCTTAAAACACAATCTTTAATCCTGTTTCGCGCATCCTGCTCGCTGCTTGCCGGGAACCTTGGTTTTGGCCGATCTGCTTTATCAATCATGTGGCCGGTGAACAACAAGTAGTGGCGACGCTTCGGCATGGGTGCTGATTGCGGATTAAGTATTGCCAGGGCTGCCTCTACGTTGGCTGTTTGCACATTAAGCATTCGGTAAAGCTTTAACTGCCGTACAATAGCGTCGATGTTCAGTTTCCCGGCCTCCTTGCGTACCTTATCATAACGGGCTGCAACCTTTTTGGGCTCTGTTGATAGCAAACAAAACAAATCAACATCAGCCACAAAAACCCAATGGTCTTTTTTTGCCAGGTCCTCCTGCTTTAATTTAGCAGCGTTAACTGATACCTGCACCGCTATCGACAATTGTTGTTTTTGCCGGTGATACTCCGCTAATTTACCGGCGGCGATTTCTGTGCTATCAAAGCCTTCCTCAAATACCTCCGGATAAGCTTCGGCCAGGCTAATCAATATCACCAGCATACCCAATGCGTTTAAACCCGAATAAAAATGATTCAGATCGGCCATAAAACCGGCGTAATACCAGTTGTATGATTCTATTAAATAGGGAGAACGTAAAGCTTCATGAAATAAGGCCTCGTCCGTTTTATCCTTCCATGATGACGTCCAACGTGTTTTTGCATTGCGTGCCCGTAAGGCCAAACTTTCGGCACGTGAATTTGGTGTTATGTTGTTATGTAGCAGGGTAATATCAATTGCCCTGTCAGATTTTCCTAAAAGGCCCAAGCCCTCCGCTTCATTCAAAGTTAATTCGCTTTCAGCCAATCGTTGATA
Source organism: Mucilaginibacter celer (assembly GCF_003576455.2). Taxonomy (NCBI): domain Bacteria; kingdom Pseudomonadati; phylum Bacteroidota; class Sphingobacteriia; order Sphingobacteriales; family Sphingobacteriaceae; genus Mucilaginibacter; species Mucilaginibacter celer. The sequence goes on from NZ_CP032869.1 coordinate 5,749,523, forward strand.
AACGGTAGCCAAACGATCATTAGCGTTCAAATCCCGCGCTTTTTCCGAACGTATTTTTTCCCAAAGCACCCGCGACGCTTCAAATGATTTGTTTTGATACAAAATTTCGGCAATCAACCTCCAGGCTCTCAGGCACCAAACAAAATACCCGGCTTCATCGGCAAGCAAGGCAAGCAGGCCCAAATCTTTCTTAGCCTCAGCATCGCGTACCTCCTCCAAAAAATCGTCAGGAATGGAGATGTATTTCTCCGGATCCTGCGCTTCCAGGGCTGGTAATGTTTTAAAAACCGGGCTATCTGTTCTGTCAGATGCAAGAGTATCTTTTATTGCCCTCTTGAGGTCTTCAAGTGCTTTATCCGGCGACTCTTTTTTATAGGTTACATACCGGGGCCCTACAATATCAAAAGGGGTATCGTCAAAACCGCGGCATTTAATTAATATGGTATGTTGATTTCGCAACGCGTGCCGAATACCAAGCTCATAAAAAACATTGGCATTATAAATACTGATATCGGCAATCACCAAATCGGCCAGCAACAGTTCAGAAAACATATCTTCACGCACATCTCCGGCTTCAAACACCTCGGCAGTTGTACCGCCCTGCAGGCCTGCGGCTTCAGTGGCCGGCCGGATCAGTTGTTTCTCTACCTCATCAAAATCAAATTCGCTTTTTTTCGGAGCCTCTCCTTCAGCTGCTTTGCTATAAATAGTCTTTAGTCCAAACGGACGTACGATGAATACCTTTTTCATTTCAAAAAGTGTCTAAAATGATCCATATTTACCTGTGCTTTTCCGGCGGCTTTTCCTACCTCGCGCATATCATCCATCGCGTCTACACAATCCATCTGCTGTACTTTTTCGGCATCAATATCCGGCAGGCCTAACGCAGCCAAACCCCTATCGCTTAAATCAGCATTATAACGGATATAGCTGAAATGGCGGTTGGCATCATTATCCAAAGGCAGCACTTTACCATCTTTATCCATCGGTATCAGATCGCCCATTTCACGGTCAATCTGCGCTCCGTAAATACAACGGCCAACTGTGCGGCAATTAATATCCTGATCTACCGACATGGCATACATTAAATTTGTTGGCAAGCTACTTAGCGTATCCAAAAGGTTACTGTACCCCCCGGTTGAAACTGCTGCCCCGGTACCAACCGAAACAATCAGTAAATTTTTTTCGCCTGTTTTCCAGTTCAAACCATAGGGCTTTTGTGTGGCCATTCGGTATAAAAGAAATGCCGGATTATTATACGGTGTAACCCCGCCATCAACAAAAATAAAAGTCTTTTCAGGATCGTTTGGGTCCCATTGCAAAGTTTCGGGCCTGAAATAGGCCGGGGCTGCGGTACTGGCCCGCACCAGTTGATATAAAGGGATACGCAGGTTGCAATCAGACCGGCCGGAGTGGTTATACTTTGCATTGGGGTTATTGCTGATGGGCCAGGGCGAATCGGTACTGCGATTCATGGTTACCACCAGTAACAAAGATTTAAATTCGCCGCTTTTTAAATCGATGTCACCGCTACCGAAAGTGTTTTTTAATTCCTGTAGCAAATGGCCATCGTTATAAAAATACTTCACCTTTTTTAGCAGGAAGGCTTTATCAAACATGGCCTGCCCTTTTTTGGCATAAAAGTTTAACAGGGCCGACACCGACATCCCTCGCGCCAAACCTGTTGCTATAATTGCCCCCGTACTTGTGCCTCCTATATAATCAAAATAATCGCCCAGTAACAGGTTAGGGTTGTTAAGTTCGGCGCGGAGTTTATTTTCAAGCTCCAAAAGCATTTCGAGTGTGATTACTCCTCTGATGCCCCCGCCATCGAGGGATAAAATTTTGCGCGGGCGTTCGGTTTCGTAACGATGGGCAAGCGGGCCCCAGATATTTTGCGTTTCCATGATAAAAAGATAAGGTTTACTGATGAACGAATATAATGATAATTAATACCTTATATACTTAAAAAAATATTTAATCAGGTACTGTTTTTTAGAATAAAGCACCTTACGCAGGTAAAAAAAACGGACTGCCAAAGGGTGTGCTCACTTGTACAACTTGTATTCCATTTTATTTCAATGCCACCATCCTCCCAATAATTACATTCACATGAAATTAAAACATCAGATGTTTAATTAAACATCCTATATTTGCATTGTTTATTAATCAAACAATGGCCGAAAAACTAAGCAATAAAATCATCCGCCTGATAAAAGATGATATCACAGCCGGCAAATGGAAAGCCGACGAAAAGCTTCCCTCAGAATATGAGTTGATGCAACTGTACGCCGTGGGCCGCTCAAGTATCCGCGAAGCCGTAAAATCGCTGGCCGACGCGGGGGTGTTGCGGGTACAACAAGGTTCGGGCACTTTTATTAACCCGGTGGCCGAATCGGAAAGCATAGAACAACGCCTTAAACGCGCCGCCTTTGATGAGATTAACGGTGTACGCCGGATGCTTGAGCTGGAAATTGCCACGCTGGCATCCCAACATCGTTCGGCCAATCACCTCGAAGAAATAAAAACCAGGCTGGATGAACGTAAGGATGCCATACTGGCAAACGAGCGCGAAGCCTGTATCAACGCCGATATTGCTTTTCATTATGCCATAGCCAAAGCCTCGTTAAACGGGGTACTGGCTGATTTGTATCAAAACTTCACCCATATTATCCGCGATTTTTTTGAGAAACGCGAAAAACAGGGTATCAATCATTTTGCCATGAGCCATCACCTGCACGAGGCCCTTTACCAGGCCATTGCAAACGGCAATACCGAAGAGGCCCGGCAAATCACCATCCAAATTTTAAAAAACAATTATTAACGTCATGACTATCTTAACTTTCACCCTCATATTACTGGCCGGCGCCTACCTTGCCGGCCTGGTGGGTTCACTAACCGGCCTGGGCGGCGGCGTAGTTGTTATACCATTGCTCACGCTGGTATTTCATGTTGATATCCGGTATGCGATCGGCGCAGCCCTGCTGGCCTCTATCGCAAACTCGTCGGGCGCGGCCAGCGCTTATGTTAAGGAGGGGATTACCAATATCCGTCTTGGCATGTTTCTGGAAATTGCTACTACGGTGGGCGCTGTAGTTGGCGCAATGCTGGCGGTGTATACCCCAACCAATACCATAGCCATACTATTTGGTTGTATCCTGCTTTTTTCGGCCGCCATGACTTTGAGGAAAAAGAACCAGGTTGCGCTTACCGATGGCAGCCGAACCGCCGCTTTCCTGAAACTAAACGGCAACTATCCAACCCAGGCGGGCGTTGTTGAATATAAACTTAAAAACGTTGGCGCAGGCTTTTCTATCATGACGGTTGCCGGCATTTTATCAGGCTTGTTGGGCATTGGCTCGGGCGCGCTGAAAGTGCTGGCTATGGATTCGACCATGCATATCCCTTTTAAAGTAAGTACAACCACCAGTAACTTTATGATAGGCGTAACCGCTGCAGCAAGCGCCGTAGTGTACCTGCAGCGCGGCTACATGGATCCGGCTATTGCCTTCCCGGTAGTGCTGGGTGTACTGGGCGGTGCATTTACCGGTGCACGCCTGCTTAAAAAAATCGACCCGAAAGTATTACGCTACATTTTTTGCGCCGCCATTGTTTTTGTTGCTGCCGAGATGATGTACAACGGCATTCAGCATAAATTTTAAAACCAACAATCATGAACACTCCACATAAAACCAAAGGCATAGCCGACCGTGACATTGAACTGCTGGTGGGCCGCCTGTTACGCAGCGGCGTTATTACAGCCAGTTGTATTGTACTTATTGGCGGCATATATCTGCTGCTGCAAAACGGCTCATCGGCAATGCCATCCTACCACCATTTTGGCGGCGAAAACGCAAGTTATACCACCTTTCAGGGTATTTTATCAAGTGCCTGGCATCTCAATGCCAAAGGTATAGTGCAGCTTGGGATTGTGGTATTGATTGCAACGCCGGTATTGCGAATAGCGCTATCCTTATTTGGCTTTGCCTTAGAGAAAGACTGGCTTTATGTAATAATCACTACTATTGTATTGGCAGTGATGCTACTGAGCACTATTGGCGGGTTGAAAATTTGATGATGGTTGAAAAGCATTGAGCGATTGCAATAAAACCAACGCGGTATTTGTGGATTCAACGTATCATAACACGGTAAAACGTGTTTGGTTGCCATATGCCAGAATACCCCGATATTATTGCTTACTTTATCATCGGAATTACCTTAGTTTTATACAAAGTGAATGCCTTATCCTGAATGCTTTGTTTTTTGGGCGCAAAAATAGAGCCTTGTTATTATAAGTAAATTTTTATTCCCTAAACGCATGAAAGCACAAATCAAAGATATAGACGTTTACTTTGGCTGCAGCGCCATTTTAGGGGTTAAAAGCTGGAGCACAATTATCCGGTATCATCAATATCAGTTACATTTCGATTTTGATGAAAGCGAACTTTCCAACAATAATATCCTCAAACCAAAAATCGACCAAAAGCTGATGGTACATGTTGTTGAGCATGTATTAGAGCATATAAACGCTATAAAATTAAAAGCCACAGCGCTGTTTACAGAATTACATAGCCAGGTTTACGGCCCAAAATCATTATCTGATGATAAAGGATATTTTCAACCGGAAAATATTAAGTTAAAAAAAGTGTCGGATATCGGCGGTGACGGAGCGGGTCTGGTTCCGCATTTTGAATATGATGTTCATTATTGTTTAGAATCGGAAATTGATATTTTAATTGATGTATACTACACGTATCGTGCACGCTTCTCTAATTATAACGGCTTAACATTGATTGGTGCCTGGCGAACAGGATAATCGCATGCTTTTTAAAGCCATTGAGTGTTGATCATATTTCTTGTTTTTTCGACAATCTTCCCCTCTACATAAAAAACACATTAAACCTATGCCCATCCGGATCGGTAAATACAAATCCATAATATCCCTCGCCAAATGCTTCCGGGTTTGAAACAAGCGTACCACCCGCCGGCTCAACTTCTTTGGCCCAGGCATCAACCTCCTCCCGGCTCCGGGCCGATATGGTAAATATAATTTCATTACCGGTATTGGTATCGGCTATTTGCCCTTTCATGCCGGGTTCAAGCACTTCCTTTAAAAAGAAGTGAATAATAAAATCTTCTTCGCCAAAAAAGAAACTGGTAAGCTGCTCTGAAGCTCCGTTGTGTTTAAAGCCGAGCTGCTTATAAAAAGCGGTGGTGCGGTCTAAATTTTTAACGCCGAAATTTGCCCAGATTTTTTTTGGTTTCATAACTGTAGGTTTTGTTGGTTTAAATAGCTGTTATTTATTAACGATGTTATATAAGCGGCAGGGTAAACCACAAGGTGCTCCCCTTGCCCAACTCGCTGATCACCCCTATCCGGCCGCCGTGTTTGCGGATAATTTCGGCACAGATGTACAAGCCCAGGCCAATGCCCGATACCTGGATGTTGTGCTCGGCCCGGTAATAGCGATCAAAAATATGCTTTTGTTTTTCGGCGGGGATGCCGGGGCCAAAATCGGTTACCGAAATTTTTACGGCGTCGGTTTCTCTGCGCACATCAATAATGATATCTTTTGAATCGGGGGCATATTTAACCGCATTATTCACAAGGTTAACAATTACCTGGTCAATCAGTTGCTCATCGGCCATAATTTCCAGTTGCAAATCGCCCTCAAGCCTAACCGTATGCGTTCCGGTTGTACGAACGTGCTGGCAGCAATCACTTATCAAATCGGCAAGTATAAATGTTGTTTTATGAATCTGGAACTGGCCCTGGCTTACCTTGTTTGTATTTAGGAGTACGTTAACCAAATCGCTCAGTTTATCCATGCTGCGGTTGGCCTGCTGCACCATTTTGGCCTGCATGCCGGCATCGGCGGGGATAAGCCTGCTTAATATTTGCAGCGAGGCTTTAAGGGAAGTGAGCGGCGTTTTAAGTTCATGACTGGCAACACTTATAAAATCGTCCTTTTCGCGCAGTGTTTTAATGCGGTTGGTAACATCGGTAAAAGTAACAATGCAACCCGATACCTGTTCATGGGCATCAATAAGCGGAGCCGCATTTACAGATATAAAAATCTTTTCACGATCAGGGAAAACAACGCCGATCTCCTGGTCATAAATGGCCATACCGGTTTGCAGTACAACTTGCATCGGGTGATTCTCTATCGGTAATAGCGACCCGTCGAGCCGTTCGTTTTGCCATTTGGTGTCGTTGTACGCCCGGTCTAAAAACTGGGTCTCGCTTAAACCCATAATCTTTTGGGCCATGGGGTTGGCATAGATAGGCCGGCCGCTGTGGTCAACAATTACTACCCCTTCGGCCATGGTATCCAATATACCCTGCAGCCGTCGTTCATTAGCACGCAAATTTTCTTCGAGCGTAGTTTTCTCTGCAATAATAGCTTCAAGATTCATCCGTGCAAGTACCTGGTCGGTTACCTCCACCGCTAAATCCATCACGCCAACCACAACGCCATTATCCAGCAGCGGGCGGTAGCAGAAATTGAAGTAACGGATTTCTGTAACGCCATGGTGCATCATTTTAACCGGAACATCATACCCGTTTGAACCCTTGCCGGTACGGTAAACCTCAAAAATTAATGCAACAGCGGGCTCTCCCCTAAGTTCGGGCATACTATCCAATATTGGCCGGCCAACAATAGAGGCATCCTTATGTAAAATCTCCAGCATGGGCGGGTTTGCCAGCTCGATCACCAATTCGGGGCCACGAAATACAAGGATAGCCACCGGTGCCTGGGCAACAAGCCGCCTAAAATCCATTTCCGACTCTAACAAACGCGTATTAAGTCGCGAGATGTTTTCGTTGGATGCGTTAAGATCCCTGTTAATCGCCGAGAGGTCATCGTTTGCCCTTTGGATCCTGTCACTACTTGCCGATAGTTCATCCATCAACTCCTGTTCGCGGATATGTTTTATGCCGAGTTGTTCGCGGGCGTGTTTTCTGTCGCTAACGTCGGCAGCGGTATGCAATATAGCTATCGTATCTCCCACGAGGTTTTTGATAGCGCAATACTCAAAATCAAAAAATGAGGTTTTCTGCTCGCCGTCAATCACCAGGGTTGCGGGCATTTCTGTAGCCTTGTAGGTTTCACCTGTTTTCCAAACGGTTTTTAGCAGGCCGCCAAAGGGCTGTCCGGCTATTTCCGGTATTGCCTCTTCAAAGGTTTTTCCAACCACACTGATGTTCTTACCCCAAATAGTAAGCATGGCATCGTTCGCAAACCTGATGCGCAGGTTTTCATCGTCATAAACCGCAGTAGCGTCTTTTGACCGGGATAAGATCTGTAACAGGCCGTGGTCGGTTATCATCACTGGTTAACACCCGATGATGGGGTTTTGTTGGTAAAAAGAAAAAGGATTTTATTTTCCAGTTGATGTTGTTCCCGGTTATCAATCAGATAAAACTGCTTTGGGCTATCTTTCAAACTTATCAAATATATACTTGTCGCCGTCGGTGCCCAGGTACATGTTTTTTGTTGTTATTGTATGGGTTATAACGGTGCATGCTTTTACATCAAATAAAAGTCTGCCGTAAAGCGCCGTATCGCCAAGGGTACGAAAGTAAAAAGTAAAAGCCTGTGTTTTATTCAAAATATTTGCATCATTATCAGTGGTACCTACATAAAGCCGCGGAACCTGGGCAGTGGCATTGGGAGCAATATTTATACTATACTTACGGGGACTGGCATTTACATTGGGGGCAACAATAGCATATAGTAGCAATTGATATCCTGTATGATTTACAAAGGCGTAAGTGCCAAAGTACTCGCTTCGGGCATTAGGATAATCGCGGCAATTCTGAAGCTCTGTCTCTGTATCAGGAGCCGAATACCGGTCTATTGCATCCTGGTTTTCTGATGCCTTGTGCGCAGCATCTTCATACTGCTTTATTTTTGTACTGAAGTTTTTATTTTGTTGTTGAAGGGTAGATTTTTCTTCTTTAAAAAGGTATTGATTCAGATAGCTCAACCCCAAAAACAAAACGTTTAACAGGATAAATAAGTAGCCCCATTTATTCAACCGTTTTTTGCCGGACGCAGTTTCATTCTTCATCGAAACCAGGGCGGCCATAATAGCAAGCAGTATTCCCAAAAAGGTTATTACCGAAATTAAAATATCGTGCTGGCTTAATTTCATGACAGGAGTTTATAAATGATGATTTTACTAAAAAAGCCCGGCGATTCTTTACCCAGATTAATGAACCCGGACCGGCAATCCCGATTCCGATGCTGGATCGATTTGCTATAGCGGTTTAAAATAAAATACGTTAGGCTATTCATTGCGAATGGTTTAAGTTGCTTAAATATAGCTTACGGGATGTAAATGCGCAACCGGAATTTTAGATTAAGTTAAAAAAAAAGCCTTCAGACAAATAGTCCGAAGGCCTCCATATTTCACCCTTAGGTTTACACAAACAAATATTTCTTCAATTCGGCACCCGCCTGTAAAATGTGCGATTTAACCGATGGCACATCCGCCAAAGCATTCAGTAAACCAAAATCATGGATCATGCCGTTGAAGCGGACGGTAGTAACCGTTACGCCGGCTTCGTTCAGTTTGCGACCATAGGCTTCACCCTGATCGCGCAGGATATCGTTTTCGGCAACCTGAATCAATGCCGGTGGCAAACCTTTCAATTCATCTAAAGTGGCGTTAAGCGGCGATACCAGCTTATAAGCGCGCTCGGTTGGATTAGTGGTGTATTGATCAAACATCCATTTCATAAGCGAGGCGGTTAAAAAGCGGTCTTCACCAAACAGCTTATACGATTCCCAATCGAAACGGGCATCAGTAACCGGCCATAACATGACCTGTAAACTAATTTTCGGACCATTTTTTTCTTTCGCCTGCAGGGCGGTTACGGCTGTCATATTGCCGCCAACGCTGTTACCAACAACCGCAAGGCGGCTGCCATCTACGTTGATTTCCTTACCGTTTTCGGAAACCCATTTAGTGGCAGCATAAATCTGGTTAATGGCTACGGGATATTGCGCCTCGGGCGATGGGGTATAGTTAACAAATACCGCGACAGCGCCTGATGCTACCACCAAATCGCGCACCAAACGCTCGTGTGTAGGGTAATCGCCTAAAATCCAGCCGCCGCCGTGAATAAAAATGAAAACCGGCAATGTTTCCTTCACGCCTTCGGGGCGAACAATGTTCAATTTGATCTCTTCGCCGTTAACAGTAATCGTTTTTTCAGAAAATTCTACCCCCGACAGATCAACTTTAACCGAGGCCTGGGCGTCAACCAAAACCTTCCTCGCCGCTTCTTTCGACAGGGTTTCCAACGGTACGCCGCCCGAGTTTAAAACTTTTAAAAATTCTTTAACCTGGCGATCAATGTGGGTGTCTTCGGCGTAATTAACAACTACGGTTTCGGCAGTGCTTGTGTTTTCCATGATGTTTTACTTTTATGATGTATGATTTGTTTTGTTGATGTAAAGCTACCCTTAAAGAGAGCATCCCGGTTTTTAAAATCGTTGAAAAGGCATTTCGCATCGTTGAAATATGCCGGTGCAAGCGTTAGGGGGTAACTGTTCCGTTTTGTACAATTTATCATAAACCAGGCGCAGTAGTTTTGGCTTATCATAAAATCTTCATGAAAATGAAAAAAAACCTCACAGCAACTGCAGCTGCTTTAGCCCTTGTTTTAAGCATGACTATTAGCAACACCCAGGCCCAAACCAGCCCGCTTAACGAAGCAAAAAAGGCGATAGCTGCAAGCAACGCCATCTATTTTACAGCCTTTGCAAAAAACAATCCATCGGTATTTGTTGACTGTTATGCTGATGATTGTATGATTATGGCTCCTAACATGCCCGCACTTAAAGGCAGCAAAGGCGCTATGCAATTTTTTAAAACAGCCTACCAAAAAATAGGTTTGTGCGGCGGCAAATTCATCACCACCAATGTATATGGTGCCGGTACCGGCTATGTGGTTGAAGAAGGTACCTGGCTGTCGCTGGATAAAAACCACCGGCAGTTTGATAACGGCAAATTCCTGGTGCTTTGGAAAAAGACTGCCAAAGGCTGGAAAATGTTTCGCGATTCGTTTAGCAGCGATCATTAATAAATAGCTTAAATTTACTTTATGGATTTTCAGCAGTTTTTGCCATCGGAGTTATTAAAGCCTTATGTAAGGCATTACTACCTCTTTCAATCGGATGCTGATACCGAATTTTCCGATACCGTTTTCCCGAGCGGCGATATGGAAATGATTTTTAACCTGGGTGGTGGCACCTGGGAAGCGGCCGAAGGCGATAGCTATTACCGCACACCCCCGGTTGAGCTTTGGGGCCAGATTACCCGGCCGCTGCCCATCAAATCAAAAGGCAAGCACACCATGCTGGGTGTTAAATTTTTCACCCACTCGGCTGCCTGTTTCCTGAATGAGGAAATGACCATTTTTAATGATCATGTTTATGATCTGTATGAGATTATGGGCAAACCCATTAAAACGCTGCACCAACAATTGCTCGAGACCAAGGAAACCGCAGCGCGGATTAAACTTATCGAAAACTTCCTGTTAAAAATGCTGGCCCGGAACGAGCGGAAGATTTTTAAAATAGACAAGGTTGGCGATATGCTCAGCACTATCAAAACCAGCACTGCCGAAAACAGCCTGAGCCTGGTAGCCTCGCAGCACAATGTAACGCCCCGTTACCTGCATAAGCTTGTTAACCAATATACCGGGCTTTCGCCAACAGCTTATCATAAAATCAACCGTTTTCAGCACAGCCTTAAACTCATCTCGAAAGGGAGCCAGTCGCTCACTGCTATTGCTTACAGCAGCGGGTATTTTGATCAGTCGCATTTTATTCGTGATTTTAAATCGTTTACCGGTATTACACCATCGGCCTACCTGGATAACGTTACGCCCGTAAACCAGCTTTTAATGCAATAAATACAACTGTTCCTTTTTGTACAATTCTGAGGTTTTTGATTGCGGTAATTTTGATTCAACATAATTACCAAACACCAAAAACATCGTTGTATGAATCAGTTCGAAAAATTTAAACAGCTACATCAGCAGTCCTCTCCCCTGTTATTAGGCAATATCTGGGATGTACAAAGCGCTAAAATATTTGAAGCCGCCGGCTACCAGGCCGTTGGTACCTCAAGCCAGGCAGTAGCCATAGCCAACGGTTATGACGATGGCGAGCAGTTCCCCTTTGATATTTTAGTTTCGCTGGCAAAACGGGTGGTTGAAACGGTTAACATCCCGTTTTCTACCGATATTGAAGGGGGCTATTCCCGTAATGTAAACGACATTATTACCAATATTGAAAAACTGGCCGACGTAGGCGTTGCCGGCATCAATATCGAAGATACCGTTGCCGGTTCAGCACGCACACTTCAACCGGCGGATGATTTTGCGAAAACCATTTCGGCCATTGCCAATCACCTTAGCCGCAACAATATTAAGTTGTTTCTAAATATTCGCACAGACGGCTTTTTGCTTGGCCTGCCCAACGCGCTTGATGAAACGCTGGGTCGCATCAAACATTATGAAAACGCCGGGGCTTCCGGAATTTTTACGCCCTGCATAACTACCCCGGCTGATATAACTGCAGCTGTAAACGCTACTACTTTGCCTGTTAACGTAATGTGCATGCCGCAACTCCCCGGCTTTGATGAGCTGGCTAACCTGGGCGTAAAAAGGATTAGCATGGGTGGCTTTCTTTTCAGCAAGCTTTATGAAGATGCCGGGAAAGCAGCCACACAAATTTTTAACGATAAGGGCTTCGGTTCTCTGTTTTCCTGATTAAACCGGCATTTACAGAGTCGTGATTATACCTCTCTACATTCAAAAAAATCATCCAAAACAAAAAAAATAAAAATGAACTTACCAAAAACAGCACAGGAAGCACACGCAAGTTTAGCGGCGGCATTTAACACTAAAAACCTGCAAACCGTATTAAGTATGTATGATACCGAAGGGATCATGTTTCCCGAACCGGAAAAAACAGTAAGCGGTAAAGCCGGATGGACCGAAGCTATAACCGGAATATTAGCCATTCCCGGCACCATGCAAATTAAAACCGTTTATTGTGTGCAAACCGGTGATGTTGCCCTTGGCCGATCTGAATGGAGTATTACCGATGGTGGTGAGGTTAAAGTTGCCGCTAAAGGCATCGAAGTAATGAAACAACAAGCGGATGGTGGTTGGAAAATTATTATTGACCATGCCTTTGGGGCCGAGAGTGTACTTAAAGCTCATTGAAGCATCATTTTAATAGCAGACCGAATTTACCTTTCGGTCTGCTTATCAAGCTTACTTAAAAATGCTTCGGCATTTTGCAGGTGAGTCTTTTGCTTTTCGGCAGGCATTTTATCAAACGTTTTCACTAACATCCCCAAACGCGGGTTTTGCAGAAAAAAATTGCGGTGAACATGCATAAAACGCCAGAACAAGCCATCCCACACATCCTGCCACGAGCCTTTTTTCCAGTCACCCATTTTCAGCAGGTAATTACTGCCGCTGATGTAGGGTTTAGTCATCATGAGGCCGCCATCGGCAAATTGGGTCATGCCGTAGGTATTAGGCACCATAACCCAATCATAGCTATCTACATACATTTCCATAAACCAACGGTACACGTCATCTGGGTTAAACTCGCACAGTAAAAAGAAATTGCCCATCACCATCAGGCGCTCAATATGGTGGGTGTACCCTGTAGCCAATACTTTTTTTATTACCACGTCAACCGGGTGGATACCGGTATCGCCTTTCCAAAACGAGGTAGGGATCCGGCGTTTAAAGCCCCAATAATTTTTAGTGCGCTGTTTTACCCCTTCACGCTCATAAACAATATGAATAAACTCGCGCCAGCCCATTACCTGCCTTATAAAACCTTCTAATGAGTTTAGTGGAATATCTGCATCGGCAGTTATATCTAACGCACTGTTAATTATTTGCTGCGGATTTAACAGACCTATATTAAGCATGGGTGTTAATACCGAATGATATAAAAAACTTTCGTTTGCCACCATGGCGTCTTCGTAAACACCAAAATTTTGAAGGCGTTGCTTCAAAAAGCTATCCAACCATTGTTCGGCTTCGTGGTGTGTTGTTGGATAAAAGCCGCCCAGGTTACCAAAGGGCGATGATGTATTACCGTAGTTATTGGCGAAATTTTTATCTACATAATGCCGGGCTTCCTTCACGTAACCGTTTTCTACTGGCACATCCAGCAAGGGCACTATGTCGTTTTTTGGAAACTTTAACCTGTTCTCGGCATCATAAGTCCACTTGCCGCCAATAGGTTTCCCGTCCGGCTCCAACAGGATGTTACGCTGCTTACGCTGATGGGTATAGAAATCCGTTTGGAAGTAGGTTTTCTTTTCATCGAAAAAATCTGCCACATCCTCCGGGCTGTTAAGAAAATTGGGACTTTTATATTTAGAAAGTGCTATATCGTGTTTAGCGCAGGCGCTGTTAAGCCGTGTTTCAAGCCAGTTATCCGCGGTATCAACATAATAAATATGTTTAAAGCCCTGCTTAGCCAGGGCGATTATAAGTTTTCGGATATCAGCAAGCTCATCATGAGCTTCAATATATTTTACATCGATATTTTTTGCTGATAACGCGCCGGCATAAAATTTCATCGATGCCCTGTGTAATACCAGCTTCTTTTTATTGAAGTTGTATTGATTGAAAAAAAGGCTTTCCTCAACCAGGTAAACCTGCCTCGATTGCTTTATTTGTGGATGTTGCTTAAATAACTGGTGAGGAAATATAAGTGTAGCACTGTTGTAATCCATTTATTAACAAGTTGTACGGGTAAAATATGTTTTACCACAATGTAATGAATGAGGACGCCGCTAACTGATGATTTTAGATCTTTATTTTGCGGGAGCGATAACCTTAAGCCTGCCTTATTGGCCTGTAGCAATACGGCTATTCTATTTTAAAAACTTCGGCTCTGTCTTATCCTTTCTTCTCTTATTGTAAACTTATACAATTGTTTTTTCAACTGCTTTACTCTCCAATTTATTTATCCGGCAACAAAAATAAATTTATACTAAAGCACATATATCCACAATAACAATTATTGCCTTTGAGGAAATATTGTTTTATTATTTTTTTTAACACACAATCAATTGAAAATCAAATGTTTTGTATTAACTTCAACTGTCTAAACAATACTATTTTACCACAATTAAGGGCATTAAAACTCCTAAACCTCCATGAAACACCACATCAAATTTTTAGCGATCAAAGTTTGCTTGCTATTAGTTTCTTTCGGCTTGCAGGCGCAAGACCTAACCGGCACCTGGGAAGCACAGCAAAACGTTAACAATAAAAAGTATAAACTTTCGCTATACCTCGCTAAAACACCCGGCGGGGGCTATGTAGGAATCACGCTTATTAAAGAAGCAACCACGTTCAAGATTAATACAAGCAACTTCAACCTAAACAACCTTAGTAACGCCCGGGTTAATTTTAAAAGCAATGTTGGCGATAAAAAAGAAAACGCGCTAACCCAAACTGTTGCCAGTTTCTCAAAAGGCATACTAAATTATTCGGATCTGGGTATAATAGGCCAGGCTACCATGAACGTAAGGCTCGACGCGGGAAGCTTTAGATACGAAAAATCAAAAGGTAAAGAAAAGTTATTGCAGAATAACGCGCCGAATGTTGAATACACCAAAAAAAACAACGACTTTCCCGGCGAATATGAAGCTTATGTAAAAGACCTGATCGAGGTGAGCGGGCTGAAATTTGTAAACAGTGAAAAAACACCCCAAATTAAATATAACGACCGTGGCGTACTTTCATTTTCGGTAAAAAACAATTCGGATTACGACTTGCAGCGCATTAACCTTAGCATGACAATGCTTGAAACCAATGCCGAAATAAAAGGCATGGAAGGCAATAACGGAACATTTTCATTAGCCAAACAAAAAGGCCTTAACCCCGAAGCCGATCTTGTTTCCGGGTTCAACCTTCCAAAAGACTCAATACACTTTACTGTTACAGGAGCATTTAACAATGTAACACTTTTTACCAAAAAATTCTCGCTGGCTACTATACCGTTTTTCCTGAACGATCAAACAACGGTTAACAAAAGTTCCGACCAGATATTATCCGTGCTGAAACCGTACTACGGATTTGATAAAGCCATGTCGGCACCTATAGTAACCGGCCTGAACCAATTTGCGTTAAGCGGTAATAAAATGGCCCCCATGTGGAAGGCGATATTTACCGTGATGGGACAGGGCGGCTACTCGGGCGATGAGGAAGCTGGGGTAGCGCTGGGGCGTAAAGCATATAAAGATGTGTTAAGCGGGGCCCGAAACGGTGACGCCGAAGCACAATACCTCATGTTTTATGCTGTTGGCTTTGGCTTAACAGGCGATGCTTCCCGCAATATTGCCGGAGCTTTCCTTAAACGATCGGCCGAAGCGGGTTTTTTACCTGCAGTTTATGATTATGCCAAATACCTTGCCCGCGATAGCGCATATGATGATAGCTACCGTTATTTGATGATAGCTTACAATAAAGGCCTGGTAAAAGCCGCTGCTGATATTGGTCGTTTTTACCAAATGGGATATTCGGTAGGTAAAGATTTTTCGCAGGCTATTGAATGGTATAAAAAAGGAGATGCCTTTGGCGATCCGGAAGCAATGATGTACCTGGCCCGGATTTACGATTTAAATGATGATGATCATAAAGCCGACCCAAAAAAGGTTGTTTTGTACGCTGCCAAAGCTGCCAATCTTAAGAATACTGTGGCAATAAATTACCTTGCCCGTATTTACCTGGACGGCCGTGTGGGTTTGCCACGAAATATCCCTAAGGCACTGGCTTTATACAAAGAAGCAGCTGCCCTTGGCGATAACGTATCCATGACATCACTGGCCTACCTGTTTTTGGATGGAGCTACGGGTGTTCCTAAAGATGAAAAAGCCGCTTTTACATGGGCTAAAAAGGCAGCCCAGGCAGGCTCGGCCGCTTGCATGCCGCTACTGGCACATATGTATCTTGAGGGCTCAGTTACCCCAAAAGATGTTATCATATCACGATTTTGGGCCAACCAGGCCAGGCTGCATGGTACCGGCGATGCCGACAATACTGCGCAACAAGCCCGTTCAAACGATTTTATGAACGTGCTAACCAATATCGACCTGAGCGACCAGCACACCATATACCGGGATACTCAAACCGGCGACCTGTATAGCTCAAACGATGGACCTGATTTGCTGGGAGGCATTTTCAAATCATTTATGGGTGCTTATAAAAACCGCCGCGAAAACCAGCAAATGCAAATTAACGGCGCGAAGTTCATTTACTCATCCGGTAATAAAAAAGTATACGGAGCAACGCTGAGTTCGAAAGTATCCAGTAATATTATGCTTAATGCCGGGCAGAAAATTAAAATTGCTTCATATGGCAGAGTAAATTTTGGTATGATTGCCGGCATTGGCGGCCCGGATGGCATCGGTGGCTTTCAATCTTATTGCATTGACCCAACTATGCCCCATGGATCAGTTATGGTTAAAGTGGCAAGCGGCTGGACACTGGCCGGCAGCAACCGCACTTTGGTAGCTCCCGCAGACGGTGTATTGCAATTTGCAGTGAACGACTCGGATGCGGCCAATAACCAGGGATATTTTGATATAGTTATTACTGTTGAATAATTTACAAAGGAGCCCGGTACAATTGCCGGGCTCCTTTGTAAATTATAGCATACTAATAAACTGCCATTCGGTCTCTTATAAAATCTATTAAGAGCTACGCTCCCGCGGACTTCCGCTCTTCGCCGCCGTAAATTTTTATGGCTTTGCTCAGCAATTCTTCGGCAATATGGTATTGGGCGGGGCAATGGTCTTTATCCATTATTTTAAAGTCGCCATCCTCATTTTTTTGCATGTGGAAACGGTGGGTGACGCCTTCATGCTGCACATATACCTGGAATAACCTTACCTCGCGCACATGCATGGTTACAAAATCAAACTCGGCTCCCTCTGCTTCAACCTTAAAATTTTTCATGATGCAAACTTAAATACTTCTGTGTGTATTAAATGGCTGTTGTTAAAAACATCAACGCAAAATCAATTAAGCAACCGGCAACCCTTTGTATGTAGTTTTTCATTATTTTCGCCCAACCTTAATCACAAATTATTTATGCGGATCAAGCTTCTTACTATTCTATCTGTCGCGTTACTTTTTACCGCCTGTAAAAAAGAGGATGGCAAAGCCCATATTATTGTAAATGTAAAATCGGGCAGTGCGCCGATACCAAACGTTTACGTTTCTTTATTAACCGATGAGCACCGGATTTATTGGTCGGCCGATTCGGTATCGGCCAAGGCGGATAATAACGGCCGGCTTCAGTTTGATGTAGTCCCCGGCAAAACCTATTATCTTTCTCATCAATCCTATAAATGGACGCTCGATCCGGCAAACGGTTCATACATGCTCATCGGTAAATTTGATTCGCAGCACGATATCGACTATTCGCCGGCGCAAACCCCTCCCGGTACGGTTGGCGGAAACAAGTACCAGGACATTAACGTTGACGGTGCCGTTAATCCATGGGATCTGGTTTTAAAAATTTCGGCCCCGGCTGCGGGGAAAACATTGAACGTAGATTTTCCGATGGTTGTAAAACATCCCTAATATCCTAACTTAGCCCAAATCTTACAGCGAAATATCAAAAAATTCAGATCTGTAATGTTATGGATATAACAAGTATTATCATCATTACCATTATTGTTTTCATTGTGGCTTTCGCCGCGTTCAGGCTGTTTGATGTTAAAAAGAAAAAGCAGAAACTGGAACTGGAGCGTTCGGCCAGGATTTTACCGCTTTATAATAAAACGGAAAGCCGTGCTGGCCTTACTGCCGAAGATGTGTTACCCTTTGCCCAAAACCCGCTTACCCGCTATGATACTTTTTTGTATTTGAAAGAACTTATGTTATTGGATCTTTTTCCGGAAGAATATTTTACGCTGATAAAAGGCGCTGAAAGCTCGCTTGCCGTTTGGTTGGAGTTCCCAACCGAACTGGATGCATGTCCGGATGAAATTGAGCATGTTAAAAGAGTTACCATAGATTTTGACGGGCGCAATAATTTTATCCATTACGAGGTGTTTAAATACCGGGTTTACGCACCTCATTGGGCCAACGGCAACTGGATACTGGGCGTTGTAGGCCCGTTTTTTGACGATAGCCAACCTTATGATTTTCCCGGGGCTACCTTTAGCCGGGTAAGCAGTACGGTTGATTCCACCTCGCCGGAAGAAGAGGTTATGTGGGTGCATAAAAACATAGCGATGCGGAGGCCGTAAACTCCTTCAGAAACAACTGTCAATGGGAAACAAATGTGTTTTATGTCATAGCTACATTTAAAATCAACGCTTTATCATTTTGTTATATTCTGTTAACACCTCTTTGCAATAAAAAGTGTAATTTTAGGTCTTCTTAGCACGGTTATACTACTGGTAACAGTAAACTATAATAATTTGATGGGTATGAATGCCATTCACAATAAAGATATTGGGACCAAGCAAAAAGCATTGGCCATTAATCTTAACCCCGAAATTTATGGCTCATTTGCCGAAATTGGAGCCGGACAGGACGTAGCAGCCAACTTTTTTAAAGCCGGAGCCTCATCGGGCACCATCGCCAAAACCATGTCGGCTTACGATATGCTTTTCTCGGATGCCATTTACGGCGTGCAGCAAACCCGCCGCTACGTAAGCGAACCCCGGCTGATGGCCATGCTTGCCCACGAATACGGTTTGATCATTGAGCGCCTTGGCGCACAGCGCGGCGACACCTCAACGTTTTTTGCTTTTGCAGATACGGTATCGGCACTAAACTACAACAAAACCAACGAAGGCCATGGCTGGATGGGGGTACGTTTTCAGTTAGAACCTAACGGCCAGTATAATGATGTGGTGATCCACGTTAAACTGTTGGACAACGATAATAACCTGCAGCAACAGGCCGTAGGCATATTGGGTGTAAACCTGATGTACGCCTGTTTTTATTATAACGAGATTCCGCCGGTTTTCCTGCTTTCGCTAATGGACAACCTCTCGCGCGACAGGATCCAGATTGATATGATCCGCTTTGAGGGGCCAAACTTTACCAAGGTTGATAACCGCCTGATGAGCCTTCACCTGGTAAAATACGGCTTTTCGGATGCAGCACTGTTCGGGCCCGATGGAGAAAACATGCAGCCATCTGAAGCCCTGTATAAAAAACACATTGTGGTGGTGCGCGGCCGTTTCCGCCCGGTTATCAACGTGCACATGGATATGTTGAACACCGGCGTTAAACAATTTTTACAGGAAGCCGATGTTGATAAAGATAACGTAGTGGTACTTACCGAGCTCACCCTGCAGGCCCTGAAAGAACGCAACGCCGATATCAATGCCGATATTGACGAGAAGGATTTTCTTGACCGGGTGGATATTCTTTGCTCCTTGGGCCAAACGGTAATGATCTCCAACTTTCACGAGTATTATAAGCTGGTGGCCTATCTTTCAAAAATCACCAAACTTAAAATGGGCGTGGTACTGGGCTTCCCTAACCTTGAGTATATCTTTTCGGAAGAGCATTATAAAGACTTGCCCGGCGGAATTCTCGAATCGTTCGCCACGCTGTTTAGCCGTAAGGTGAAGCTGTTTATTTACCCTACCCTGCGCGATGGCGTGATCTGGAACTGTTTACGTTTTTACCTGCCCGCACATTTGATTGATTTGTACCGCTACCTGATAGCCAACAATAAAATTGAGGATATCAGGCATTATAACGAAAGCAACCTGAACGTTGATACCGATAATGTACTACAGCTAATTAAACAGGGAGCAGGCGATTGGGAACAATTTGTACCTGCAGAAGTAGCCACCATTATTAAAGAGCGCTGCCTGTTTGGTTACGCCTGCGAATCGCCCGAGGTTTTAGCACAACAAAAGCTGGCTGCCGAAAAAGAAGCCGATCCGAGGACGGAGATTGATATTGCTTAATTTTTTGATTAAAAAAAACGGCGTGATGAGGGTAAATTCGTCACGCCGTTTCTGTTTACTGTCATTAAACATTATCAGAGCTTAAAACGGTAGCCCAGTTTTAGCGATAAAGCATCCTGTATTAGCCTATGGCTGTAATTATCGTACTTCGCACCAATATCCAACCCATTACGAAGTTTAAAACCCAATGATGGCGTATAAACAAACGAAGTATTCCGGTTAGATGCAAAAGCGACACCCGCTTCGCCACCGAGGTAAAACACATCCCCCAAAAATGCCCTTAAACCTGCTTTAACAGGTACTATGTTACGTACGGTAAGGTTGTTGTTATAATAAATATTGCCATTGCCATCCATTAAGCCATAGGTTGAAAGATACTGCCGGTTCATATGCGTAAACCCTGCCGAAAAGGTAGCCATCAGGTTATTCGTTACGGGTTGATAAAGGGCAATATCGCCACCCAATATTTTATTATTTGATGAGTTAACATCAACGCCGGGATTAATACTGATGCCTATCTCTGTATCACTATTATTTACCGAACACCCTGCTTTCTTGTGCACAGCCATTTTTACGGCGCTAAAGCCGTAAGCCAGACGTAAACCAAGTGTTTTAGTAGCTTTATCTTTAGTATAATCCTCATACTTCAGGCTTAGGTCGATGCCGTTTTTAAAGGCCATGCCTACCGAGGGCCCCATACAAAAGATGTTCCCCATTGTTCAAAGGCAAACCCGGCACCGGCCTCGCCGCCCAAATAGAGGTTATCGCCTACAAAATATTTTACGCCCAGTTTTATGGGAATTACGTTGTAGGGGCTGGCATATTGGCTGTAACCGGCAAAATGATCTTTCTCAAAAAAGTGACTAAAGCCGGTAGTCAATGTTCCGGAAATCTGAGGGTTAAAATCTTTTTGAATATGAATATCGCCGCCAAGGGCATATTTAAAAGCATCAGATGTTGTTATGCCGGCATCAATACCAAAGCCAACCCGCCAACTGCTATTATTACTTTGCGCGTTTGCCATGGTTGCCGAAAGAATGATCAGGATAAATAATGAAAATAGATGTTTCATGTGGTGTAATAATTTTAGATGATCTAACAGGTTTAATCAACATGAAGGAGATCAACCGCTTTTTTAATGATGAAGCCACTCAGCGCGAATACCAGCAGCGCCACCAGTTGCCAGCTTTTAAGCAGGCAGGAGATATAAACGCCGGTAAGCAAAACACTGAAAACCGATAGCAGGACAATTTTAAGCAGGCGAAACCTCTTCATTGCTGTTTTTGAGGATGTGACAACAAGACGCCGATTTACCCCTATGCCGGATTATTTTATTCAGAGTTATTTTCAAATTATTATTTCTATCCTACCTGCTCAACTTAAACCTGTATCCCAGCCTTAAAGCAAATTCTTTGTAGAAAAATCCATAATCTTCAAACTTAAACCCGGCTTCTAAGCCTCCAGCGAAACTGAAGCCCGCCCCGGCAGAGATCATTGCAGCATTATAAGCCCTGTAACGGGGTTTAGTGAAAATATCGAAAGACGAGAAAACCGGCTGATTAAACAGTCCGAAAGCTATGCCAACATCGCCCGAAATATAAAAAGCGGTGCCTGTGCGTAGCCGAACGCCAAACTTAAGCGGTATCATCCGGCGCGATACATCGTAGATATTTACACTATCGTTGCCGAAAAACGGTTGGAATCCCTTATCAACCGGGAACGATGTAAAACCTGTAGTAATCACTCCCGAAAGATGCTCACCCAGATCGCGCTGAACAAATAACTCCGCACCGTAAACTTTGGTGTAGGGGTTGTCCCAGCCAAGTCCCACTGTAATTGCAGCACCTAAATACCAGGCGCGGCTATTATCAACAACCTTTTTCATCGGTTTAAAAACCGAATTAAAAGCCAGACCAGCCTCCCATCCTATCCAGCTACGGGTTTGGTGTCCGTTGTCGGCAGGCTGGTCTGGGTAATCAGGAACATGGGTGATGTTTTTATAGCCATCCAGGTGAAATGAGCCGCTGTGGTTATAGCTGTGAAATACAGGTCCGGCCAATAGGCTAATATGTTTGGATACCTGAAGGTTAAGCAATGTTTTAATTTGGAACCATCTATCATCCCATAAACCGGTATAGGCAAACTGATAAGCAGCCTCGGCCGAAACATAAAATTTATCGCTCAGCATAAAATCATGACCTATACCCAGCCCAAAAGAGTGAAGTTTATTTCCAGCAGAGATATTGGTGCCGATGAGCAAATCGCTGTAAAAACCGTGCCTACCTGTTTTAAGCGAGAGGTTGGTATTGGTAATATCATTAGTAGTTGCCGATAGCCGATAAAACCCATTTCCGATGATATTAAGCAAGCCAATGCTGGCGCCCATAGAAGTATCGGCAATATTAACGAGACCTATTTGCAAGCCTTTTAATTTATGGGCGCTGTTGTTAAGTGCCGCAAGCTGGATTCCTGCAACGGTACCATCGCCCTTATTTATAAAACCTGCCAGCTGCATACCACACACAGTATCTAAAGCACGGTTACTCACCCCGGCAAGTTGAATACCGGTAACCGATCCGCCAACCAAATTAAAAACCGTAGCCACCTGCATATATTTGGCATCCATTTTATTGATGTTGAAAAGGCCGCCAAACTCAAAGCCATTAACCCCTGCGGTATATCCTCCGGCTACATTCAACGAAAACTTATTAACCACTTGCGGACTAAACATACCATGCGAGCTCAACCCCGGCGTTAAAGAAACCTGGAATGGCCTGTGCGCAAAAAAGTCGGGGATGTTTAAACTTTGGATCCGCTGTTTGGCAGATATAAAAAAGCGTCCGATACCGGTGCGCTCTACCCTGTTATTCCTTATTATGGTACTGTTATAACCATCCTGGCTAAAACGGCTGCGAACTGATACCGACTGCAAGAAATTAATGGTGGTATCCTGGTAAGCCACCTTGCTTGCCGTGACACTGATTTGCCCCGGGTTATCTGCCCTGAATTTAATGCGGAAATAGCCGTGCTCATCCGTTAAAACCGAAACCAATTGGGCTTTTACATAAACGCTCGCGTTCATGAGGCGCTCGCCGGTTCGTACACTTACCACCAGTCCGCTTACCGAATAGTTGTTGTTATCGTTGGTGATATCGGTATCTAAAAAAGCCAGTCCGGGTAGTTTTTCGGTGATGATCAGGTAGTTTTGATACTCGCGGATATTGTATTTATCGTGCAAAAGCTTGCTTAAAACCATGCCCACCGTTTGGTTGGTTACGGCTATACTTACCAAACTATCCTGCGGTAATAACTGCGCTTTGTACGAAAAATGGAATTCGCACCTTTTACTTACCTCCTGCAAAACATCCGCGAGGGCAACACCTTCGGCGTTTACCGATACCTTTCTGTTAAAAATACTTTGCGCATTTGACCTGCCAGTGCATAACACGAGCAATAGCAAAACAATCAGGCGACAGGTTTTAGGTACTTTGAAAGCTGTAGATATCATCAAACGGTTTGTGTTTTTATTTAAGGATAATCCTATCCTGCTTTTTTTCCACTGTTATATTTAACGCCATGGCTATCACATTTAACTTCATATCCAGGCTTTCATCTATATTAAAGCTTCCTGCTATTTGCATGCTGTTTAATTCCCTGCGTGCTATTGCTATATTAGCTCCATAGGCTTCATTTAATACGGCCACCAGGCGCGACAGCGGGATGTTTTTAAATACCAGATTTTTATCACGATAGTACTGGTATAAATTATCCGGATTGTGTTGTTTGGTAAACTTGCCGGTTTGAGGATCAAACACTGCTACTTCGCCGGGCTTAAGCATAATCATCAGGCCATTTACGCTATTGCTTATCTGCACCAACCCGGTTTCTACAATAATTTCAACCTTTTCGTTTTTGTTTTTTACATTAAATGATGTACCCATTACTTTTATCGATGCTTTACCTGCGGCTATAATAAAAGGTTTTGCCTTATTGTGCGCTACGTTAAAAAATGCTTCGCCGCTAACAAGGCTTACCAAACGCTGGTCGCCGGTAAATTTTTCGGGATGATTAAACCGGGTGTTTTTATTAAGGGTTACAACTGTACCATCTGATAAGGTATCGATTTTAATGGCGGCTTTGCTTTCAACCTGCACCACAGGGTTGGCGAACCGTGTAACCCAGATCCAACCACAAGCCACCATGAAGATAATGGACGCGGCTATTTTCAGCCAGTTAAACCTGCCAGGCATAGGCCCTATTTTAACCTGTTGTTCTTTTGTTTCGGCAGCGCGTTGTTTTACTTTTTGCAGAGAGGCATGAGCATCTATACCGGTATCCGCCTTAAAATTTTTGCTGCTTTCCCATATCAGCCTGAATTGCTCAAAACGGCGTTCGTTTTCAGCATCGAGATTACGCCAGCCATCAACATGCAGGGCCTCCTCTGCCGAAACCTCGTTAAGCATATAGCTAATCAGCAGCTCATCTGTTATATGTAAACGTTGGTTCATTTAAATATTTTAATTAAAAAGCAGATCAATAAAGGCAGGTAGTCGGCCAGTTGTTGTCGTAAACGTTTAAGCGCTTTTACCATCTGGTTATCTACCGTTTTTATGGAGATGCCTAACTGTTCGGCTATCTCGGCATATTTCAATTCGTCAAACCGGCTCATCTGGAAAATGGTGCGGCATTGTTCGGGCAGTTCGTTAATGGCTTTGAGCAGCTGCTGCTCAAACTCCCGGTATTGAAGCTTATTTAAAGCATGTTCGGTATGGTTATCGGCCTGGTGCATATTACGCTGCTGATATTTTTGTTTAACCTTTTGATGCTTAAAGTAATTCATGCACTCGTTATGTACCGACCGGTACAGGTAAGCCTTGAGCGATGTATGGATACTTAAAGGTTCATCCCGCTCCAAAATCTTCAAAAAAACATCCTGCACCATTTCGTCCGCATGCGCGCTATCCTCCAGCAAAGTATAAGCGTAGTGGTGCAGCGCGGCATAGTGCTCCAGGTAAACCCTATCAAACTCGGGTTCATTTACCTTTAAATATAGCATAAACGGACTTGTATTGGTATTATCCTGTTGCAAATGCTGATGTTAATTGTGCTATTTTAAACATTTATTAACGGGGAGACAACAAGATTGGAGCTTACCCCTATGCGGAAGGAAAGATTTTTTGAGCGTTTTTAAAAAAGAAAGGCCGATACATCATATTGATGCACCGGCCTCCTACAATTATTAAGATTTTATTTAGGGCATAACCGAAGGCTTCTGCCCCAAAATATACCCTATCCTCTCCCCTTGCCCTAAAGTATCTTTAGACGATGTTAACTCCTTCCCTTCCAGGCGGCTATAATCAAATACACCAGTAGCACCGGTTTTCAACACCTCAATTGTTTGTACCTTTGATGGAATCTTCGCACCAAACCAATGCTCATCATCCTGCTGTTTCCAGGTAACCAGGGTAAAAACTTCACCCGCGGCAAGTGATTTATTACCATCAAGAGCCGATTTCAAAGCCGCATCGTTACCGTAAAGCGTGCTCGTTGTAGCTTTTGTTTTGTTCACAAAGGATGTAATCACCTTAAACCCGTCGAGGTTATATTTTGGCGACGCAGGGAGCGCGGCATCGGTATTGAATAATTTAACCGATTTGTTATTTGAGCAGGCAGCCAGCAATAAAGCGCATCCGCCTAAAAATATATGTAATGCTTTCATGGGTTTAGTGTTTAATGGGTTGGGTAAATACAAAATCTTCGTTGGCCAATGGTTTGTGGCAGCTTACGCATTCGTTGGCAAACAGTACGTTGGCACCGCCGTAAGGGACCATCTTAGGCGTTTTGAAACGGGCCCAGCCCCAGCCCGCGGTCGACGCGTATTTTTTATCGTCTTTAATCATGTATTCCACCTGTTTAAACTCGCCGGTGTGGGTGGTACCGTCCTTATCCTGCAATTGGGCCCAGGCCACTTTGGCAAAAATGGTTCCGTTGGGCCAGGGGTGGATCTTGTTTTCTTTAATGGCTTTAACGGCCACATCGTTACCGAAAATCACCCGTAGAGTGTTGTTATCCTCCCGATCGGTTGTGCTGATGGGCTGCCAGTTTTTATAATCGGGGATATAGGCTATGCCGTTAGCTGCAACCGGCAATTTTGCGAACGAAGTTGATTTACCTTGCCAGTGTTGGTATTGCCTGTCTGCAGCGTTAATGGCAGCGGTGTCGGCAGGTTTGCTATGGATCATACCTGCGAGATAGTTTTTTAATATGTTGATATCCGCCGGTG
The DNA here is from genome assembly GCF_003576455.2 of Mucilaginibacter celer. Lineage (NCBI taxonomy): Bacteria > Pseudomonadati > Bacteroidota > Sphingobacteriia > Sphingobacteriales > Sphingobacteriaceae > Mucilaginibacter > Mucilaginibacter celer. Next base: position 5,775,816 of record NZ_CP032869.1, read on the forward strand.
ATAATTTAGCTTCGGTATGTACCGCAGTGTAACCTGGCAAAGGCATAGCCCCGGCCAGCACCTGGTTAATGGATTCCCACAACTTTGCTTTCTGATCGGCGGGGGCAAACTTGTTCCATTCCGAAAAATTGAGACCGGCTCTGCCATCTTTAATATGCCCGGCCACGCCCCAGTACACCGGTGCTATTTTATCATACCATCGCAAATTGGTTTGGTTAGAGTGGCAATCATAACAGGCCCGCTGAATAATAGCTTTTACATCGGCAGGGGCAGTAAAATCGCCGGTTACAGGTGGGTTCGGCACATCCGGACGTACAAACTGGATGCCTATAAAGCCTGCAAGCAATATTAAAATGATGATAAATGCTTTTCGCTGGTATAACGGTTTTTTATCGGTTTTCATAGCCCTTTCGGTTTTGTGATACAAAGAAAAGTACAATACATAACAACGGCAGCTTCAATTAGTTGAGCAGGGAAAAACAATCGTTAAACAGGGAAAAAAGGAAGTTGAGTTTACAAAACATTATGTTTTTTTGCCGCTTTTGATACTCTTTGAATGGCTGTTATCTGTGATAAGTATTAAATTAGCTTAGTACCTTCGAATGGTTAATCATCATGAAAACAAGAGTTTTTATTATTCTCTCCATCATCATAAGCTGCGCTATCAAAGCCCATGCTCAAGCCAACTTTAACCAGGTAGATATCTGGCTAAAAAACAATGCTGCAGAAATGGGCGGCCGGGTTGTGCTGGTTGTATATAAGGATGGCAAACTGATTTACAACCATGCCGAAAACAACATGAGCATCAAGCAAAAATTTGTTACCCGCATGATAGCCCGTAAACAAGGCAAAAAAGCCGATCTGGATGATTTTAGCAGCACATCGAAAGTGGCCATAGCCAGTTGCAGCAAATGGCTGAGCGCGGCTTTGGTGATGACTTTTGTTGACGAAGGCAAACTGAAACTCACCGATACCGTTGGCAAATACCTGCCCGTATTATCGCAGCATGGTAAGGGGATGATCACCATTGGCCAATGCCTTTCGCACCAAACAGGTATTAAAACTTCGCCTTTAAAAGAAAGCCTCGAAGAGATGCGGCAGGAAAACTCGATGGATGATGCCATGGCCGATATCGCCGCATTGCCCATGGAAGGTACGCCAGGCAAAGTTTTTCACTACAGCAACGCCGGATTACAAATTGCCGGGGCCATCCTCGAAAAAATAAGCGGTAAAAGTTTCGAAACCCTGTTTGCAGAGCGCATTGCCCAACCGCTTGGCATAAAGAATACCGATTTTGGCCATGCCAAAGTAGCCCTACCGGCAGGCGGCGCATATAGTACCTCCGAAGATTATCTGAACTTTTTAACCATGGTCCTGAATCGTGGTGTATTTAACGGCAAACATATTTTAAGCGAAAACAGCATTACCCAGATGCAGGTAAACCGAATTACACCGGATGTTAAAATAACCTACACCCCCGCCGAGGCCGGTGGATTAGGTTATGGCTATGGCGAGTGGGTGTTTGATGCGCATACGGTAAGCAGTCCGGGATTGTTTGGGAGTTTTCCGTGGATAGATAAGGCTAAGCAATATGCGGCTTTTATGCTTTGTTTTTATATTAAAAGCGATGGCCGCCAGCAGCGTTACAAAGAGTTGAAGCAATTGGTGGGTGAAGCCGTGAAATAGTATTTTTACCAGCATGAAGCTGTACATCAAAAATATGGTTTGCCGTCGCTGTAAAATAATGGTGAAAAGCGAACTTGAAAAGGCAGGCCTGCGCCCGCTCAGCATCGAGCTTGGTGAAGTGGAACTGGAACAGGTCCCGGCCGGTGACCAGCTTAAACAGCTAAGTTCATCGTTAAATGAATTGGGCTTTGAACTGATCGACGATCAAAAAAGCCGCCTCATCGAGCAGATCAAAACTCTAATTATTGAACAGGTGCATTATGCCGACGGGCAATCGCCATTAAAACTTTCGGCGGTGCTTACCTCAAAACTTAATTACGATTATGGTTACCTCAGCAACCTGTTTTCCGCGGTAGAGGGCACCACTATCGAAAAATATCTCATAGCCCAAAGAGTTGAAAAAGTGAAGGAATTACTGGTTTATAATGAGTTGAGCCTTTCGGAAATTGCTTTTAGGTTAGGTTATAGCAGTGTGGCTTATCTTTCCAGCCAGTTTAAACAGGTTACCGGGTTAACACCTTCGGCTTTTAAAGCTTTGCAGGGGAGCAAGCGGAAGAATTTGGAGGATATATAAACCGGTTCATCCCTCCAATAAAAAATCGTCATCCCGAACTTGTTTCGGGAATCCACAGGACAGTTCGCCTGCTTTGCTTAGCATGGTTGCTTAGCGTGTGGGATGCCGAAACAAGTTCGGCATGACATTATGTGTGTTAATCAACCCACCATTAACCTGTAAATCTTATAAATCATACCCATAATCCTGTAACATCTACCCTCCCATCCTGCGGTAATTTTGTATCAACAAACAATAAAATTACCATGACACACACGTATAACATCACCGGGATGACCTGTACCGGCTGCCTTGCCAAAGTGCAAGGGCTTTTACAACAGGTTGCTAACGTTGAAAAAGTAGAGATCTCACTGGCCGAAGGCACCGCCGATATCACCATGAAAAAACACGTAGCCACTGCCGACCTTCAACAGGCCTTAGCTGCGTATCCCAAATACCAGCTTAGCGAAGCCGAAAGCCACCACCACCAGGTGAGCGGCGCTATTGGCGATGAGGAAAACAGGACATGGCTTCAAACTTATAAACCTATCCTGCTCATCTTCGGTTATCTTTTGGTAGTCTCATTGATAGCGGGTTATCACAGCAGTTTTAGCATCATGACCATGATGCGGGTTTTTATGAGTGGATTTTTCCTGGTATTCTCTTTTTTTAAACTGTTAGATATCCGGGGCTTTGCTGATAGTTATAGCATGTATGATATTGTTGCCAAACGCTGGAAAGGATGGGGTTTTGTTTATGTATTTGTTGAGTTGGGTTTAGGGATCGCTTTTGCGCTTGATGTTGCTCCCGTGATTATTAATGCGATAATGGTGGCGGTAATGAGCATAAGCCTGGTTGGCGTGTTACAAAGTGTGTTTAATAAAAGGCAGATCCGTTGCGCATGTTTGGGCGCAGTGTTTAATTTGCCCATGAGCACGGTTACTATTATTGAGGATGGGCTGATGATTGTGATGGGAATTGTGACGTTGGGGTTGATGTAAACTTCCTCCTATTTGTCATTTCGATGGAGCCGCGGGGGGCAGAAGTACGGGGGCGAAAGAGAAATCTTCTACACCACGCGTAATGAATAACAGGGCGTAGAAGATTTCTCCTCCCCTCATTCGCAAAGGCCACCCCTGGTCGTCGAAATGACAATTTGTAATTAAAATGGTTTGAATATAAACCCTATCACATCCTAAACCGCAACGCTACCGATCTTCCCAAGGCCTGGGCAAAATCCGGTTCAATTACCGGGCCTTCGCCGGCTTGTACCCATACGCGGCGGGCATCTTTTTGCAGGATGATCTTCTCGCCATTTAATAAAATTTCAAGTTCGCTGGTGGCAGGGGTAATTGGCGAGGTATTGAGTTGATACACGTAATCGGTATCATTAAAGGTTATTCGTAGTGGCAGTCCCATCTTTATCTTCTCTGGCAGTAAACATACACAACAGCAAATGCAAAAGCAACAGGCTTTTGCGCTTATCGGCAAATAGTATTATAAAAATTTAGTATTCAACCGTTTAAATTAAAAAATAACTTAAGCCGCCAGCTGGAATTGAACGGTTCTAATCAGGTTGTTCATGCCAAAGGGCTTATGTAAAATGCCATCGGGAGCACCCTGGTGATTCAAAACGGCATCATTCTCTTCACTTTCCGAACAAATTATTACCGGCAGCTTCCTGGTAGCGATGTTTAATTTGATGAGCCTGCAAACTTCCTGGCTATCCATACCGGCCTGCTGAGTATCCAGGATTACCAGGTCGGGGCGGTTTGCCTTAATGTGATCAAATACCAGTTCGGCCCGGGTTGAAGAAATTACATCGTAGCCATGGTTATGAAGGATATAAGTCATTACCTCTATCATCAGCTCGTTATCCTCCAATATTAATATTTTACCGGTCATGGTTGTATCCTCCTTTCTGTACAATAGCAATGCAAAGCCCATGCCATTGATTAACTTACAGTTAAACACGGCTTCGGCGGCAAAAGAAGGTGTCCTAATTAGCTGGATTTTTGTGATGATATTTTAACAATTATAATGTCAATGTTTAATCACAATTGATCTGTTTTATTACATTTGGTTTCAGTAAACAGTTTTAGCTGCCCGGAAAATGGATAGTATCAATATTAAAAAGCTTGCAAAGGAACTCAATATATCCACATCAACAGTATCAAGGGCTTTTAATGATAATACTGATATTAACAAGGATACCAAAGAGCGGATCCTGGCCTATGCCAAACAACACAACTATTTGCCAAATCATTACGCCAGTAACCTGCGCGATAAAAAAACTAAAACACTTGCTGTAATTGTTCCCGAAATTGCCAACGATTTTTTTTCGCAGGCCATTAACGGCATCGAGGAAGTAGCCCGAAAAAAGGGATTTTACATTTTGCTTTACCGCACAGATGATGTTTTTGAAAAGGAGGTATCATTTGTAAACTACCTTAACAATGGCAAGGCCGATGGCATCATCATGTCAGTATCGGGCGAAGCCAACGATCATAACTACCTGCGCCAGTTGGAAAAGAAACATATCCCGGTGGTATTTTTCGACAGAGTTTACGAAGATATTGATGCCGCCAAAGTAACCACTAACGATTACGACAGCAGCTTTTCGGCCACGGAGCACCTCATCAAAACCGGGTGTAAAAAAATTGCTTACCTGGTGGTAAATAAAAGTATCTCGATTGGAAAAGTGCGTATGCAGGGCTACCAGGATGCCCTCGCCAAACATAAAACGCCCTTCGACGATAGCCTGGTGATTGATTGCAGCAACGACGAAAAGGTAAACTATAAAATACTGAAAAAAGTACTGCAGGATGTTAAGCCCGATGGCATTTTCAGTTCGGTGGAGCGTTTGGCCTTTGCTACTTATTATGTATGTAATGATTTGGGAATTTCCATCCCCGATGATTTAAAAGTGATCAGTTTCTCGAGCCTTAGGGTGGCCCCCTTACTGGCACCTGCCCTCTCAACCATAACCCAGCCGGCTTACGAAATGGGCGTTAAAGCTGCCACACTGCTATTTGAAGCATTGGAAAATAACGGCAACGGCGTAGCTAAAAAAGAGCATGTATTGAAATCGAAGCTTTATATCAGGAAATCTTCGATTGGTGAATAGTGAGTGGTTAATTAGGTGAATGGTTTTGTTAAGTGGAAATAGTCCTTTTCCTCAGCAACAAGAAAAAGCAATCAACTATTCTCCAAAAAACAATCACTCACCTAATCAACTCAATCAACCAATCACTTAAAATTTACGCCTCAATAAACAGCTCACTTTGCGGGCGGCGTACTTTAATCATTTTGCTGTAAGCATCATCTTCGGCACGGAAGCCAACTGCTGCAATTACTGAAGTAGTTAGGCCTTGTTCTTTTAAGCCCAAAATCTCGTCGAATTTTTCTGCATCAAAACCTTCCATCGGGGCGGCATCAACACCAAGTTCGGCTGCTTCTGATAATAAAACACCCAAGGCAATATAAGCCTGCTTGTGCGACCATGCCACTTTCTGCTCATCGGTGCGGCTGGCTAATGTACCCAATACCATTTGCTCGTAACCGGCAAGGGCTTCGCGGGCAATACCGCGGGTGGTGGCAACCAAATCGATGAATTTTTTACCGAAATCCTCGTCGAGGTTGGTTAATGATGCGAACACAAATAAAGCCGACGAATCGGTGATCTGCGCCTGGTCATACCCTACTGCACGCAGTTTTTGTTTGGTTTCGGCATCCTGAACTACAATAACTTTAAATGATTGTAAGCCTAATGAAGTTGGGGCCAATTGGATGGCTGTTTTTAAAGCGCTTAACTGCTCTGCATTTATTTTTTTGCTGGAATCGAATTTTTTTACTGCCGATCTCCATTGTAATTTTTCTACTAATGACATGACTATTCTTTTTGAATGTTTTGTTGAAACAAATATATGTGTTTAAACATATATGTTTAGCCATGCAATTGTAAAGAGATTTTTCTGGTTAAGCATATCTTTATCACCAGCACATCATTGCGAGGTACGAAGCAATCGCACGTAGGCAGATCCACTCTGTATGGTTCGCGATTGCTTCGTACCTCGCAATCACGGCCCGGAGACTATTCTCCTATCAACATCAAATAAAAAAGGGGCTTTCGCCCCTTTCCATGCCTTACGGCATCTTATCTTTCAATTCTTTTTCCTTCTCCTTCTCTTCATCCTTCAACCGTCGCCGTTCCTGCCGCACTTCCTTACGGGTTCGGCCTCCTGTGGTATCTACCGCATCTATCTTAATTTTGTATTCGGCTTTCAGGGCTTCAATCTGTGCCTTGATCTGCTCTTTCAGGTTTTCTTCTTTTTGTTTCAGCTTTTCTTCGGCCTTTTGCTCGGTGGTATCTTTTTTGCCAAACAAACGCTGGAAAAAGTTTGGTCGTTTTACCGGTTCTTCTACCACAGGTAAAATTCCATCATCATCGGCACCGCCCTGTTTCATCAGGCTATCGGCAGTAGCAGTATCAACAGGGGCAATCTGGCGGCGAAGGCTTTCCTTCAGTCTTACGTCGTAAAAGCCGTATGCATTGGTATCGCGGGCGGTGTAGCCCTTCATGGCCATCAGTTTACCTATCAGGTTAAAATAGCCGTGCAGCCCCGGTCGCAGGGTACCGTCCGGCTGGAAAGCGTACAAGCCGCCCTTAGGGTATGGTACAATGCTGGCCAGGTAAATGCCCTCGCCAAGACTAAGCTCTGATGGCGACTTGCCGAAATAATAGTGTGAAGCCTCCGCAATACCGTAAATGCCGCGTCCCCATTCAATAATATTAAAATAAACCTCCAGCATACGGTCTTTGGTCATGATGCGATTGTTCTCTATCAACCACACAATCATGATCTCTTCAATTTTACGGGCCAGGGTTTTTTCGCGGCTCAGGTAGGCATTTTTAACCAGCTGCTGCGAAATGCCGCTGCCACCGCGCTTATATTTTTTGGTTTTAAAATCGGTAGCTATCGATTTGCGGATGGCTTCCATCACAAAACCATGATTGGTATAAAATGACGGGTCTTCGGCAGTCATTACCGCGTACTTTAAGTTAGGTGAGATCTGACTTAGCGGGGTAAACTCCGGGTTATCCGGACCAATCAGGTGCGGTGCCATTGGTTTTCCGTTTTCGTAAGGCGTATAAACAAACGGACTGTTCAACCTGGAGAGATCGGTACGGCCAAACTTCAGGATCTTAAAATTATCCTTATCCAAACCCGAATCAAAAATCAGGTCATCCGGTTTTGAAGTATCCATGAAAAAATTCATGTGATAGTTCAGCTTGCCGGCCACCTGGATACCATCCAACGCGTCGAACATCCCCGAAGGGAAAGAATCAAAAACATCAGGAGCGTTTTGCCAGCCGGTATTGATTTTCAACTCGTAAATTTTGGTTGGCTTAAGTGTGTATTTGATGTAAGGATGTGCCGTTAGTTTTTTTATGTGGATGAGTGATGTGCTATCGATAGCCACATAGTTTGTTCCTACACTAACATCCGCATCTATAGAAGCAGAAGGAAAAACAATCTCGGTTGATGAAATGCCGGGATGATGGATCAGCAGGTTTTTAACCGACCATGAGCCCGAAATTTTGGTTTCGCCGCTGCTATGATCTTCTTTGGTAAGCTTGGTTTGCAGCGTATCGAAATTCAGTTTGAGATGCAGCTTTTTTTCGATGAGCGGGAACTCCACTTTTTTATTATCTGCATAAAGCATCACATCAATGTCCTTATCCGATGGGTGCATTTTACCGGCAAAGTGCCAGGTAGCCTCGCCATCGTTAACTTTAATGGTTGATGTTAGCTGTCCGTCTTTAATTAACGCGGTTTGAGCCTGCAACTTGACTTGGTCGCTATCGCTTTTAAAGCTGATGGTAAAATTATTGAGCGAAAGGTTATCCGGAATTTTGTATAGCAACTGGTTAACCAGGTTATCGGCCAGTACACTTAAATCGGCTTTATTGCCGGTAGCTGTAGTATCTTTTTTCTTTTTAAATAGAAAATCGAAATTTTTTACCCCCTTGTTGTTTACAAGATGAATGAAGCCATCCTTTAAAGTTACATCGGATAGCTTTACCTCGCCCAAAACCAGCGGTAAAATCCGCACGCTAACCGCAAAGTTTTTGATGTTCAATAAACTGTCGCGGCCTTCAGGCACAATGCTCACATCCGAAAATGCCACCGTGCTTAAACCGGTAAATTTGGCCGAACCTATTTTTACATCTAAATTATACTCGTTTTTGGCTTTTAACTTAGCTTTGTTGATGGCTTTTTCAAGCAGGGCTTCGCGTTTTGAGTAGGCAATATATCCGCCGATAAGCAGAATAAGAATTAAGGGAACAAGGATGTATGCGGCTATGCGTATATATTTAGGATTAAGGCGCTTCATTTGTCAATTTTATCCAAAACTAAACTAAATCTTATCCCCTGCAAACGGATGTTTCATCAAATTGTTTCTAAGCAAAGCCAATCAACGCCCGGTTTTCATAAATTTGCCTCATATTATGACAATTACTAAAGAACAAGTATTACAAGCCCTGGGCAATGTTGAAGAGCCGGACCTGAAAAAAGACCTGGTTACCCTCAACATGATCCAGGATATCCATATCGATGGCAACAACGTAAGCTTCTCGGTTATCTTGACTACCCCTGCTTGCCCGCTGAAGGCCATGATCGAGAATGCCTGCCGTAATGCCATCCTGCATTTTGTGAGCAAAGAGGCCGTGATCAATATCAACATGACCTCGCGGGTTACCACGCAGAAAAACACCGGGGTTCCGGGTGTTAAAAATATTATTGCAGTAGCATCGGGCAAAGGTGGCGTAGGTAAATCAACTGTATCGGTTAACCTGGCTTTGGCACTGGCAAAAACCGGTGCAAAAGTAGGGATGATTGATGCCGATATTTACGGTCCGTCAATCCCCATTATGTTTGGTTTAGAGGGCGCACGCCCGATGGCTACGCAAGAGAACGGCAAAACCCGCATTGAGCCGATTGAAAAATATGGTATCAAGCTGTTATCGATAGGTTTCTTTACCGATCCAAACCAGCCAGTGCCGTGGCGCGGGCCCATGGTATCAACAGCGGTAAAACAATTGTTCAACGATGCCGATTGGGGCGAGTTGGATTATCTGGTAGTGGATTTGCCACCCGGTACCGGCGATATCCATATCACCGTAACCCAAAGTTTCCCGGTAACGGGCGCGGTTATTGTAACTACTCCGCAGAATGTGGCTTTGGCCGATGCCAAGAAAGGTGTGGGCATGTTCATGATGCCGGCTATTAATGTGCCGATATTAGGTGTGGTTGAAAATATGTCGTATTTTACCCCTGCCGAGCTGCCGGAAAATAAATATTACATATTTGGAAAAGGCGGCGGCAGGAAATTTGCCGAGATCCTTGGGGTACCGTTTTTAGGCGAAATTCCTTTGATTAAAGGCATCAGCGATTCGGGAGATGCCGGTAAACCTACTGTGCTTGAAGAAGATGGCCCGATGACGGCCGCTTTTGTTGAGATGGCACAGCGTGTAGCGCAACAGGTGGCCATATCAAACGCGAAGGCGTTGAGTGCCGAAAATGTTGCAAATAATTAATAACTTTACATATCGTTATAAATTAATAAAAATGAGTTTATTAAGTCAGGTCGAGGCAGCATTAGATACCATCCGTCCGTATCTGGAGGCCGACGGCGGGAATGTTTCTGTTGAGGAGATAACCCCTGAAAATGTAGTTAAATTAAAACTATTGGGTTCGTGCGGATCGTGCCCGATGAGTATCATGACGCTTAAGGCAGGTATTGAGCAGGCTATTAAAAAAGCTGTGCCCGAGGTTACAGCTATCGAAGCCATCAACCTAACGGATATTGATGATCCGAATGCGGTGCTGCCCGAAAACCTGCGCTAATGTTAAGAAGTGTTAAATACACTACTTAATTAGCCGTTATAAGGTACTTTTGATAATGTTTGAAAACTATTTTTGCCGTGCAGGCGTAATATATGCAGGCCCAAGTAGTTAATGATTTTATGAAATATTTAGTTGCTTTATTCTTTCTGTTAGTATCGATGGGTGCTTTGGCGCAAAGCAATGACAGGCCTATTGTGCAATTTACAGGGATTGTACGCAATGCCGATAGCTCGAAGGTTACCATACCATATGTAACCATAACCAACCTATCGGCCAACAAGGTGGTTAATACCAGCAACTATAAAGGATATTTTTCGTTTGTGGCACACGAGCGCGATACCCTGCGCTTTAGCTGCGTGGGTTACGGACAGATGTTAGTGGTGATCCCATCAAACGTAGCCAACAAAAGCTACACTACCGAGGTTGCCTTAAAAGCACAGATCATTAATCTGCCAACCTTCCACGTATTTCCATGGGCTACTACCGATGAGTTTAAGAAGGATTTCCTCACCATTAAGCTGGCGGACGATGATCTGGAAATTGCCCGCAAAAACATCAGCAAAGCAACGTTAATGGCATTGTACAATACATTGCCACGCAATGCACAGGAAATTCAATCGGCCAATGCGCAGGCTATGCATACCAGCATTCTTAACCAACACTCGCTTACACCCAACCCGCTGCTAAATCCTTTGGCCTGGGGTAGTTTGATTAAGACTATTTCTGACGCGGATAGTAAGAAATAAAAATATATAACTCCAATGCCAGGCTCCGGCCAAGTGGCGGCGGTATTTTTTTAATATCCATTAGCACACTGTTAGTTCTGTTTTCTTTTGGTTGGAAATTTATCTGTTTTACATAGTAAATCATGAGCCCAAGTAAACCTCTTATTGCGCAAAGATCCTATTAGCGTAATCGGCATCAAAATTATAACTAAAGCTTTTAACTGTTGCCGAAAAAATAGCTGCCCTCCCTGAACAGGAGCTCCAGATCTATCACGAATTCGAATGTTAAGAAGCCTCCTACCTAAACTGAAAGACAATAAAAAACATCCAAGAACACATACAAAAACACCCATAACCAAATCAGAGTTTTTTGAAAGTTTAAACAAGTAAAATATCGCCGTCAAATCAATAACATTGGCCAATAAGCATCTTACAATTGATGCACGCTCATCAAAAGCATAATTACTATGCACCCGCATAAAATCAATTATCCCACCCCAGATATAAAACCTTGAATCGTTAGTTAATCGCGCTGTTTCAAAAGGAAAAAAAGAAGGCACCCCCTTAAAAAAATAGCTTATACCACCATAAACTTTATTATTAAATTTAATAGAAGTTGGCAATGCGTACCCAATTCTCCATTGTTGAAATAATATGCGCAAATTATTTGCCTGCTTTTTTTCACCAGGCATCAATATTAATGTCTTATTGCGATATCCTTTTTTACTAAAACATCGTTTAATTTCCCGACCAAGCCCTTTCGCTTTAAAACCATCTTGCGATAAAGCACAGTTAACACAAATATAGTTTGCCCGTTCAATTAGCTTTTTTACAACATTATACCAATCCTGATCATTTTCTACCTTATATCTTTTTGCTCCAAGTATTATTTGCGCTTGTTTTGGATTATCAATGGCTATAACATCTAACCCAACTCCCTCAAAAGGTTTAACTATTTGTTCCTCAGATGTATAAAGCTTAGAATACGGCATTTCCATAGGAAGAGTGAGCCCTGTTTTGTAAACTCCATTTTCTTCATCTGATAAAAAAGGGCGAAGGTATAGGACAAAATTTTTTTCAGGTAAAGTAGTAAAATCTGTGTCAATCAGAATACGCAGATCATCTTTATTAAAGTTTGTTAAGAAAAAACGATAAAGAGATTTATAAAAGGTGAAAAAAATAAGGAATAAAAGCAATCCTCCTTTAAGAGCGTAGTCAGGCGATATCAACGCAGGGGGTAAGATGACTGTAACTCCCGCAATTAGTACTGCAAATAAACCTGCTATCTTCCTTTTCATTCTACGTTCGGCAATTAGAGTTACAGAAGATTTTTCGGGCATAAATATGGGGGTTAGGTTTATATTTGACTACTATAAATTTAGTAAATATTTAATAATCAGCAGCATAAAAACCGACAGACTGATGAGAACACCAATTGTAATTAAACGCACAAAAGTGCAGAAGCGCTAAAAAACCTTTGCATCTTTAAAATCTCTGTAAGAAACGATCTACAACCTTCCTCAATTATCAATTATCTCCTCAAAATCCATTACCTCCCCCTCAAAAAACTCCAACTCCTGCTGATTATGGCTTACTATCAAAGTAGTAACACCCAATTCGCTCAGCAGCGGTTTCAACTCGCCTATCAACTCCATTTTCATCTTACTATCCAATGCAGAAAATGGCTCATCCATCAAAAGCACTTTTGGCTTAATAGCCAGCGCTCGTAAAATAGCCAGCCGCTGCTGCTGCCCTCCCGAAAGATGATCCGGTTTATGCGTACTTAAAGTATCCAACCGGCCTAAATGCAGCAGGCGTTTTATCCATTCGGCGTCTTTAACAGCATATTTCAAATGCTCCAAAACCGTCATGTTAGGAAACACGGCATAGTTTTGAAACACAAAGCCAGTATTTCTTTTTTGGGGCGACAGGTTAATTTTGCGGGATGAATCGTACCAGGGATTGCCGTTTACTACAATCTCACCCTCATCCGGATTAGAAAGTCCTGCAATCAGCTTCAGTAACGTAGTTTTACCGGAGCCGGAGGGCCCGTAAATTTTTGTAATGCTGCCGGCAACAAAAGTTCTGTCTATTCGCAGTACCTGTTCTCCTTTATAAGCCCTCATTCTTTTTTCTATATTGATCCTGATCATGCTAAGGGGCTTTTTGCCTGGTACCTGTTAAACACAAACACAGCTATCACCAAAACAAAAGTGATAGCGAATAATATCAACGAATAATTATTGGCCGAGGCATAATCCATTTTTTCCACCGAATCATAAACAGCGATAGAAGCGACGCGTGTAACCCCTGGGATATTGCCGCCTATCATCAGCACCACGCCAAACTCGCCCAAAGTATGGGCAAAAGTTAAAACAGTTGCTGTAAATAATGAGGGTTTGATATTGGGTAACAATACATGCCAAAAGGTTTGCCAGCGGGTTTTACCTAAAGTAAAGGATGCCTCGGCCAATGAAGCAGGTAAAGTTTGCAGGGCCGATTTTACCGGGCCTATCATAAAAGGCATACTGTAAATAACAGATGCCAGGATCAATCCCGGAAAAGAAAAAACCAGCTGCACATCAAAGCTATCATGCAGCCATTTACCCAAACCATGCTGCGGACTAAAAGCCAGCAGCAAATAAAAACCTAAAACCGATGGAGGCAGCACCAGCGGCATGGTAATTATAGCTTCAATAATGATTTTAAAAAACGCTTTCCCACGCGATAACCACCAGGCAAAGGGCAGCCCGATAAGCAGCAACAGCAGCGTGGTAATACCTGCTAATTTTAAGGTAAGTAATATGGGCGACAGGTCCATCAATAAAAATACAAATTATTGCACCCGGTAGCCGTAAGCTTTGAAAATACTTTTTGCGGCCGGGCTTAGTATATATTTATAAAACTTATCGGCATTGGCATTATCGGCTCCATGTTTCAGTATCACGATGCCCTGCAAAATAGGATCGTATGTTTTAGGGTCGATAACTTTATAAAACAGCGGGGTTTTATCAGCCACTTCCTTAACCAGCGATTGCGTGGTGAAGCCAACATCAACCACCCCGGTAGTAACGTAGGTATTTACCTGCGAGATACTTTCGCCATAAACTGTTTTGGGTTTTACATCATCGAGAATGCCTTTACCTGTTAGCAACTGTTCGGCGGCTTTACCATACGGAGCTATTGCCGGGTTGGCTATAGCAACCTTTTTTACCCGTGCACTCAGTAGCAGGCGTTCCCAGTTATCAAAACCTATATTTTGAGTGCTGCAAATGATCAGGCTCCCCAAGGCATATACCACAGGTTTTTGTTTGGCGAAACCATTTTTAAAAAGCGTTTCGGGAAAATCCATATCGGCAGATAAAAACACATCGAAGGGTGCCCCGTTGCTGATTTGCGCTACCAGTTTACCCGACGAGCCTATAACAGCATCAATGCTGATGCCTGTTTTCTGCTTAAAATCCTTTTGTAAAACCTCCATCACGGGTTGCAGGTTAGCAGCTGCGGCCACCTTGATATTTTGTGCAAAAACCGGCGCCGCGGCGCAAAAAAACAGCGCCAATAAAAAAAATATAATTTTTTTTGGCTTGTTATTGTATTGTTCGTTTTTCATTGGTTTTATAGTTTTTCGGCTTGATGGTATCGATTGCGTTTGGTATCGAAGCGTATCATAATTTTTCAAAATGCAGCTTTTGATACTATAACACCACAATAAGGCTCTTGTTATAGCCGCAACCGCTTTATATATTAGTGATGTTAAGCTATCAAATAAACCAAATTTTAACAAAAATAAGGCTTTTAAACCGTCATAAGTTTAGTTGCTTTCTGTATCCATCATGAAAAAGAATTTTACGCACGTGCTGTTGGCAACATGTATTACATTAGGAGTTTTTAGCGGGCAGGCCTGCGGCAAAAAATCAACCGCTACACCTACCACGCCTACCAAACCGGTCGATCCTCCGGTTACACCAACTAAAAGTGATGTGGCTATGTGGCTCACCACGGCCGACCAAAGCGTGACCTTTACCAAACAAAGTACGCTTATAAATTTTAGCACGGCAGCAGGCTCGGGCACAACAACCATTAATATTGATGCCGGTACCTCTTACCAAACTATTGATGGCTTTGGCTTTTGCCTTACCGGGGGCAGCGCCAGCGTAATTAACGCCATGACGGCACAAAAAAAAGACGACCTGCTAAAAGATCTTTTTTCTACCGATGATAATCACATCGGCATCAGCTATCTTCGCATCAGCATCGGAGCCTCCGACTTGAGCGCTACAGATTATACTTATGACGAAGTTTTGCCAGGTGTTAAAGACGATGTCGATCTGAAAAACTTTTCTATCGATATGGAGAAAACTGATTTACTCCCTATCCTTAAAAAAATACTGGCTATCAATCCAAATATCAAAATATTAGGCAGCCCCTGGACGGCCCCTACCTGGATGAAGCTTAATACCCTTGGTTTTAATGGTTTTAAAGGCGGCACCCTTAACCCGGCTTACTATGATGCCTATGCCAAATACTTTGTAAAATACATCCAGGCTATGAAAGCCGAAGGTATTACCATTGATGCGGTTACCCCGCAAAACGAGCCGCTTAATGCTTATAATAACCCGGCTATGTACATGGAATCTGGCGATCAGGCCAAGTTTGTTAAAAACAGCCTGGGCCCGGCGTTTAAAGCGGCAGGTTTGAATACCAAAATCATTGTATGGGATCATAATGCTGATAACACCGCCTATCCGATGGATATTTTTAAAGATGCAGCGGCCAGTGCTTTTGTTGATGGCTCGGCATTCCACCTGTACAATGGTCAAATCAATGATTTGCAGGCGGTACACGATGCCTATCCTGCCAAAAACCTGTACTTCACCGAGCAATATACCCCGGCAAGCGGCGGTTTTGGCGGCGACCTTAACTGGCACGTTACCAACCTTATAGTTGGTGCAACCCGCAACTGGTGCCGCAACGTACTTGAATGGAACCTGGCTACCAATCCAACTTACGGCCCGCATACTGATGGAGGCTGCGATGTTTGTAAAGGTGCTTTAACCATCAATTCATCATCAGATGTTACACGCAATGTTTCGTATTACATTATAGCCCATGCATCCAAATTTGTACGCCCTGGTGCGGTGCGTATTTCATCAACCGCAGTAGGTGCATTGCCCAACGTTGCCTTTAAAAATACCGATGGCAGCAAAGTGCTTATTGTACTAAACTCGAGCGGAAGCCAGCAAACATTTAATTTTAAGATTGACGGAAAATCGGCTACAAGCACATTAGCCAACGGTGCGGTAGCTACTTATGTATGGCAATAACCCAATTTTAACCAAAACGTGCTAAAAATTAGCATTTTAAATAACTGTATAACGTACTTTTAATAGGATTAAAAAAATAAATATATTATAATTGTATCCGGCCTGACGCTAACCAAACAACCATTTCTTTCGCGCCTGCAATGAAACCAACATTGCAGGTGCGAAAAACATCCATCTGCCGAGCCTATGTTTAAACTTGTACTAAGGTATCTTGTAGTTGTTGCTGCCCTTTTTTTATGTCGTGCTGCCGGCGTAAAAGCCCAAACTACCGTACAAATAAACGATAAGGTAAATCAGCATATTTTTGAATACAAACAAATTGTTTGTTTTGAAGATACCACCAATAAACTCGGTCTCGATGGTATTCACGCCGCCTACCTCGCCGGTAAATTTAAACCCAACCCCGAACCAACCCCGGTAACCCATCACAATAACTCGGCCTATTGGTATCGCATTAAAATTGGCAAAGCCAATTCAACCAATAACAACTGGATCCTGGAGTTTTTTGATCAAACTATTGATAGCATTACCGTTTACTCGCCTATGGGCGAAACTTATAAGGCAACATCGCTGGGCAGCAGTCATCCCTTTGCCGCCCGGTTTTACAAGCACAAAAATTTTAGTGTAAACATCAACAGCAATAGCGGGCCCGATGATGTGTATTATATCCGCATTAAAGCGGGGCACTCAGTAAACGTGATCATGGTAATGCGTACCGTAAGCCGTTTTATAGGTTACGCACTCGATGAGTATTTCTTTTTCGGGGTGTTTTACGGCATGATCCTGGTTTTTGGCCTGTACAATTTCATGATGTTTATTGCCATGCGCCAGGTGCAATACCTGTATTATATTGTTTACAATCTCAGCATCGGTTTATATGAAATGTGTGCCGATGGCATAGCCTATCAATATATCTGGCCAAATAATCCCGGCTTTAATAATTATGCTTACGGCATCGCCCTGTTTTCGGCCAGTATTTTCGCTATCCTTTTTGCACAAAAACTGCTTAACTTAAAAGTTAACGCGCCGGTACTTAATAAAGTAATTAAAGGTGTTATTATTTTCAGGTGTGTTTATTTCCTGGCCTGTATCACCATCAATATGGCCTGGTTTAACTACAAGATCATCGAGTTTTTACCTCTTTGCATCTCATTTTATGCAGGTTGCTATGTGCTCATCAAAGGCTATAAACCAGCCCGCTTTTTTGTTATCGGCTACACCTTTTTACTTACCGGCTTTGTAATTAAAAGCTGTATTGCCCTAAATATCTGGTGGTTACCGGTAACCGAGTTTGATTACTACAGCCTTAGCGTTTGTTTTATTATGGAGATGCTGTTCATCTCCTTTGCTATTGGCGATAAGGTACGCATCCTTAAAAAAGAAAAAGATGATGCCCAGCTCAGTATCATAGCCCAGATGAAGCAGAACGAAGAGCTGAAAGACATTCTGAACAAAAGCCTGGAAGAACAGGTACAGCAGCGCACCCGCGAACTGGTTGAAAAATCGACCATGATTGCCGAGCAAAACGAGGAACTAAAATCGGTTAACGAGTTACTACAACAACAGGCCGAGGAAATTTCCCGAATGAATGTACTGCTCGAAAAGGATAATATCATCCTCCACAATGATATCGAAAAAGTAACCCACGACAGGGTAATGCTCACCGAGGTTGATTTTGAAGAGTTTAGCCGCATTTATCCCGATAGGGAAACCTGCTTCAAATTCCTGTCGGATCTGAAATGGGAAAACGGTTATGCCTGTCGCAAATGCAGCAATACCCATTATGGCAGCGGGCACTTGCCCTACAGTCGCCGGTGCTCAAAATGCGGTTATGAGGAATCGGTAATCGCTTACACCATCCTGCAAAACACCCGCATCCCTATCAATAAAGCTTTTTATATGATCTTCCTGATGTACTCAACCAAGGGCAAGATCTCATCACATAAATTATCCGAAATCCTGTCCATCCGCCAAAGCACGTGCTGGGCTTATAGCTCGCGCATTAAAAAAGTAATGGAGCAGCGCAAAAAGGAGATCAAAAACGCCGGCGATAAGGGCTGGAGTAAGCTGGTGATAGATAATTCGGTTACGGATAAATAAGATTTTCTGAACCGGGATTTAGGGGGATTTGTAGACAAAAAATCCTATTAATCCCACAAATCCTCCAAATCCTGCTTCAGACAAAAATCCATCAATCCCACAAATCCCCCCAAATCACGGTTCAGACAATCAGCGAAATCAACGTAATCAAAACCAATCAACGGTTCGCTTCGTGTAATCTATACACCTATAGCCTGCAGCTATATTATACAAGTTTTTTTCCTTACAATTAATTGCGAAATAAGCGTATCAGCAAAAAAAAATCATTGCAACAAAAACGCTACACAAACTATTTAAACTTATTTTTTGGTTTTTAAATAATGTGATGCAAGCGTATTAAATTTAGCATAATATACTATAAATCAATTATTTATGAACATTTTATTTGTTTGTTACGTTTAAATTGATGTAGATTTGTGATAACCGATTTTAAACTATACATAAACTAACCTGCCGAAAAACCATCCTGTTTGCACGTGCTTACATTAAATCACCTGCACAGCCAAATGGACATTATTAAACTACAGTTAAATGTGTTTGTCACATTTTATTTGTGGGGCCGGTTTGTTTGTGCCCTGATTTTTACGCATTCAAATCAATCAACTAAATAATAAACAATGAAAATCAATTACAAAATGAAGTGGCTGGCAGCCCTCACCCTGCTATCTGCTGTAGTGTTTTATTCCTGTAAAAAGGATGTAAGCCGTGGTGATGTTCCTGAGCAGAAAACCTCAGGCACCGTAGCCCGTGCTGCCAACGAAGTGGTTAATGCCTGGGTTACCACAGCCGATCAATCTAAATTACTCCAGGCCCAAACCAGTTTTAATTTCGCTGCAGATGCCGGTACCAACGCAACTACCGTAACTGTTGATGAAAACCAAACCTTTCAGGGTATTGATGGCTTTGGTTTTACCTTAACCGGCGGCAGTGCCGGGTTGCTTAACGGTCTGGGCAGTAACCAAACCAATGTATTGAATGAACTTTTTGGTACCGGTACCAACCAAATCGGTATCAGCTATATCCGAATCAGCATAGGCGCTTCTGACCTCAGCGCCAGTGATTTTACCTACAACCAAACCGCCGGCGACTTTAACATGAACAACTTCAGCATCAGTGCCGAAAATCAGGACCTGCTGCCGATACTCAAAAAAATCATTGCTATTAATCCATCCATAAAAATTATAGCCACCCCCTGGACGGCCCCAACCTGGATGAAGGTGAATACTACCGGCAATAACGGCTATACCGGTGGCAGCCTGAATACGGCAGCCGGTTATTATGATGCCTACGCACGCTATTTTGTAAAATACCTGCAAGCTATGCAGGCCCAGGGCATTACCATTGATGCCATTACGCCTCAAAACGAGCCGCTTAATCCATATAATAACCCAAGTATGGTGATGCAGCCTAATGAACAGGCCAATTTTATCAAAAACAACCTGGGTCCGCAAATCAGGGCTGCCGGTTTTCAAACCAAAATTATTGCCTACGATCATAATACCGACAGGATTGATTACCCTCAAACCGTACTGGCCGATGGCGGAGCCAATCCTTATGTAGACGGTTCGGCATTTCACCTGTATGCCGGCACTATCGACAAGTTAACCGATATGCATAACTCCTACCCCAGCAAAAACGTTTACTTTACCGAGCAATGGGTTGGTGCACCAAGCAATTTTGGCGGCGACCTGTCATGGCATGTAAACACCCTCATTATCGGCGCTACCCGCAATTGGAGCCGCAACGTTTTAGAATGGAACCTGGCTGCCGACCCTAACAATAACCCGCATACCAATGGCGGCTGCAGTACCTGTTTAGGCGGCATAACAGTTAGCGGCACATCTATCACCCGCAATGTTGGTTACTACATTATTGGTCATGCTTCAAAATTTGTAAGGCCGGGGGCTGTGCGCATTTCGTCAAACATTTCGGGCAGTATCCAAAACGTGGCCTTTAAAAATTCGGATGGCAGCAAGGTGCTTATCGCTCTTAATAACGGCTCATCAAGCAGCACTTTTAAAGTGAAATGGGGTGCCGAATCATTTACCTATACGTTAGCCGCAGGTGCCGTAGCTACTTTTAAATGGACAGGCACACAATCAACCGGTGGCACTGGTACCGGGGCTCCTATAGGTTCGGTTATCACACTTAAAGGCTTTAATAACCAATATGTAAGCGGCGAAAACGGCACACAGGCCATGAATTGTAATCGCCCAAGTCCATCGGCGTGGGAACAATTTACTGTAGTTGACGCCGGTGCCGGCAAAATTGCCCTGCGAAGCATGAGCAAATATGTATCCTCAGAAAACGGCACACAAGCCATTACCTGTAACCGTACAACCTTTGGCGATTGGGAAAAATTTGACTGGATCCCCACAACCGACGGCAAAGTGACATTGCGTGGTAACAATGGCAAATTTATATCAAGCGAGAACGGAACCCAGGCCATGACCTGTACCCGGGCAACAGCATCGGGCTGGGAAGCATTTGGGGTAAACCAGTAATTATCAGCAAAACCAATTATTTATTTACCAAATACCACTATTATGAAACAACTTTTAACCTTTGCGAAGGGTGCTTTAGCAGTATCCGCCCTGGTCATGCTGTTCTCTTCCTGCAGTAAGGACCTCAACAAACAACCATCGCCATCCATTAAAACTCCGGATGCAAGCACAGGCTCAACAACTACACCCCGTGCCGGTACCCTGCTGTGGAGCGATGAATTTAATGGTACCAGCGTTAATACCGGTAACTGGAACATTGACGTAGGTAACCCCAACGTGAATAACGAAAAGGAATACTACCAGGCAGCCAATGCTACCGTATCGGGCGGTTTCCTAACCATTACTGCACGTAAGCAATCAGTTGGAGGCCAGCCTTATACATCGGCTAAATTAACTACTGCCGGTAAGTATCAGCCAACATCAGGTCGTATCGAAGCCAGCATTAAATTACCTGCTGTACAAGGTACATGGCCTGCTTTCTGGATGTTGGGTGCCAACATAGGTAGCGTAGGGTGGCCACAATGCGGTGAAATTGACATTATGGAGCAGGTGAACACCTCAAACACCATTTTGGGCACCATGCACTGGAACAATAACGGTCACGTACAATATGGCGGCAGCACTACCACTTCGCCAACAAACTTCCACACTTATGCGGTTGAGTGGGATGCCAACTCTATCCGCTGGTATGTGGATAATACGCTGTACGTTACCGGCAACATTGCTAATAACATCAATAACACCGGCGCGTTCCACAATCCGTTCTTCATTATCCTAAACCTGGCTATCGGAGGCGATTTGCCAGGCAATACCATCAATGATGGCGCGTTGCCTTGCAGCATGGTGGTTGATTATGTGAGGGTTTATGACCTTTCGGGTACCAGTAACCCAGGCAATCCACCTATCGGTCAAACCATTACCCTAAAAGGCTTCAACGGCAAATATGTAAGCGGCGAAAACGGTACCCAGGCCATGACTTGTACCCGCGCTACTGCACAGGCCTGGGAGCAGTTTACCATAGTTGATGCAGGCGGCGGCAAAGTTGCACTGCAAAGCATGGGCAAATACGTATCATCAGAAAATGGTACACAAGCCATTACCTGTAACCGCACCACCATTGGCGATTGGGAAAAATTTGACTGGGTAGCTACTGCCGATGGTAAAGTAACCTTCAGGGGCAACAACGGCAAATTCATCTCGAGCGAGAACGGTACCCAGGCCATGACCTGTACCCGCGCAACCGCATCGGGCTGGGAAGCTTTTGGTGTTAACCAATAATTTAAAAATGATATATTTAGCCTGCTCCTTTTACAGGGGCAGGCTTCCTTTTTTAAACCTACGTATGAAAAAATTTACTGGCTTTTGTTTTTTACTGATGATATCATCTGCACGGCTGTTTGCACAAACGGCTGATAAAAAGGTACAGATAGATATTACTGACGGCTATCAGCGCGAAAACTTCCGCTGGTCGATAGCCGGCAACAGCAGCGGGCAAAATCCTAACGTTTTTTCGGAATTAAAATGGACAAAGCTGGGCGGGCAAAGCCTTGCTGCCTCCCTGCAATGGAATGTGTACCAAAAATTTGTTTTTTATGGTTATTATACCCGGCAGTTCATCACATCGGGCACGGTAAATGATTCGGACTATAGTGGCGATAACCGTAGCGGCAATACCTATAACGAAACTTTTGATGCCGGAAAAGGGCATACACAGGGTTGGTTTGTTGGCGCTGGCTATCAACTAATTAACAACAATTTATTTAGGCTTACTCCTTATGCGGGTTATAGTGATAACAAGCAATCTTTGTTTTTATATGGAAGTGCCAACCGCTTCCCCAATTTAAACAGCAGTTATTCAACCGATTGGAAAGGTGTTTTTATTAAGGCTATTGCTTCGTTAAAGCTTGTTGATCAATTACATTTTAATGCCGATGTTACCTATAACCAGGTTAGCTACAACGCGCAGGGTAACTGGAACCTGATCACTACTTTTCAGCACCCGGTTAGCTACCGGCATCATGCAAACGGATACGGACTTAATTTGGGTGGCGGTTTAGTTTATGATATTACTAAAAATATCGGGATACAAGCCGGAGCGGGCTATTTGCACTGGCAGACAGGTAATGGTACAGATGAGCTTTATCTAAACAGCGGCGAAGTTGATAAAACACAGATGAATGGGGCATATCGAAATGGGTTTAGGGTGTTTGGGGGATTAAAGGTTTCGCTGTAAATCAACATAGTAATCAATTTTTCATTCTATAAATTTCTTAATTCCCCCAAATTCCTGTTCAGACAATTCTGATTCAGACAACTCCGCGTTTATTTCTCACCACAAATCGTCATAAAATCATCACTCATTAAGCTGATTATTAATTAGTTTAGTTAACGATAAACCATCGTTAAACCTGGTAATTCCCATCTTCAATGAATAAATTTCTCGCAGCCGCATTTTTTGTATGCTTTTCAGCATCAATAACAATAGCCCAAACATCAAAAAACTATCATGTAAAATCTCCCGATGGCAAGATCGATCTGAGTATAACAACGGGCAGTAATATCCAATGGTGGGTAAAACATGAGGATACAGAAATCATTACACCTGCGGCAATATCCTTAACGCTTCAAAGCGGCGAAGTATTGGGAAAACTACCAATTGTAAAAAGTGCCAAAACCTCAGTAAAAAACGAATACTTCAGCACCCCTATCTATAAAAAAGATAAGGTTCATGACCAATACAACCAGTTAACTATCAGTTTTAAAGGAGATTACAGTTTAATATTCAGGGCTTATGATGATGGTGTAGCCTATCGCTTCGTTACTCAAAAAAATGATGATATCACCATTACTAACGAAGAAGCTGGTTTTAATTTTAAGGCCGATGATAAAGCCTGGCTCCCCTTTGTAAACGATTATCGTAATAAAGATAAATGGACAACATCCTTCGAAGCATTATACGGTAACCTGAAACTATCCGAAGTTACCAAAGATAGTCTGGCTTTTTTACCGGTTTTAGTTGACGTGGGCAACGGTAAAAAAGCGGCTATCCTCGAGGCTGATCTGCAGGATTATCCGGGTATGTATTTAACCGGTGCAGGCCAAAGTTTACAGGGTGCATTTGCCAAATACCCTACTGTAGAAACCACCGGTGGATATGCCAATATGAACTATGTAGTTAACGGCCGTGCCGATTATATTGCCAAAACTTTGGGTACCCGAAGTTTTCCGTGGCGGGTTGTGGTTATCAGTACAAACGATAAACAACTGGCTAACAGTGATATGGTTCAAAAATTGGCCGAACCACCCAGGGTTAAAGACCTGTCATGGATAAAACCGGGTAAAGTTGCCTGGGATTGGTGGAACAACTGGAATATTACCCATGTTGATTTTAAGGCAGGCATCAACAACCCTACCTATAAATATTATATCGATTTTGCATCGGCCAATAAGGTGGAGTATGTAGTGCTTGACGAGGGCTGGTCGAACATTGTTGATCTGAACCAGATCTCGCCGGATATTAACCTGCCCGAACTGGTAGCTTATGCCAAACAGAAAAACGTAGGTCTTATTTTGTGGACAAGCTGGTATGCCCTCACCCGCCAAACCGACGCGGCCATGGCCAAATTCTCTGCCATGGGGATCAAAGGTTTTAAGATAGATTTTATAGATCGCGATGATCAGAAAATGGTTTCCTCCTTATATGAGATCGCCCAAAAAGCAGTCGATCATCATTTAATAGTTGATTATCACGGCATGTACAAACCAAGCGGTATTCAGCGCACTTTTCCAAATATTCTTAATTTTGAAGGAGTTAAAGGTTTGGAAAATGTAAAATGGGGCGTTAAGGATCATCCCGGTTATGATGTAAGCATCCCATTTATCCGCATGTTATCCGGCCCTATGGATTATACGCCTGGTGCTATGCGCAATGCCAGCAAAGCCAATTTCCGCCCGGTAAATGGCAATCCTATGAGCCAGGGTACGCGCTGCCATCAGCTGGCCATGTACACCATATTTGAAGCTCCGCTGCAAATGATGGCAGATAACCCAACAGCGTACCAAAAAGAACAGGAAAGCACAGATTTTATAGCCGCCGTGCCTACAACTTTTGATGAAACCGTGGCCTTAAGCGGGAAAGTTGGTGAGCACGTAGCCATCGCCCGCCGAAAAGGTTCCACGTGGCACATTGGTGCTATGACCAATTGGGATGCGCGTGAATTGACTATCGATTTTTCCTTTTTAGGCGAGGGTACTTATAAAGCGGTGATTTTTGAAGATGGTGTAAATGCGGATAGGGATGGTACTGACTAAAAACGTACAGTGGTTAATGTTTCTGCTAAAGATAAGTTGAATGTTAAGTTAGCTTCGGGCGGAGGTTGGGCTGCAAGGTTGGAGAAGGTGAATTAATTCTCTTTTTTTTTTGAGATAATTACAAGGGCCTCCGTCACGTCATTGCGAGGTACGAAGCGATCCCCGACTGTACAGGGCGGACTTCATTGTCTCTCTGTATATTGGGGATTGCTTCGTACCTCGCAATGACGATTTTATTATAAAATACTAACTATCAATTACTTAATTATTATCCTTCTGCTTATCAGCCGCTTCCTTAGCGGCTTTTTCTTTTTGCTTTTGCGCCTCCTTTGCTGATTTCTCCTTATCCTCCTGGATCTTTTCTTGTGCCTTGCGGATACTATCCTGGCGCTTTTGCTCCATTTTCTTTTTCTTATTAAAGAAACCTCTCAGCAAAAAGTTATGTTGGGCGGCGGTAAGGTCTTCGTTTAGGGTGTTGGTGGTTTTATGAACGGTTTTGATGGTTGTTTGGGCCTGTTTTACAGTGCCTTCCAAATCGCGCGCCATTTTATCGCTGTTAAGTAAACGGCCTATGCTGCCTTTGCCATTGTTGATCTTGGCCACTATGCCGGTAAGATTGGTAGTAAGCGCCTCGGCATTATCAGCAACGCGGGTAAGTTTATTGATGATCTTATCCACATCAACCGGGTTTATCGAACTTAATCGGCCGCCATCTTCAATCTCTTCATGACTTACTATACCTCCCGGTGCTATCACCACCAGCTTATCCCCCATCAAACCATCGCTGCCAATGCTCAGCTTCGAATCCTTTTTGATGAATTTTTTTACGCTTTTATTTAAAGTAAGATCAACACGTACCGAGCTATCCGTTACAATATTGATAGATTGTACCACGCCTACATTAATGCCCGCGAAGCGTACATTATTGCCCACCTGCAGGCCGCTTACATTTTTAAATCGCCCGTACACATGGAACGTTGAGTTAAACAGACTTTTTTGGTTGCCTATTAAAAATATGGCCACTAACAGCACTGCCAACCCTAAAAAGGTGAACAGACCGATTTTTATTTTTTGGGATGATGTGGTTTTCATGATGGTTGGTTAAAAAATGATCTGACCATTTCGTTGTCTGATTTTTCGAGCTCTTTATATGAGCCCTCGGCTATATATTCTCCCTCGTTCATTACCAGGATCCGGTCGGCAGTGATGCGGGCGCATTCCATATCATGAGTGATAATGATGGATGATATTTCGTATTTGCGTTGCAGGCGGTTGATGAGTTCGCTGATCTCGCGCGAGGTGATAGGATCCAGACCGGTGGTAGGCTCATCGTACAACATAATTTCGGGGTTAACTATCAGCGTACGGGCCAGGCCTACCCTTTTGCGCATCCCGCCGGATAGATCGGAAGGCATTTTATCAATGGCATCTAACAGGCCAACGGCGTCCAATACACCTTCTACCTTTTTGGTAATCTCTTTCTGATCTTTCAATTTCAAAACCCTTGTTAGCGGAAATTCGAGGTTATCCCTCACGGTCATCGAATCGTACAGCGCCCCTCCCTGAAAAAGAAAACCTATCTTCATCCTCAACTGCTTCAACTCATCATCGTTCAGCGCGGTTACATCCTCGCCAAAAACCTCTAACTTACCGGCATCCGGCGTAAGCATCCCTACAACACATTGTATAGTAACCGATTTACCCTGGCCCGATTTTCCAAGTACCACAATGTTCTCCCCCTTCTTTAAATCGAAAGAAATATTTTTAAGTACCTGCTTTTTACCAAATGATTTTTTGATGCCTTTGGCATGGATTACTACTTCCTGTTTGGTTTCAGGAGTTTCTTTTTTTGGTTCGATATGTTCGTCTGCCTTTTTCATCTTATTTATAGAATAGCAAACTGGTTATCTGAACAGCAATGGCATCAATAATAAAGATCCATAACGAAGCCGTTACCACCGCCGAATTAGCGGCAATACCTACACTCTCGGTACCTTTATTGGAATGGTATCCTTTATAACATCCCACAAACCCCACCGCGAAGCCAAACAGCACAGTTTTAACTACAGCTGGCAGCAGATCAGTAAAATCCAACGAAGCGATACATTTATTAAAATAAAGGGAGAAGCTGATACTATCCGTAAAATTCAAAGCCAGGAAACCACCGAAAAGACCAATAGCATCACCAATAATAGCCAGCAAGGGTATCATAAAACTGGTAGCCAGTACACGAGTAACAACCAGGTATTGCACCGGGTTGGCACCCGATACCTCCATGGCATCAATCTGCTCGGTAACCTTCATACTACCCAGCTCGGCACCTATGCTTGAGGCTATTTTGCCTGCACAAATGATGGCCGTAATTACAGGCCCTATCTCACGCACCAGGGCCACAGAAAGTGTTTTAGGCAACATCGCCTCGGCCCCCAGATCAACCAGCGAAGGGCGTAACTGCAAAATAAGCACCAGGCCCATAATAAATGAGGTAATGCCAACCAGCATCATAGATCGGTAACCTATCTCGTAGCACTGCCTCACAAATTCCGACCATTCAAAGCCGCCGGTAAATATGTTGCGGAAAAATCGCAAAAAGAACAGCACATAGTCGCCTATGCCTTCCATCCATTTCCGCCACCCGCTTAGTTCCTGTTGTGCTTCCATTTTTTGATCTTAAATAATTGTTAATTACAACAAAATAAAGTTCAATTGTTTTTGAACTTTCAATAAAATTCACTTAACTGGTATCAAGTAGTGCTGATTACGACAGGGGTACGTCAATGATCAGGAAAGGGAGATGGCTCTTCGGTTATAATTGTAAGTGAACTTGTAAGGTAAACACATGGTATTTATCTTTTGTTTTATGTATGGTAAGTGGTTGGGTCTCCAGGAAGTGAATGGTGAATAGTTGATTGAGTGAGTGGTTAGAAATTCACTCCAAAACAACTACTCACCTAATCAACCACTCACTAAAAAGCACGTTACAACATGTAATAAAATCGACAATATAATAATGCGTATTTTTGCAAAAAATCAATAAGTAATGGCCAAAAAAGCTATTGTAGCAGGCGCGAGCGGACTTATTGGCAGTCATCTCCTGCAAATTTTATTAACACAAGCCTATTATGACGAAGTATTGATCCTGGTAAGAAAAGAGTTACCAATCGAACATCATAAATTAAAGCAGCTTGTGGTAGATTTTGATCAACTCACATCCTATTTGGAAGAGTTGAAAGGCGACGCTGTGTTTTGTTGCCTGGGGTCGACCAAAAAGAAAACCCCGGATTTGAGTGTCTATTACAAAATAGACCATGATTATGCTGTGCAGTTAGCACAATTAGCCTTACAAAATGGCGTTAAACAATATCATCTGGTATCGTCTATAGGCGCTAATATTAACGGAGGCAATTTTTATACTAAAACCAAAGGCCAAACCGAAGCGGATATTACAGCTATAGGTTTGCCAACACTGCATATTTATCGCCCTTCAGCCTTAACCGGCGACAGGAACGAAAAAAGGCCCATGGAAAAAGTAGTAGCTGTTATCATGAGCCTGATCAATCCGCTGTTTGTTGGGCGATACAAAAAATACCGCAGCATTGAGGGCGCTACTGTTGCCATGGCCATGTATAAACAATCAATAAAAAACGCGACTGGTGTATTTATACACGAGTCGGATAAAATAGAACAAATATCGTGAGTACTTATCTATCCGCCGAGAACCTTGGCCATCAATTTCATGACAACTGGTTATTTAAAAATGTAACCATAGGTATTAACCGCGGCCGCAAGGTTGCACTGGTAGGCGTTAACGGTGCCGGCAAATCAACCCTGTTAAAAATACTTGGCGGTACTATTAAACCTACCGAAGGTAAAGTAGTGCAGGCCCGCGATTTAAATATGGGCTACCTGGAGCAGGATCCAAATTTTAAAAACGCGGTTACCATCAGTGATTATATTTTTCATGCAGATGACGTGCAGCAGCAACTTATCCGCAGGTATGAGGAATTGATGGAAAATGAGCCGGACAATGCCAAAGCCATCGAGAAAGTGATGGAAGAAATGAGCGAGGTTGATGCCTGGGAGTATGAGTACAAGATCAAAACTATTTTAGGCCGGTTAGATATCCATCATCTAAATCAAAAGATCACTACCCTATCGGGCGGTCAAAAGAAACGTTTGGCATTAGCCAAACTGCTTATTGAAGATCCGGAAGTTTATATACTGGATGAGCCTACCAACCACTTGGATATTGATACGATAGAATGGTTGGAGAAACTATTAACCGAAGGCAATAAAACCATATTAATGGTTACGCACGACAGGTATTTCCTGGACAATGTATGTAACGAGATATTGGAGATAGACCGTGGCAAAATACAACCCTACAATGGCAGCTACGGGTATTACCTTGAAAAGAAAGCCGAGCGTGAAGCAGCAGACGAAGCAGCATTTCAGAAAAACTCTAACCTGTTAAGGAAAGAGCTGGAATGGATGCGCCGCCAACCTCAGGCCCGTGGCACCAAATCAAAAGCACGTATTGATGCCTATTACGAACTGGAAGAGAAAACCAAAAATGGTGGCCCCCGCGATAAGGTAGAGCTAAGCGTTAAAACAGCACGCCAGGGAAATAAAATTATGGAGATGGATAATCTCTATAAATCATTTAATGGCAATACCTACATCAATAACTTCAGCTATACGTTTAAAAGAGGTGATAGGATTGGCTTGGCGGGCCGTAATGGTAGTGGCAAATCAACCTTATTAAATATCATTACAGGCAGTTTACAGCCCGATGCCGGTACTGTAGTAAAAGGAGAAACAACCGTAATAGGTTACTTTCACCAGGCAGGTATTACATTTAAAGAGGATGAACGTGTAATAGATATTGTAAAAAATGTAGCAGAGTTTATTACTATGGCCGATGGTAAAACCATCTCGGCCTCTGCCCTGCTTACCTTGTTCCTCTTCCCTCCTGCCAAGCAATACGGCTTTATATCAAAGCTAAGCGGTGGCGAAAAGAAACGTTTACAGTTAATGAGCATCCTGATGAAGAACCCCAACTTCCTGATTCTGGATGAGCCTACCAACGATTTGGACATTGATACCTTAAACGTACTGGAAGAGTTTTTAACCAACTATGGCGGCGTATTGATGATGGTATCGCACGATAGGTATTTACTGGATAAGCTAACCGACCAGCTATTCATTATGGAAGAGAAAGGCCATGTACGCATATTCAATGGCAACTATTCATCCTACCGTTTAGAACTGGAAGAAGCAAAACAACAAGCTAAAAAGCCTGCGCCGGTAGCACAGCAAGCTACTCCTACCGCCAAGAAAAGCAAACTAAGCTACAAAGAAGCTAAAGAACTGGAAGGCATAGAAGGCGAGATCAGCGCTATTGAAGCTAATATCAAAGATAAAAACGACCAACTAAATGCTTCAGGTATCGACCCTAAAAAGCTGGATGAACTATTAAAGCAGATAGAAGTTTTAAACAGCCAACTGGATGACAAAACTGCCCGTTGGATGGAACTAACCGAGCTAAACGAAGGATAATGAAAACATCAGATATTATAGCATCAGCAGGTGTTATCATCCTTTTGATAGCCTTTTTATTGAATTTAACCAATAAACTATCGGCTCAAAACAAAGCTTACAGCCTCATGAACTTTATAGGTGCAGGCACATGCTGCTATGCATCGTTCATGGTAAACTTCTACCCTTTTGTGGTATTGGAAGGCGTGTGGGCATTTGTAGCTTTAATATCATTATTCAGGGTTCCACGTGGAACATCTGTTTAATTGGGGTAATTTTGTGAATTAAGTCTGAAGTTCTAAGTAGAGAGTCAACAGTCACTTTAGTAAAACTATCAGATCAATATAAAGCAAAAGTTCCACGTGGAACTTTTAAAAACTAAGCTTCTAAGCTTATTTATATAAAGCTTAAAACTCGCTACTGAGAATTTAAAATAACGTTCCACGTGGAACAAGTCTTTAATAAACGTATTAACAAGCCTACTTCAGACTTAAAACTTACGACTTAAGACTTACCAAAAGTGGAACAAGGAGGATAAAATGTTTAAGAAATATAATGTAATTGTAGTTGGTGCCGGGCATGCGGGCTGTGAAGCTGCCGCTGCTGCTGCCAACTTAGGTTCGTCGGTTTTGCTGATAACCATGAATATGGGTACCATTGCCCAGATGAGCTGCAACCCTGCTATGGGTGGTGTAGCCAAAGGCCAGATAGTACGTGAGGTGGATGCTTTGGGTGGATATTCGGGCATTATAACTGATAAAACATCTATCCAATTCCGGATGCTGAATCAATCGAAAGGTCCGGCCATGTGGAGCCCACGAGCCCAAAGTGACCGTATGAGATTTGCTGAAGAGTGGCGTTTAGCTTTGGAAGCTACTTTAAACGTTGATTTTTGGCAGGATACTGTTACCTCGTTATTAGTAAAAGGTAACACAGTTTGTGGCGTTCGCACATCAATCGGTATCGAAATAGAAGCCGATGCAGTAGTGCTAACCAACGGAACTTTCCTGAATGGTGTTATTCATATAGGCGAGAAAAGGTTTGGCGGAGGTCGTACAGGCGAGAAAGCAGCTACCGGTTTAACAGAACAATTAGTTGAATTAGGCTTTGAAGCAGGCCGTATGAAAACTGGTACCCCACCCCGCGTAGATGGCCGTAGTTTGAACTATAGCCAGATGGAAGAGCAATGGGGCGACCCGGTAAGGGGCAAATTTTCGTTCACCGATGTACCGATGATTGAAGAACAACGCTGCTGTTGGATCACCTATACCAATACCGATGTACACGAAACCTTGAAAGAGGGCTTTGAAAAATCGCCAATGTTTACCGGTAGAATTAAAGGTTTAGGTCCGCGTTACTGTCCATCTATTGAAGATAAAATTAACCGCTTTGCAGAGCGTGATCGTCACCAGATTTTTGTTGAACCTGAAGGTTTGAATACGGTTGAGATCTATGTAAACGGTTTCTCTACCTCCCTACCCGAAGACGTACAATACAAAGCACTCACCAAAATACCGGGATTTGAAAACGCTAAAATGTTTAGGCCGGGGTATGCTATCGAGTACGATTTCTTCCCGCCTACCCAATTGAGTTTAACTTTGGAGACCAAACAGATCAGCAACCTTTACTTCGCCGGCCAGATCAATGGTACCACCGGGTATGAAGAAGCGGCATCACAAGGTTTCATTGCAGGTATCAACGCGCACCAAAAAATTAATGATAAACATGAATTGATCCTTAAAAGATCAGAGTCATATATCGGTGTTTTGATTGATGACCTGGTAACCAAAGGTACCGAAGAACCTTATCGCATGTTCACTTCAAGGGCCGAACACCGTTTGTTGCTTCGTCAAGACAATGCCGATATCAGGCTATCTCCTATTGGTCATGAATTGGGATTGATCAATGATGAGCGTTTGGAAAAGGTAAATCAAAAAGTAAAAAACTCGGATGACATTGTAGCCTATACCAAAAGTAAATCCATCGATCCATCTACAGTAAATGGATTGCTGGAAGAGTTGGGTACAAGCGCGCTTACCCAAAGCAATAAACTTTTCAATTTACTGAGCAGGCCACAGGTTACTTTTGAAGACCTGAAAAAAGCCGACGCGCCATTAGCCGAACTCCTATCAGCCTACGATAAAGAAACTATTGAGCAGGCTGAAATAAAAATCAAATATGAGAGTTATTTCATCAAGGAGATGGAGATAGTAGACAAGATGAAAAAAATGGAAGACCGCGAGATCAACCCAAATTTTGATTACCACACTTTGGTGTCGTTATCAAAAGAGGCCCGCGAAAAATTGATGCGCATCAAACCGCGCACTTTAGGCCAGGCATCACGTATTTCGGGCGTTTCACCATCAGATATTTCTGTTTTAATGGTTCACGTATCAAGATAAAACGTAAAATATTGATAATTAATTAATTACAAAAAGTCGTTTTAAATCAATTATTTTTAATTTTTAATATTACCGTTCATAAAAACATAAAAATCGCTTATATCGCCTAAAAACTATGTTAAACGCAAAACCGGCTATTTTTTACAAAAATTATTTCCTGATTTTTATCGTTTTATTCATTTTTGGCTGCGCGGCTCAGCAACCACCCCAGGGAGGGCCGCGCGACCAGACCCCACCCAAATTGGTGAAGGCAATTCCCGGAAACAAAACCCGGAATTTTAATGCCAAACAAATCGACCTGGAATTTGACGAGTTTATTAAACTCACCAACGCCTACCAGGAAATCAGTATGAGCCCGGCGATGGAAAAGCAACCGGAGTATTCGTCCAACAAACGCAAACTAAAAGTTGAGTTTAAAGACACGCTCCAAAAAAATACAACTTATGTGATCAGCTTCGGCAAGTCGATCCAGGATGTGAACGAAAGTAATATCCTTAAAAATTTCACTTACGTTTTTTCTACCGGTAACCATATCGACTCATTAAGCATGACCGGTACGGTAACCAACACCCTCACCCAGGAAAAAGAAAAAGATGTATTGGTATTTTTATTTCCGGTGAAACAGGATACCTTATTCGGAAAAAAGAAGCCGGCCATTTTCGCGCTCACCGATTCATCAGGAAATTTTGCTTTGAACAATTTGCGTGAAGACGATTACCGCATTTATGCCTTGAAAGAAGCAAGCCCAAATAAAATATTTGATAACGATAATGAGTTGATCGCTTTTCTGAAAAAGCCGGTGCATTTAAGGAGCGATACATCCAATATCCAGTTAAATTTATTCAGGCAAGATCCCGATAAATTCAGGGTAACTGAAAAACGTTTTGACCAGGACGGAAAATTACAGTTGATATTTAACCGCGGCTTGATTCAGCCGGGTATTAAGGTTATTTACCCGGCCAATGTTGACGATAGAAAACAGGTTACCTACACCCCCACCAATGATACAGCTTCAGTTTATTTACGAAACATGAACTTCGATTCGGTACGTGTAGCCATCTATGAAAAAGGGAAAGCCATCGATACCATTTATCAGCTTAAACGTAAAAATGAAAGCTTTACACGCGTGCTTACCGCAAGCTACAACCTTGGTAACGACAGTAAATTAAAACCTGGTACCGACCTTAAAATAACGGCAAATATCCCTATCGAAAGTTTCGATCAATCGTTGATCACTTTAAATGAAGACTCTGTAGCCACAAATGATTTCACCATCCAAAAGGATACCGGTAATTACAAGGTGCTCAACTTAAAATACCGGTGGCGCGAACAAAGCCGGTACGAACTGATTTTAAATGAAGGTGCGTTAACTGATGTTTATGGCGACAAAAACAAAAGGCTTCCTTCTAAAAAATTCCAGATCAATAAAATAGAAAACTATAGCCAGCTTACGGCCAAAATAACTTTACCGGCCGATACAGGTAAAGCTTATGTTGTTGAACTTTTAAGTGAAGACAAAAAGAAGATTCAAAGTAACCCGATAACCAAAAGTGGTTCGATAGTTTACAAAGGCATCCTGGCAGCCAAGTATTATATCCGCGTTATTTACGATGATAATAAAAATGGCAAATGGGATAGCGGTAACGTAAAACAACGCCGCCAGCCCGAACAGATTTGGCTCAATGAAAAACTCATCACCCTAAGGCCAAACTGGGAAGCAGAAGAGCCTATAACAGTACCTAAGGAACCTATTGTTCCTTAAACCAACCGGAATACATGATATAATTTTGAGGCAATTGCTTCAGCATAGCCCTTTGCTCATCAGTAAGGGGCTTTACTTTTTTAGCAGGAATACCGGCGTATAAATAGCCCGATTCGCAAATGGTATTCTCCAATACCACAGCACCTGCAGCAATGATCACAAACTCGTTTACAACCGCATGATCCATCACAATGGCGCCCATGCCTACCAAAGTATGATCATGCAAAGTGCAGCCGTGTACAAGCGCGTTATGGCCTATAGATACGTGGTTACCAATATTAGTGGGGGCTTTTAAATAAGTAGCATGAATAACCGCTCCATCCTGGATATTGGTGTTATTACCTATTTTAATATAATGCACATCGCCACGGATCACGGCGTTAAACCAAACCGAACAATTATCGCCCATCACCACATTCCCTACTATGGTACAGTTTTCGGCAATAAAACAATCATTGCCCCAAACCGGGCTTTTATCTTTTACAGGTAATATTAATGGCATGACTTAAATTTAAAATTAAAATCCGAAATGGAAATTCCGAAATCCGAAATTTTAACTATGTTTGATTATAAATCAAGCGAAAATAGCTCAGTCGGTAGAGCGTCAGTTTCCCAAACTGAAGGCCGCGGGTTCGAATCCCGTTTTTCGCTCATATCAATAATCTTCTCGGAATTTATGTAACCCGTCATTGCGAGGAACGAAGCAATCGCGAACTATACAGGGCAGACTTGCCTACGTGCGATTGCTTCGTTCCTCGCAATGACGTGATGGTACTTATCTTTTAAAACACCGTATCCCTC
This sequence comes from Mucilaginibacter celer, assembly GCF_003576455.2. Classification (NCBI taxonomy): domain Bacteria; kingdom Pseudomonadati; phylum Bacteroidota; class Sphingobacteriia; order Sphingobacteriales; family Sphingobacteriaceae; genus Mucilaginibacter; species Mucilaginibacter celer. The sequence goes on from NZ_CP032869.1 coordinate 5,811,438, forward strand.
ACTTCCGCAGCATGCTCCGGATAATCTGTAGTATAATGCAACCCCCTACTCTCCTTACGTAACATAGCCGATTTTACTACAATAAACGATACCTGGATCAAATTACGCAGCTCGCAAAGTTTTACCGAAAGTTTGGTTTTTTTATAGAAATCTTCAGTCTCCTCGTACAATAGCTTCAACCTGCGCAAGGCCCTATCCAACCTGAAATCAGAACGCACAATACCCACATAGTCATTCATCAACTTTTGCATTTCGCGTACGTTGTGGGTTACAAGGATATCTTCATTAGAGAGCTGCACACCCTTCTCATCCCAATCCGGTATATTATCCGGAATCACATTATTTTTAAAATTCTTGATCGCGTCCTCATAAATCCGATGCGCGAAAACCAAAGCTTCCAGTAATGAATTAGATGCCAAACGGTTAGCACCATGCAAACCCGTTGATGAACATTCTCCGCAGGCATATAACCTTAATATAGATGACTGGCCAACATGATCAACCAAAATACCACCGCACATATAATGACAGGCCGGCGCAACGGGGATCATATCTTTGGTCATGTCAATACCTATTTCCAAACATTTAGCATAAATATTAGGGAAATGGTTCAGGATATCCTGTTTGCTGCGGTGCCTTACATCTAAATAAACATAATCCTCACCCGATTTTTTGATCTCCGCATCGATGGCCCTGGCAGTAATATCGCGTGGCGCCAATGATTTACGCGCATCATATTCATGCATAAACTCTTCGCCGTTGGTACGTTTTAACACTCCTCCGAAACCGCGTACAGCTTCCGAGATCAGGAATGAAGGATACTCGCCCGGGTTATATAACGCCGTTGGGTGAAACTGCATGAACTCCATATTGCGCACCTTCCCCTTAGCACGATAAACCATCGCTATCCCATCGCCGGTGGCTATGGTTGGGTTGGTAGTAACCGCATAAATATGCCCGGCTCCACCCGCAGCCATTACGGTAACTTTAGATAGGATCTTTTCAACAATTTTCGTTTCGGTGTTAAAAGCATAAATACCGAAACAGGTAATATCGGTACTTGATTTCCCCACCAGCTCACCTAAATGGTGCTGGGTAATTAAATCAACCGCAAAATAATGCGTGAGTATCTCAATATTAGGGTTTTTATGAATTTCCTCCAAAAGCGAACGCTCTATCTCCCAGCCAGTTACATCTTTATAGTGCAACACCCTGAACTCAGAATGGCCACCCTCTTTCGCCAGGTCATAAACACCTTCGTTGGTTTTGTCAAAATTGGTTCCGTATTCAATAATCTCGTTAATACGCTCCGGCCCTTCCTTAACAACGGCTTCAACAACTTCGCGGTCGCAAAGGCCGTCGCCGCTTATTAAGGTATCCTGGATATGTTTTTCAAACGAATCTTCTTTTTTATCCACAACTACAGCAACCCCGCCCTGGGCATACTTAGTGTTCGATTCGTCTTCGTTAGATTTTGTAACTATCAGAACCTTACCATGCTTCGCCGCTTTGAGCGCGAAACTTAAACCGGCAATGCCTGAACCCACTACGAGGAAATCAACAGATCGGGTCATGTTTTATATGAAATGTGTGTAAAAGTAGTACTAATGTTAATAACAGCTATAAAACCTGTTAAGTTTATGTAAAGAAAAACTTAAAAATAGATTTGAATGTGTATAACTCCCATTTAAGCGTCGAATATCAATATTTTTTGAGCGACTTTTACGACACTTTAGTCATAAAGCTAACATTTTCCCCACCCGCTAATTTTTAACATAAAACTTTTTCAAATAAAAATTGATTGTCACAGATATCTAAAAATCAGCATACTTTTTGGTGGAAAAATGTTTATATCTGTTAATAAGTTGTGAAAACTAATTTATAAAAGAAAAATTAGAGCGACTTTTGCACAATACCAACACCATAACAAACAATAGTTTTCTTTTATTTAAAAAGTAGTTGTTATTAATTGAATTGTGGAAATGAATACCTTCGAAGAAATTAATCTGAAAGGATATGTGGATGAAGAGATCGACCCAACGCTTGATCTTTTCGCCGAAATCGAAAAATTAAAAAAGCAAAAGAACGCGGTGATCCTGGCGCACTATTACCAGGATGGCGACATTCAGGATATTGCCGATTACATTGGCGATAGTTTAGGCCTGTCGCAACAAGCCGCCAAAACTGATGCTGACATTATTGTTTTTGCAGGCGTGCACTTCATGGCCGAAACAGCCAAGATCCTGTCGCCGACAAAAAAGGTTTTACTGCCGGATATGAAGGCAGGTTGTTCATTAGCAGATAGTTGCCCTCCTCACTTGTTTAAAAAGTTTAAGGAAAACTATCCCGATCACCTGGTGATCACGTATGTAAACTGCACGGCCGAACTAAAGGCTTTAACCGACATTGTTTGTACATCAAGCAACGCGGTGCAGATTGTGGAGAGCTTACCGAAAGATCAGAAGATCATTTTCGGTCCTGATAAAAACCTTGGCGCGTATGTAGCCAAGAAAACCGGCCGTGACCTGGTGTTGTGGAATGGTGCCTGTATGGTGCATGAGATATTTTCGAGAGAAAAGATCACCAAACTGAAAGAGCGCCATCCCGGTGCAAAACTGTTGGCGCACCCTGAATGCGAGGACGTTATACTGGAAATGGCCGATTATGTTGGTTCAACAACCGGTATTTTGAAATACGCCGGCAGCCGCCAGGAAAAGGAATTTATTGTTGCTACAGAATCGGGCATATTGCACCAGATGCAGAAGGAAAACCCGGATAAAATATTTATCCCGGCGCCACCTAATAACAACTGCGCATGTAATGATTGCCCGCACATGAAACGTAACACGCTGGAAAAGTTATACCTGTGTTTGAAAAACGAAACGCCGGAAGTAACCGTACCGGAGCATATTATCGAGAGGGCTGTAAAACCTATCGAACGGATGCTGGAAATCTCGGCACAATTAGGGCTATAGTTCTTTTTGTTTTTTGGGATTACACCGATTAGGGATTGATTACACCGATTTTTTGATCGGTTGGATGGCCTTGATAGGGAAGTTATAAACCGGGTAATTGTGGAAAACCCGGGGGAGGTTTTTGGGAGGTATTTTTTGAATAAAATGCCTCCCAAAGCTTAAAAAGGCTAAAAATCGCCAAAAATTTTTCCGCCGTTGGCGGATATGATGTGTACGGGTTGCGGCCCGGATTTTTGAGTTATCCACAATGTTGTTAAAAAGTACAAAGGGTGCTTTGGCTGCAAACTGCAAAGTGCTTCGATATATTTGCAGCCCTCTTTTAGAGGTAGCAGTTGATTTTAGCCGGAAATGGCTAAAATCTCAAAAAAATTTCCCGCCTTCGGCGGAATATTTGATACCGGGTTGCGGCCCGAAAATTTATAAATGAAAAGCTTTTAAAGGTCGCCCTTCGGGGAGATTTAATGGAAATTATATGTTTGAAAATCAGGATAGGACTAATTTAGAGGAACTTGGCGAATTTGGCCTGATTGGTCATCTTACCAAAAACATCAAGCTTACCAACGAAAGCAGTAACAAAGGTGTTGGCGATGATGCTGCCGTGCTGGATTTTGCCGGCAAAAAAACGTTGATAAGCACCGATATGCTTTTGGAGGGCATTCATTTCGATTTGGCATATACGCCGCTTAAGCACCTGGGATACAAAGCTATACAGGTAAACCTGAGCGATATTTATGCCATGAACGGGATCGCTTCACAGGTTACGGTTTCTATCGGGATGTCGAGCAAGTTTCCGTTGGAAGCTATTGAAGAACTTTACCAGGGAATTTATATTGCCTGCGAAAAATACAATGTGGATTTGATTGGTGGAGATACCACCGCTTCGAAACAAGGGTTGGTGATCAGTGTAACCTCCATTGGTTACGCGGATGAGGCGGATATTGTTTACCGCAATGGTGCCGAAGAGGGTGACCTAATCTGTGTATCGGGTGATTTGGGTGGCGCTTACACCGGTTTGCAATTGCTGGAACGCGAAAAATTAATTTATCTCGAAAACCCTAATATTCAGCCTGATCTGGAAGGAAAAGATTACATTGTTGAGCGACAGCTGAAACCGGAAGCCCGCCGGGATGTGATTGAATTGCTGAAAAGCATTGAAGTAAAACCAACTTCGATGATCGATGTATCGGATGGTTTAGCTTCCGAGCTTTTACATATCTGCAGGCAAAGCAACAAGGGGTGTAACCTGTACGAAGAGAAAATCCCGTTGGATCCGATGACTTTCGAAACGGCCCGCGAGTTTAACCTCGATCCTACCATCTGCGCTTTAAGCGGCGGAGAAGATTACGAATTGCTGTTCACTGTGAAACAAGCCGATTATGATAAGATCAAATTCAAAATGGATATCAGCATTATTGGCTATATCACCGAACCATCGGCCGGTTGCAATCTGGTTACCAAAAGCGGTACTGTACACGAGCTGAAAGCCCAGGGATGGAACGCCTTCAAAAAATCTGAATAAATGCTGCAGGGTGTTTTTGATAAATTTTACCTGAACAATCACCCGGATGGGAAACCACCAGTTGGGTTTGTTAAGGGGATACTGATACTTTACCTGGCTTTAGTTATTCAAACTGCAAACAATTACCTGGGGGGGTTCAATATTTCGGCTACTTTATTCTTCTTCCTGGTTGGTGGTTTTTTAATATTTGCCACGGGGGAAGGTAGGAAATGGGCTAAGTCTATTCTTTCTTTATTAATATTATTGAATGTATTACTGTTAGGATGGTCGGTGCTTTATGCTTTAGGTATTTTGCACGAAACAGCGGATGCCAAAAAGCAGCTACAAATGCCGGTTTATTTGATTGCTTTAACCATAGCCGAAATGTTTTTTGAGCTTTGGGGATGGGCGCTAATGATTAATAAAGAAGCCGATTGGTGGTTTAACAGGAAGAAATAAAATTTGGCTCCTTTATTATTGCCGTCGTTCTGTAATACTCTCCACCACGTCATTGAGTAATAAAAGCTGAGGCCTCTGAAGAAGTATATGACATTTGCCCCTTTGTCATGCTGAGAAACGAAGCATCTTCTTCGCTCTGTATAGCGGCCATGCTTATTGAAGAAGATTCTTCGCTATCGCTGCCATTGACACATTATGCAGCTATTTGGTTTTCAGAAAGTTGCATATTGTATTTTTTAGCCATTTTTTTCAACAATGCCATTTCTCTTCTCTGCAATTGATCTTCGTAGCGTTTAGTTCCTTCCTCAACATATGCGGTTCCTTTGGTTAATGTATTATAGTAAGCAATGGCCAACTTTCTGGCACCGGCTTTTATAGCAATCCCCGAATCTTTACGGCCACGGAGCTTTCTCATGAAACTACCGATAGCATTATTCTTACTATTCAATAATGACTGGGCACATTGTTTAAAGATCTGCCCGGCAACATTGCAAGGCATACCCCTGACATTCTTTTTCATTTTTCCGCTCCGATGACTTTTAGGGGATAAGGTTAACCAGTTTACAAAGCTTTTAACTGTAGGAAAACGGCTCATATCCACACCAGTTTCCCCAATCAGCCGCAATGCCGTATAATCATTTATCCCGGGAATGCTGGTAAGGTCAACACCGTATAAGCGCGCCATAGTGGCGTGAAGCCCCGGTATTTTTGGGGCATGATGCCGTACTGCTTTGGCTTTTCCTGTAACTACCTCTTCTTTATCTACACTTAGTTCGTCCAACAGGCGGCTAATCTCCCCGTCTATCTTTTTTATTTGGTTTTGGTGTATATCCCAAAGCTGCATGTTCTGCTCAAGCATGAATAAATAGGTATCATTATACCGGCCTTCCAATGCTTTTAATACTTTTTCACCTTTATATTTTTGAATGCGTTCATCACAAAGGCTAAGTAAATAGTTGCTGTCCCGGTTCCCGGATAATATAGCTTTGATCATATTAATGCCGCTGGTACCATGGATCTGGCTAAGTACCTCCGGAAGTTTGATGTTCATCAACTCCAGGCATTTCTGCATCTTGTTAACATAGGTACTGCCCATACTGATGATATCCAGGCGTTCCCGCACCAAATGACGAAGTTCCATGAACTTGCCCTGGGGGATAAAGCTATGTCTGAGGATGCCGGCAGAAAACAGCTTCTGGATCCACTGGCAATCCCTTACATCAGTTTTTCTGCCTTTCACCTGTTTGGTTTCTTTAGGGTTGACCAGGCAAACCAATATGCCAAGTTCTTCTAACAGAAAGTATAAAGCGATCCAGTAAACACCTGTGGCTTCCATTGCTACCTTTTTTACGCCTCTCTCTTTCAGATACACTGCACAAGCATAATAACTTGATGTGAAGGTTTCAAAGCTGACCACCTCTTTCCCATCAGGGGATACAAAAATCTGCTCAGCACCGATATCAATACCTGCAACATTTTGGTGGACTGTTTCAAAAGTCGTTTCTTTTGCCATAACTTTACTTTAGATTTTAAAATCAAGCAACTTATGGCTCAGGAAAGCGATAAATAAAAGGCACGCTGCCATACGGGAATACTGCAGGTAACAGTATCACCAAAATGCTTACGCTATTTCCTAAAGCAAATCTCAGGGGCGGGTAAATAACACCAAGAGCTAAACTGCTACTCTGCCATAAGTTGCTTTTGCAAAGTTCAGCATTCGCTTGTCATCTGCAATGCTATTATTTGTGCGCAAATAAACCCTACTCAGGATGACAAACTTTTTTTTTAACTTGTCATGGGTAGGTACAAAGCAATCCCCGATAAGCAAAGCGGCTATGCAAATCCGCCGTGTATAGTTTGGAATTGCTTCCTACCTCGCAATGACGAGATAATTAATAACTCAAGAATTTACTCATCTCCAATAAACTTCTGGTCGATCTGCTTATCCGCTTTAGCCCCTAATTTTTTAATTTTTTCGGCAGTAGTAGTAAGGTTGCCCCTACCCTCCGATAGTTTATTGATAGCATTATTATAAGCCGATTGCGTTTGGTTAATATTTTTACCAATGCTATCCATATCGCTTAAAAAGCCAACAAACTTATCGTACATATCGCCACTTAAACGTGCAATTTCCAATACGTTACGGTTTTGGCGTTCCTGTTTCCACATACTGGCAATAGTGCGGAGGGTAGCCAATAATGTAGAGGGACTAACAATCACCACTTTCCTGTCCCAGGCATAATTAAATAGTTCATTATCCAGTTGTACAGCTATACTGAATGAGGATTCTATCGGCACAAAAAGCAATACAAAATCGGGTGAATTGATCTTATACAGATCATGATATTTTTTGGCCGACAAACCCGCCACGTGTCCGCGGATGGATTCGATATGGGCTTTGGCGAATAGTTTACGGTCATCTTCGGTATCGGCATTTACCAGTTTTTCGTAGGCAATTAATGAAACTTTCGAGTCGATGATGAGGTGTTTATCATCAGGCAGATCAATGATTACATCGGGTTGAAACCTTGTACCATCAGTGGCCTGCATCGCCGCCTGAATACGGTATTCCTGATCTTTGATAAGGCCCGAACGTTCCAAAATCCGCTCCAGGATCATCTCGCCCCAGTTGCCCTGGCGTTTGTTATCGCCTTTTAGCGCCTTGGTAAGATTTTGCGCTTCATCGCTGATCTGTTTGTTCAGGTCCATCAGCTGGGTAATTACTCCTTTCAGGGTGTTGCGCTCGGCGGCTTCCATATTGTAAACTTTCTCAACCTTGTCTTCAAATGCCTTCAGGTTTTCCTTTAGCGGATTGAGGATAACATCCAAATTACTACGGTTGATATCGGTAAACTCTTTAGATTTTTCTTTAAGCAGTTTTTCGGCCACATTTTCAAATTCGCGCTGAAATTGGGTTCGGATCTGCTCTATTTCTTCCTTTTGTTCCTGGAGTTTTTCCTGTTGAGATTTGTAGTAAGCACGGGCATTTTCTAATGATTTATTGGCTTCAGCCAGTTGGGTACGCTCATACAAAAGTTCGTCGATAACGCGGTTTTTTTCTTCCTTTAAAAAGTTGGTGATACTCTCCTTTTCGGCAGCTAAACCGGCTGACCTTTCTTCGGCTTTAGCGAGGGATATTTTAAGCAGATCATGATCTGCACGTAAACGGTTCAGTTCTTCGGGCGAGATCAACTCGATAGCATTCGGTTTTTTCAGGAATAAAAAAACCGCTACGAGCAGGATAACAAGGGATACTATTACTAATAGGTTACCAATCATTTTTTGATAAAAATATTAGTAAAGTAAAGAATTAAAATTTATAAATGCTAATAAAATTAATTGAAGATCTAACCGGTATTATGGTAATGGATCAGAGCTTGTTTTAAAGTTGAGCGTATAGTTTTGCACACTATATCCATCGCTTGCCCGCATCATACTGCCAACCATATTGATCTGATATTCAGTATTTGGCTTCAATTTAACTTCCAATACAATACTTTTATTATCGTTTGTGAACTTAAATTTTATAGGTTTAGGATAATAGGTTGTGCCCTTGGCTCCTAGGCCAAAAAAATACCGTACTCCATCAAGCTTTTTGTCGAAGTCGAATATAATTTGAGTAATGCCCGAACTGACGGTTGTATCACTGTTTTTAAATGGCCGTACAGCTATAACCCTGGCACAATGTTGTTGATAGTCATCGTTATAAAAATTTATGCGTTTTGCCAAGTCATCATAAAAAGCAACTACAACAGGCATAAAGTTTTCAAGCGTTGGGTAGGTTTTTCTTTGTGTTTGATAGGTATCCAGTAGTTTTACTAATGGCCTCATCCAAACAAACCCATTTGCTAATTGCTGTTTAAGTTCTTTATCTGCTATTAGGGTGTCGGCATTATGGCTTTTAAGATAGCTGATAACAGAGGCCCGTACTAAAGCTTCGTTCATCATTGTTTTCCAACTTGTGTATGCTTGTCTACGCATTTTTGCACTTTCTTTTTCAAAAATGATAGTACCTGATGTGGTTAATTGTTGTTCATATTTATCAATAAGGTAATTGACGAACGAATGATTAAACTCATGAATTAATGTAGGCAAATAGGAGGATAAGTTATATACAGGAGCGCCCTGCTCATCAAACGAACCTGAGCCTATAATGGCATATACTTTTTTTAAATGATCATTTAAATCAATATGCGGGCCATAATTTCCGCCTCCGTTGCCAAGGCCTATTATTATATTAAAATTTTCTGTAGGTGCCTTGCCATAAAATTTATAGTACCAGCTTACATCTAAATTTTTAAATAAAGTATTAAAACGGCTTTTTGCAACTGCATAATCATTTAAATGTGCATCAAAAAAAGAACTACAGTCGGCGTCGGTGTAAAATTGCTTTAACATGATATTGAATTTGGCCGCGGTTTTAAGGTTCCACCGTTGATCGGGCAAAGAAATTGAAAAAGGAACAATAGGATCTAAAAGAGGCGGATTATTTAAATGAATAGCCATCGCCATTACTGCATCGTAGCTGATGCCCAAACTATCACGTAGTTCTGCTGCATATTTTATGAGAGGATGACTACTAAATTTATCAAAATGACGGTGGATGTCTGCAACGTACTTTGCGTTTTCGGTTGTATTGTACTCTTCATTACCAGCTAATCGGAAAACGATACTCAGCAATTCAACTCGTTTATCGACTTTAGGGGGAGCAATATTGTTACCAGTTTGCGCCGACAGTTTTAGGCAGAATGATGCGAAAATTAGAAATAGGTTTAGGTGTTTCATTTAAAAGATTTTAAAGTAAGGGAAACAATTCCTGAGTATAGATATATCTTACATATTCAGGTTTAACGACTGTGCATTAAAAAACATCAATGTACAGGATGCACAGCCGAATCTGTATCTCCCTGTAAAGTTGTGGTATCTGAAGAATTAGGCGTAACAGCACTATTACCTGGCGCGGTGCTTTTAGCCGAATCTGTAGGACCGCCGCTTCCTTTAGCTGCGCTGGTATCGCTTTGCCTGTCTGTTTTTTTATCGTTGCTATGGCAGGCACTCAGAGTTACAGAGGCTGCGAAAGATAAGATGATCAGTTTTTTCATGGGGAGGGTTTTGATATAAAAAAATATAAGGGATAGAAGTTGTTGATTTAAGCACGTAGAGTTGCTAAGACGCAAAGATTTTACTTAGCTTTCTCTATCCGCAAGCCCACATCACTGATCTCATGCAGCGGGTTATCGCGCATATTTTGCTCTATCTCGAAATGGTAATTACCCTTTGCAGGGAAATGATATCCCTTGCGCAGCAACACCTGGTAGCTATATAAATTGCCCGATCCTTTACCCAGCCACTCGCCATCTGGATTGGCCAGTTTTACCTCAAAACGGGTGGTTTGTTTCTTTTTACCGGGGAGGGTTTGCGATACCAGTACAAAGATGTTTGAGTATCGGTAATTACCGGTAACCCGTAAATTCAGATATTCGTTATAGGCCGCCCGCTCATCGTCAATCTTCACATCAAATTTTACCCGGTTTACGTACGACCAGTTATGGTCGGCAATTTCGGTATTGTTGTCAATAACCGCATTAGGATCGGTACAAGCACCGGCCAGCATTGTTAAAAGTAACAATGCTGCCGGGTAAAAAATATTTAAAGCCCGTTTCATTCAGGTTTGGCCTGTTGATTATTGTTGTTGTTATTGCGGTTAGGGTTATGCGGGCGGTTTGGCCTGCGGCGCCTGTTATTATTGTTACCGCCACCTTCGCCTTGTTGCCTGGCTTCATTTTGCGGCTTACCTTCTCCCTGTGGTTTGCTCTCGCCCTGCGGGCGTGGTTCGCCTTGCGGTTTATTTTGCTGCGGAGGCCTGTTACCTTGTTGCTGCTGCCTGTTGTTTGGATGCTGCGGTCGCTGGCCTTCAGGGCGGGGCTTTTGCTGCTGCCTGTCTTGCCCAGAATTATTACCGCCTTGTTGCTGTTGCTGCGGGCGTTGCTGCTGACCAGCCGGTTTGCCATCGGCTTGTTGCTGGCCTTCGGGCCTTTGGCCGCCTTTATTACGGTTTTTGTTTTTCTTTTTATTGTTGTTGCGGCGCTCATCCAAACGGGTAAGGCTGTCCTGGCCAACTACGTTTTCGTAATCCAGTACTTTTGCCGGCACGGTTTCTACTTCAACAATTTCGCCCAGATCTTCAGGGATCACACCATCTTTGTTTAGCTGCTGAATTTCTTTAACCTTCGCAATCGGCAGCGGAATCCAGCTTTCTTCTTTAGGATAGCTGAACCACATAATGCGCTTAAAAATATCCGTTTTTTGTAAACGGGCATCACCTTTTTCAGTGCGGAGAATGTTCACATTATCAGGGATGTGTTTCAGGGCATCCATGTAAGTATCCAACTCGTAGTTAAGGCAGCATTTAAGTTTACCGCACTGGCCGGCCAACTTCAACGTGTTTAACGAAAGGTTTTGATAACGCGCCGCCGAGGTTGATACCGTTTTAAAATCGGTAAGCCAGGTTGAACAGCAAAGTTCGCGGCCGCACGAGCCGATACCGCCTAAACGGCTTGCTTCCTGCCTCATGCCAATCTGCCTCATCTCGATGCGGATGCGGAAAGTTTCGGCCATTTTTTTGATCAGTTCCCTGAAATCAACCCGGCCTTCGGCAGTATAATAAAATGTAGCTTTGGTTTTATCGCCCTGGTAATCCACGTCGCTCAGCTTCATGCTCAGGTTCAGATCAAGGGCCAGCTTACGCGATTTATGCATGGTTTCCCATTCCATATCTTTGGCGGCTTTCCATTTATCTACATCGGCAACGGTAGCTTTGCGGTAAATGCGTTTTACTACATCGGCTTCCTTTACATGACGTTTAACCATCTGCATGCGCACCAGTTCGCCGGTTAGCGAAACGTGACCGATATCGTAACCACCGGTAGTAGCTTCAACGGCTACCAGTTCGCCGGCTTCGAGGTATATATTATCGTTGTTTACATAAAACTCCTTGCGCGAGCCTTTAAACTTTACTTCGATAACCTTAAACGGCTTATAGTTTGTCGGCATGTCCATATGCGACAGCCAATCGTAAACATCTAATTTGCTGCAACCATTAGTAAGGCAACTGCCATTACTTTTGCAGCCCGCAGGCGAACATCCGCCACCTGTTGAGCAACTTCCACATTCCATAATTTAATTCGGCATATATTGATTCCCCGCGGGGACGTTTCTTGTAATTAACACTCTTATAATTTGTAAAGATACATCTAAAAATAAAATTTTTGGATTAGCGTTTCTCTCCACATGATAATGCGCTTTCTCCAGTTCGGTTATGATAGATTGTGCGTTGTCGATAGTGAGTACATTGCTCATTTTTTGCGCTGTATCCAACTCCTTTGCGGGTAAGTGAACCAGGTTACCTGCACCGGCCAGCAACAAACAACACTCCCGCACGAAGCTAACGCCGTAGCGCAAAAAGTTTTTCTGGTTTTCGCGGCCCATCTTGGCAAACTGATCAACAAAAGCCATTACCTCGATGCCTTTATTGCCGAAACAATAGCGCAACCATTGTACAAACAGCTCATGGTAACTTTTGTTGTCTTGCTGTAACATGGCCAGTGCTTCGGTCATATTACCGTTGCTCAAATAGGCTATTTCGGCAGCGGCTTCTTCGGTTTGGTGATGGGCGGCTAACAGATGATCTTTTATTTCATCATACGTTAAACCCGGAATTTTTACCAGCTGCGTACGCGAAAGAATGGTATTCAGGATCTGATCCTGATTTTGGGCTACCAGTAAAAACAGCGTATTGGGTTGAGGCTCTTCAATAATTTTAAGCAGCGAGTTTCCTTCTTTATCCAGATACTCGGGCAACCAAAGGATCAGAATTTTATATTCAGATTCAAAAGGTTTAAAGCTGAGTTTCTTGATAATCTGGTGGCACTCGGCAATATTGATATTGGCCTGCTTGTTTTCGGCATCCAAATATCCGCGCCAGGTATCAAGGCTGATGTATGGATTAGCCAGCAGGGCATCGCGCCATTGCTCAATAAAAGTGAGCGCGGTATCATCCTTATGTTTGGCGAAGAAGGGGTACGAAAAATGCAGATCGGGGTGGGCCAGTTTTTGGTATTTTCGACAGGATGAACATACCCCGCACGAATCACCAGGTTGTTTATCTTCGCACGAAAGGTACTGGGCATAGGCAACAGCAAGCGCCAGGCTGCCCGAACCTTCGGGTCCCAAAAATAACTGCGCGTGACTTACCCGGTTATCGCTCACCGTGTTAAGTAAACGTTGCTTTACTGCCTCTTGTCCTACTATTTCTTTAAACTGCATTTGGTGCAAAATAGGAATTAGATTTTAGAAGTGAGATATGAGATGTGAGATTTGAGAGAGGAATGATGTTTAGCGGAATATAAAAGTCGTCATTGCGAGGTACGAAGCAATGACGAGGGGCAGAAGCGCTATCTTCAAAAAATCTCACATCTCATATCTCACATCTCCTATCTTTACAAAATGAGAGTAATGGCATTCGATTACGGAACCAAACGCATAGGCATTGCGGTTACCGACCCTTTGCAGATCATCGCTACCGGGCTTGATAACATCCACCCAAATAACATCATCGAGTTTATAAAAAAATACCTACAAACCGAACTGGTGGAGCGATTTATAGTAGGCGAACCAAAGCAAATGGATAATACACCATCGCAATCGGCCCAGCATGTAAAGGGCTTTGTGAACCTGCTGAAGAAAACTTTCCCGGAGATGCCTATTGAAATGGTTGACGAGCGTTTTACCTCCAAAATGGCTTCGGCCACTATTGCTCAAAGCGGCATGAATAAAAAGAACCGGCAAAATAAGGAACTGGTTGATACGATATCGGCCGTGATATTATTACAAAGCTGGATGGACCGTAGATTATTATGATTACGTTGATTTCGCTGATTTTTCCTGGCGCCTGATTAGTGATTTTGATTCGCTTTGAAAACAATCAGTTATGATTTTCTGCCTGGCAGGCTATAATTTGTTAGCCGCCTTTCCCGTTACTATCCCTTTTATCTATAAAAACAATAAAATGAGTTTTACCAAAACGTACACCGTAAAAGACGAACACATCGACGTTCAAAACATAATGGACGGCCTTTACTATCCTTTTTATATGGAGTGGTGCCGCCACGATTTTATCCGCGAAGTTCTCGGCTTTGATTTTGAAGAGCAGGCGCATAAAGGCGTGAACATGGTACTATCTGAATATTCGCTGAAATTTGTGCGCTCGTTAAAAAGTGGTGATGAATTTACCGTTAGCTGCGAGTTGTTTGGCGACGCAAAGGGTTTGCCGAGGTTACATTTTAAACAAACCATTACCTGTAAAAATAAAGTGATGACTACCGGGATGTTTACGGGGACTTGTATCTCGGCTGGTGGAAGGCCTTATTTGCCGGAGAGCATACTTGAAAAAATAGCAGGGCAACCGGTATTAGAATAAGAAGAATTTTTTAACTGCGTCATTGCGAGGTACGAAGCAATCCCCTACTTACAGAGAAACTTGCACAGCCGCTCTGCCAATCGGGGATTGCTTCGTACCTCGCAATGACGTTTTGGAGAGATTCGCGTTTATATAACGACTGCTTGGAGTAAGATAAATATTTGTTTATCAGCGCTAAAGCTTCTGAAATTCTCGCTTAAAATAAATTCCGTATCTTTGCCCCCATGGATATTCTCCCTAATGCCCTATTGGCTTACTTAGATGACCATTGCGATCCCGAACCGGAAGCGCTGCAAAAGCTCAACCGCGAAACGCATATCAAGGTATTAAAACCCCACATGTTATCAGGGCATTACCAGGGCCGTTTGCTTAGTTTTTTGAGCAAAATGGTACAGCCAAAACGTATTCTTGAGATAGGTACTTTTACCGGTTACTCGGCAATTTGCCTGGCTGAGGGATTGGCCGAAGATGGCATCCTTCACACCATCGAAGTGAACCGCGAAATGGAGGAAATCATCAATTCACACTTCAAACTAACAAATGTTGAAAATAAAATAAAGCTGCATTTTGGGCAGGCAGAGGCCATTATTGCTGATTTACAGGAAGATATTTTCGATTTGGTGTTTATTGATGCTGATAAAAAGAATAATTATACCTACTTTCAATTAGTTTTTGACAAAGTCAGATCCGGAGGATTAATAATAATTGATAATGTTTTGTGGAAGGGAAAAGTATATGGCCCCGAAAAAGATGCCGATACGGAGGGAATTCGCAAACTAAATAACGAGATAGCTGTTGATAGCAGGATAGAAAAACTAATCCTGCCGGTACGCGACGGTTTGCTGGTTATCAGAAAAAAATAAATTATGAAGAAAATCTTACTGATTACAACACTGTTGATCTCAACATTAGCTGCTTCAGCACAGAAAAATACCTCAACTTCTTACATTGATAAGTTCAAAGATGATGCCATTCGTATTATGCACGAAACCGGCATCCCGGCCAGCATCGTTTTAGGTGTGGCCATGCACGAATCGGGCTGTGGTAACAGTACCATAGCGCAAAACCTCAATAACCAGTTTGGAGTAAAGGGCTACAACACTGTAGTTTATACCAAACACAATAAAAAAGTTCGCACCGCATACAAACGTTACGATTCGGTTTTTGATTCGTTCCAGGATTTTGCCCGTATCATGACCGAGCGCAAACAATTTAGCCACCTGGCCGATGCGCTTACCCATTATGATTATAAAGGCTGGGCAAAAGGCATCCAGCGTGCGGGTTATGCAGGCAGCCGCAAATGGGCTTCGCAGGTTTTAGGTATTATTAGCCATTATAAATTGAACGAACTGGACGAAAATCCGGCTACTCAAACACAACTGGCCGACGCTAACGCTTCAACAACAAAACAGTAATAATTACATTAATAAGTCTTACTTTGGCGTTATTTATCCGCCAAGTAATAAGATTTAACTATAATGCGAAAAATTATATACCTGTTTTTAACGCTCGCCTGTTTCAGTTCATGTTCTGCCCGCAAAAAAACTTCGTCTGTATCCAACCGCGACGCTAAGCGCAATAACAGCAGCATCCAAAAAGCCAATAAAGATGCTATTGCAAATTACCGCTCATACTCATCGTTAGATTATATCGAACGTTTTAAAGCTATCGCCATACAGGAAATGAACCAGTATGGCATCCCTGCCAGCATTACTTTGGGGCAGGGTTTGTTTGAATCGGGAGCCGGCAACAGCGATCTGGCTAAATATGCCAACAACCACTTCGGCATAAAATGCACCGCCGATTGGACCGGTAAAAGCTACTATAAGGATGACGACCAGGTGAACGATTGTTTCCGTGTTTATGATAATCCCGAAGATTCGTTCCGCGATCATTCTGCCTTTCTGAAACGGAAAAACTACGCCAAACTTTTTGAACTGGATAAGGATGATTACAAGGGCTGGGCTTACGGCCTAAAAAAAGCAGGCTACGCCACGAACCCCAAATATCCCGAGCTTCTGATCAACATCATCGAAAAATATAACCTCACCCAGTACGACCGTCCGGAAGGCGAAATAGCCAAAATTAAACGCGAAGACCGGGTATTGAGCCAGATCAATAACACCATCAATACCCCCGCCCAGGACACCCTGAGCAAAACCCCTCCCGATGACAAGATTTACACCGTAAAACAGGGCGATACACTATACAACATTTCCAAACGTTTTGGAATAACTGTTGATGACCTGAAAGCGCTGAACAGCATGAGTGACAACAACATCAAAATTGGTCAGAAACTGGTAGTTGTTAAGTAGAGAGGCAAGACAGCAAGAGTCAGGAATCAAGATTTAAGACGATAAGAAACATTAGGAAAGAGAGCATTAGATTATCATGTATCCTGGCTCATGATCTCTTGATTCTTTCATCTTGATTTCTTGACTCTATTCCCCCAATAGTTAATTGTTGTTAAATAGCATGATCACTCCGGGCATAACAAGTAAATTTACAGCCATTATGAAATTTTGGCTGTTGCTGATATGTTTTGCCCTTACTGCCCCCGCTGTTTTTGCCCAGCAAAAAACGATTGACGGTGTGGTGTTTGATAAAGACAGCAAAGACCGCATAGCCAAAGTAAATGTTCAGAACATCACCACCGGCAAATCCATCTACAATACTTTTAAAGGCGAATTCAAAATAGAGGCACAGCCTGGTGATGTGTTGGTTTTTACCAAAGCCGATCATCATCCCGATACCCTAAAAGTGCAAAATGGTGAAGCGCTGGCCGTGTATATGAAACCAAAGGCCATACAGCTTAAGGAGGTTATTGTACGCGATACTTTAATGAACCCACAGAAAAAGCTGGCTGCCACAAAAAACGATTACACCAAAATATTCGGCCCCCTGAATGATAAGGACCTGCTGAGTTTTGGCCCCGGTGGTGCCGGTTTGAGTATTGATGCTATTTATAATTCGTTAAGCCGAAGCGGCCGTAATGCGGCTCACCTTCGCGAAACTATCGAAAAAGATTACCAGCAAAGTGTTATTGATTACCGCTTTAACCGCACTTATGTTGGTGCCATTACCAATTTGCAGGGCGAGCAGTTAACCCAGTTTATGATCCGTTACAGGCCGGGCTACTTCCAGGTAAAAAACGCCAGCGATTATGAGTTTATCGCTTCTATCAAAACCAACCTGAAACGGTTTTTAAAGTATAGTACCAAACGCTCATACTCGCTCTCGCCACTTGTTACCCCCGAAGCAGATAAACAGCCTTTGGGCAAAGGGGATATACCACAATATTAACAGGCGCTTCATTTTAGTATCCAACGTTTGGTTTGTTGTTGCGACAAAATTTACCAACCCCATTAAACCCACAGCCAACATTTTTGTTTATTGTAGGTAAAAAAGGAGATTTTTGCTTTAATTTGTTTACTATGTTAAAAACAAAACCGGTACTACTGTTAATCACATTATCAGTCACGTGCGCGTTATCTGCCAGTGCACAAACCGATACCCTGAAAAAAGACACTGTTAAAATTGACACCGCCGTATTGAACAAATACCGGATCGACTCCCGGAAAAACGCCATCCCCACCCGCACAAGGCCCGTACAAATACAGCGCGAACAAGTGCCTGTAACCATGCTCGATTACAAGGTAAACTACTGGAAAAAGGCTGTAACATTTGGCTTAAACTTTAGCCAGTCGGCATTTAGTAATAACTATAGCTCTGGTGGTGTAAGCGCTGTGGCATTAGGCTCCAACTTTATTTACCATACTGAATACAATAAAGCGCCGTTTAGCTATGTATCCGAACTAAACTTGACATACGGCGTATCAAAAAATAAGGGCCAGGGCAAACGCAAAACTAACGACCGTATTTATTTTGATAATAAAGTAGCCTCGCAATTGTCAAAAAGCTGGTACTTTTTCGGGGCGCTAACCTTCGAGTCGCAATTTGATAAAGGTTACAATTATGTTGACCAGGGTAACGGAAAGTTTGAACAGCAATACATTTCAAATTTCATGTCGCCCGGTTACACTACCGAATCTGTCGGTTTCGAGTACAAGCCAACCGGCTGGTTCGACTTGCGTTTAGGTACCGGTACTGCCCGCCAAACTTTTGTATTGGATCATAAAATTCACATTAAAAAGCAGGATAACTACGGTGTAGATACCCTGAAAACCGTAAAGAATGATCTGGCGTTCCAGGTGGTGGCTTTGCTTGATAAGGATATTGCCAAAAACGTTCACCTCAATACCCGTTACGCATTATTCATTCCTTACGGGCAATCACCAAAATTTATTACCCACCGTGTTGATATGGTGATAACGGCCAAAGTAAACAGGCTGATCAGTGCCACGGTGAACGGAACGTTTTTATACGACAGGCATACTTCAGACGAGGCGCAGGGTTACGAAGGCCTGGGGCTGGGGATGCTTTACCGATTCCCGTAACCGTAGTTTAAAAATATAACCTTATCCGGCCCGACTTTTAAATCGGGCCGGTTTTGTTTTAGGAAAACCGCCAAAATATAAGTTAATATAGTTCAAAATGATACCTTTGTATCCTTATAAAAAAGATTAAAGTTTTTTACTATAATGTTTGAAAATCTTTCGGATAAACTCGACAGGGCGTTCAAGGTCCTGAAGGGTCAGGGAACTATTACAGAAATAAACGTGGCCGAAACCATGAAGGAGATCCGCAAGGCCCTTCTTGATGCCGACGTAAACTATAAAACAGCCAAAGCATTTACCGATGATGTGAGGCAGAAAGCACTTGGCGCTAACGTATTGACCTCAATTTCGCCGGGCCAGTTGCTAACCAAGCTCATGAATGATGAGCTGACCGAATTGATGGGCGGCACCACTGCCGATCTTACTTTTCCGGCCACTCCTACCGTCATCCTCATTGCAGGTTTAAACGGTGCGGGTAAAACAACCTTTACCGGTAAACTGGCCAACTACTTAAAAACACAACGCAATAAAAAACCATTATTGGTTGCCGATGATATTTACCGCCCCGCGGCTATCGACCAATTGGAGGTACTGGGCCAGCAGATTGGCGTGCCGGTATACTCGAACCGCGATTCGAAAGATCCGGTAGCCATTGCCCGCGAAGGTATAGCCCTGGCAAAACAGAACGGCCAGAATGTAGTGATCATTGATACCGCCGGCCGTTTAGCGATAGACGAAGCCATGATGGTGGAGATTGAGCAGGTTAAATCGGCTGTTAAACCGCACGAGATTTTGTTTGTGGTAGATTCGATGACAGGCCAGGATGCCGTGAATACAGCCAAGGTGTTTAATGACCGTTTGGATTTTACCGGTGTGGTATTAACCAAGCTTGATGGTGATACCCGTGGTGGTGCGGCGCTATCCATTAAATCGGTAGTTAACAAGCCTATCAAATTTATTGGTACCGGCGAGAAGATGGAAGCGCTCGATGTGTTTCACCCCGATCGTATGGCATCGAGGATTTTGGGCATGGGCGACGTGGTATCCCTTGTTGAACGCGCACAACAGCAATTTGACGAGAAGGAAGCTGCCGAACTCCAGAAAAAGATCCGCAAAAACAAATTCGACTTTAACGATTTTTACGGCCAGATCCAACAAATCAAAAAAATGGGTAACATGAAGGATTTGATGGGCATGATTCCCGGCGTGGGTAAAATGATGAAAGATGTAGAGGTTGATGATAACGCTTTTAAAGCTATTGAGGCCATTATCCAATCCATGACCCCGTTTGAAAAAGAAAACCCCGAAAGCATCAACCAAAGCCGCCGCACCCGTATTGCCAAAGGTTCGGGTACCGATATCCAGGAAGTTAACCGCCTTATGAAGCAGTTTGATGATATGAAAAAGGTGATGAAGCAAATGAGCAACCCGGCTGCCATGGCCAATATGATGCGCAGAATGCCGAAGATGTAAAAGCATCTGATAAACAATAATACAAAACGCCGCTTGCCAACAACAAGCGGCGTTTTTATTTAAAAAAGGCTTAATTAACACATCTCTCTTGATAAAAGAAGTATATTTAGGGTATGAAATATAACCTATTCCTTATACCGGTGCTTGCCTGCACTAAGCTTTTTGCCCAAACCACATATATTAACAAAATTGACAAAGAGCAAAAAATCAGGCAAAAAATAAGTGTGCTGAAAGCCGATAATAATATCTGGCAAGGAAAATACACCGAATATAACCTGAAAAGTAACTCAATACTTAATGAAGGATATTACAAAAACAACCAAAAAGATAGCACCTGGAAGTATTACAATAACTGGCAAAAATTAGCGGAGACAGGCGGTTATAAAGCCGACAAGCGTATTGGGGTATGGAGTGCTTTTGATAACAAAGGAGAATTAGAGTTGCAGTTTGATTACGATAATGACAGTTTGTTGTTTTATAAGCCAACTATACAGGAGATATTTAAAAAGCAGTATAACCTGATAGAGGGAAATGACACAACTTTGGTAGAACTGGATAGAAAACCGATTTTTCTTGATGGGTCATCCACTATGGGGTCTGCAATAGCTGCTACGCTAAGGTATCCGGAAGAGGCGAGAAGCCAGCACATTGAGGGCAAAGTAATAGTTGCTTTTAAAGTTAATCTTGATGGAACGGTGAGCAGTTTTAGAGTTTCAAAGTCATTGGGTTACGGATGCGATGAGGAAGCATTAAAAGCTATTAAAAATATAAAGGGAAAATGGCTTCCTGCTGTATATCAGGACAGGGAAGTTGTTGTTGAAAATGAACTTCCAATTAGTTTTACGCTCAGTTATTAGAGTACAAATAAGAAATAAGAGGATTTTAATAATTACAAAGAGAATTTGCATAACCCCCTGGCGAACAAAATGAACAAGTGTATAAATTAATATACACATTTTGCTTCTTTAGAGTTTGCAAGTCATTAAAATGTCATTACAGGGCTTATGGCATTCACTTTGATTTAGTACTGATAACCAATAAGGGTCGTGCATTTAGCTTCCCCCCTTAATGTAATTATTGTTAACTAAATATTTGACCATGAAAAATTTAATTAAACCGGTTTTGTTTACCGCGGCATTATTTGCTTTCAAAGTTAGTTCGGCACAGATTAATCTTGGTGCAACCACTGCAACTAAAATAGCAACCAAAGTGGCTACGCCATCAGTTAACGCAGCATCAATTGCACAAAAAACAGTTAATACTACATCAACCGTAGCTACCCAGGCTACTAACCAGGCTCAAAATGTAGCAGCGCGCACCGCAACGCAGGCAACCACTAATCAGGCTGTAGCAGGTACTGCGGTAAACCAGGCGGCCAATGTTAACAGCAATGTAGCTTCAACAGTTAACGCTACTGCGGGCTCAACAGCTGCACAGGCTGGTGTTAACAGCACCACCGCCGTTGCAGGTAATGTAAATACAACAGGTGTAACCGCCGGCAGCGAAAAAGCCTTAAATACTACCGAAGGTGTAGCTGCTAATACCACCGAAAAAGTAAGCAGCAATGCTGCTGCCTTAAGGGCTGGTGCAACTACCACAGCGGGTAATACTGCCGTTGCTGCAGGTACCGGGATTGATCAGGTTAGCAAAAATGTGAGCGTAACCTCAACAGGTAATTTAAACAGCACAAGCAATACTGCGGTTAGTGCTAAAAGCTTAAGGTCTGCCGTTTCAAACAGCGGGGCTTCAAACACAGCCGTTAAGGCAGGTAAAAAAACTGTAACTGTTAAAACATCGGGCAGCGGTTCATCAAAACTGAGCGCCACCAAACAGTAATATCATTTACTATACACTAAATCAAAAAGGCCGGTTCCGGCCTTTTTGATTATCCGGACATTTTTTTGATCAGCATCAACCATGAAAAAACTTAAACTTATCCTGCTGCTGGCTTTAGCCGGCCCCGCAGTTTACGCCCAGCAAAAAGCCGATACCGTCACTAAAACCAAAGAGATTTTTGTAAATGCGGGTGTTCAATATCTTTCAAACCTTACTTATGCCGGCCGGCGGGATGAAAGCAGTGTTCCGGTTTTACTCCCTTCGCTTACACTGGTTAGCAAACATGGCTTTTTTATAAGCGCTATAGGATATTTTGATTTAAACGGCGACAAATCGGGTACCGAAGGATTGAGCGTAACACCCGGCTATGTTTTTGCGTTTGATGCGAAGCGGTATTACGGAGGTAATATATCGGCCACTAAATATTTTATTACCGGCAGCAGCCCTATTATCCTCTCATCATTTAATGCCACGCTGGATGGGCAACTGTATGCCAATCCCGATGATATTGTAAAATTAAGCGCCGGCATCAGCTACCGTTTCAATAAAAATAACAGTAACGACGTTGTTAACACCGCCGAACTATCCAAAGAGATTTTTGCGCTGAAAACAGGTGCCGATAAAAAAAGTGGCCTGAAAGTTACGCCTACCGCTACACTGTACGCCGGTACGCAATCTTTCTATCAAACCTATTATACCGAATCGCAGGTTACCCGCTCGGTTGCAGTTCCGCAGAAACAAACGCCTATTAATATTTTGTTTCCCAATCAGCCTAAGCAAACTATTATTACTCAAACAGTAACACAGCAAAACCAGCGCGAGGTAAGGCAGTATAAACTACTGGCTTTTAGCGGCTCATTACCGGTAACGTATAACATCAACAAATGGCAAATTTTGTTTACTCCTTATCTTATCAAACCCTTTAACCAGGTTGATTATGTGAGCAACACCAAAATGAACGGCCTGTATTTTTTATTTACCACAGGTGTTAACGTAACGTTTTAGCGGTGTTAAAAAATATCCTGCGCCCTGCACACTATAAGCGCAGATAAAAGGCTGTTTTTATTAGCTTTGTTGTTGTACAATACAAATTGAAGGAAGCTTATGCGCAGGATATTTTTAGTTATTTTATCATTATCAACACTTTTTACCATCCCGGCTTTTGCCCAGGTGCCCGGAGCCAATATTGATGTTAGGCATTATACGTTTGATATTAAACTTAACGATGCCGATAACAACATCAAAGGCAAGGCTACAGTTACCGCAAAGTTTTTAAGCAATGCCACCGGCTTCAACCTCGACCTGGTAAAAACTAATGCCAAAGGTAAAGGCATGCTGGTATCGGCGGTAACTGAAAACGGGAAGCCGGTAAAATTTACCCAGGATGATGAGCAGCTGAAAATAACCACCCGCGCGCTAAAAGGCAATACACGAGATTATACCATTACTTACAGCGGCATCCCGGCCGATGGCCTCATTATATCAACCAACGCTTATGGTCACCGTACTTTTTTTGGTGATAACTGGCCAAACCGCGCCCACAACTGGCTGCCCTGTGTTGATAATATAGCGGATAAAGCCCCTGTTGATTTTATAGTAACCGCGCCCGACCATTACCAGGTAGTATCAAACGGTTTGCAAACCGAAGAAAAACAATTACCCGGCAAAATGAAGTTAACCCATTGGGTTGAAACCGTAGCCCTGCCAACCAAGGTAATGGTGATAGGCGTTGCCGAATTTGCCATCGATCATCCGGGTGATGTTAATGGCATCCCGGTGTTTACCTACGTGTTTCCGGAAAGCAAGGAAGTTGGATTTAAGAATTATGCGGTAGCTAAAGATATCCTGCCCTATTTTATAAAAAATGTTGGCCCCTACAGTTATGAGAAGCTGGCCAACGTGCAGTCAAAAACCATTTTTGGCGGTATGGAAAATGCCAGTGCCATTTTTTATTTTGAAGAATCGGTTAAAACACCGGGCATTGAAGAGCTGATGGCCCATGAAATTGCCCACCAATGGTTTGGCGATGGTGCCAGCGAAAAAAGCTTTGGTCACCTGTGGTTAAGTGAGGGTTTTGCTACTTATATGACCAACCTGTACCTCGAAAACAAATACGGTGCCGATACCCTGAAAACCAGGCTTATTGCCGATCGTAAAAAAGTGATAGGCTTTGAAAAAGCCCGTTTAACCCCGGTTGTTGACACCGCCGTTAAAACCAAATACATGCAACTGCTCAATGCCAACAGTTACGAAAAAGGCGGCTGGGTACTGCATATGCTAAGGCGCAACTTAGGCGATGCCACGTTTTGGAAAGGCATACGTAATTACTACGCCAAATACCAGGGCAGCAACGCCAATACGGATGATTTAAGGCGCATAATGGAGCAAACCAGCGGTAAAGATCTGAAACAATTTTTTACCCAATGGCTGCGCACCGCCGGCCACCCCAAACTGGCCGTTAAATGGACCTGGGACGAGAAGGAAAGCAGCCTAACCATCAACGTACTGCAAAACCAGGATTATGTTTACCAGTTTCCGTTAGAGATTGGGATTGATAGTGAAGTATTAACCATCATGGTAAAGGAAAAATCGGCAACGATACACTACAAAATGAAGGCAAAGCCAACGGATGTTAAGATTGACCCGAACGTGAATTTGCTGGCTACTTTTGATGAGGAAATGTAGTGTTTGATTGTCTGAATCAGAATTTACAGAATTTTTAAATTAACAGAATGTATTCTAAAAATCCTGAAATTCTCCACCCAAAATCTTCACCCGGCGGTCGTGAAGACAAGACCGCATACTGGTATTGTCTGAACCGGAATTTGGGGGAATTAAAGAATTTATTGAATTTGATTTGCATTCTGTTAATTCCCCCAAATTCCGGTTCAGACAACATTCTGAAAATCCTAAAATTCTGTAAATTCTGATTCAGACAACCTCCCCTACTTCGTACTCAGCTTATTAAACTTAATACTATAAGTAACCAAAAAATACCGGTTTAGCGTATTATTTTGAGTGTCGGTAATGGAGTTTGTGCCCGTGTAGCGGTAGATGCTCACGTTTTGATCAAACACATCGTATACGGTAAATTTAAGCTCTCCCCTATCTTTTTTGAGCATCAGCAAAGCTATCGAGGTGCTTATTACGTTAACTCCCTTTTTTAAACCCGGGGCTATCTGGGTGTTGTAATAAAAATCCTGCTTGGTTTCCCAAACCAATCGCCTGATGGGCCTTAATACCAGGTTATTGTTCAAGTTAAAGTTGCCGGTATGCACGATTCTAAAATCGTCGTATTTGTACTTGGTATCGCCTATGTTATAGCCTGCGCCAATGTTTAAAGTTGCTTTTTCTTTCCAGTCAAAATAAACGTTTTGATAGATTCCCCGGTTAAAGGTATTTTGCCAGCCTTCAACATTGTTTAGCAGGTTGAGGTTTTGATTGTACGAGCCATTTAACGAGGTGGAGAAAAAGATCTGCCAGTCTTTCATCTTTCTGAAACGTTTGTTGAACCCAACATTGAGGCTATAGCTGGGCCGACCGTCGCGGTTAACTACAGTAACGGTTTGCGACCCGTCTGACCGGATGGTTTGCTGATTTATCGACAGGTTTTCCTGTTTATAAACGCCCCCGTAAGCCCACAGGCTTACCTGGCTTTGCGTAGTGTAAAGGCGGTAGCTGATATTATAATTATTGTTAATAGTGGGCTTTAAATTAGGATTACCGGTAAACGTATACAGCGGACTGTAAACAATGGTAACCGGCTGCAGGCTTGATATGCCCGGCTGGTTTACGCCCCGGTCATAACTTATCGATAGTCTGTCGGTTTCAAAGCGAAGAGTTGGCAACAGGAAAAAATAGTTTTGGCTCAGCCTGCTGCTTACAAAGTTGTTTTCTATCTGCTGCCATTGGGTATTAAGACCGGCAATAATCTGTGTGTTTTTGCCCAGCTGATAGGTAATACCAGGTTTAATGTTCTCTGTCCACTGGTCGCGTTTAAGATCAGAGCTTTGGTTTACCAGCAGCGAATCGAAGGTGTTGGTTTTCCTGTCGTAGGTAAACAATTGGTCGCTGCTTTTATTGTAAGAGTTTGAAGTAGTGATATCCACTGTAAGTTTTTTGGTAATCGGATAGCGATAGCTCAGATCAATATTGCCCGACACATTGTTGGTGGTACGGCTTGAACGGCGATGCAGGCTATCCGACAGGTTGGCATGCTGGTAATTAACCACATCGCTATTATTAAACGAAGTGTTTTCACCCGGATTGATTTGCAGATTGTTAGAGATGTTAAACGATTCGCCCTTATGCTTCCTTGAACGTTTATGAAAGTAAAAATTTTGCCTGTACTGTGTAGAGCTGCCATTGCCAAAATTATTCCCTACCGAGGTATTCACCGGCATATTAAAATTATTGCGGGTATTACCTGTTGATGAAGCTGTATTATCATTGCCGCTAAAGCTTAACGAAGGGCTAAACCGTAAGTGACGAACAGTATCCGGCTCCCACTCAACCAAAGCTGTAGCTGTATGGCTATGGCTGTTTGAGTTGCGGTTATTGGTGTTAGCGCTTAGCAGCGTAGTATCCTTTAAAAACTGCTGCTGAAAGTTCGACGAGTTATTGATGTTATTGCGCTGCGAGTAAAAATACTGCAGGTTAAGCTTCAGCTTTTTGCCATAGTTTTGATTAAGGTTAAAACCACCCGAGGTGATTTTTTCAATTCCGCCCCAGTTACTGGCCCAGCTTGGGCGGCCGTTAAAGGAGGTACTTCCCCCACTGCGGTCAAATCCCCCCTCCGAGTAGATTTCCTGGTTAGAAAAGCCTGTATGATTGAGGTTATTGCTCAATCCAATTAAACTCAGTTGTAAAGTATCCCTGAACATGTTAAACAAGCCGCCGGTTTCATACCTGTCGCGCGAGCCTGCACCGGCAAACACTTTACCAAAAATGCTTCGTTTAATAGCTTTTTTTAGTTTGATGTTGATGATTTTGGGCACCTTGGTATCGCTAATGAGGTGATCCGGGTCGTTTTCCCTGTCGTCATAAACCTGCACCTGGGCAACAATTTCGGCATCGAGGTTTTTGGTAGCTATTTTAGGATCGTTACCAAAAAACTGTTTGCCGTCAATAAGCAGTTTGCTCACATCCTTACCGTTAACGGTGATAGTGCCATCGCCATCAATTTGAACACCGGGCAGTTTTTTAAGCAACTCTTCGAGCGCGGCATTGGGCCGGGTTTTAAAGGCGGCTGCATCAAACTCGATGGTATCCTTTTTCATTTTAACAGGTACGCGTTCGGCCCGTACCACAACCTCGCTCAGCATTTTGCTATTAAGGCTGATATTGCCGATATCCATAACCTCGCCTTTTTTAAAATTAAACTGGCGGATATAGCTTTTATAGCCGGCGTACGAGATCACCAGCTTTACCCGCGTTTCGGCCGGGAGACGCTGTAACTCAAAGTCGCCGGTTTTTTTACTTAAGGTATAGGCAATAAGCGATGAATCTTTAACATCAACCATGGCAACAGTACTTAGCTCAAGCGGCTGTTTACTCACAGAATCGGTTACGCGACCTTTAATAGCGGCGCGGTTTTGGGCATAACTAACAGAAAAGAAACAAAAAAGCAGTAGTGAAATAAAGGTTGTCTTCATTCAGCGGTTTAGGTGCAAGACGATAAGGGTTAAAAAATTGTGTTATAGGTATTTGTAGGGCCGGCGGCTTAAGTATGGATAACTTATATCATAGGGTTGGGTAGGGTTTAGTATTTTATATTTTGTTAACTGTTTTGCTGCTGATCTTTTTCGCTTCGACAAAAACAAGCAGCAAAGGTTTAAAGCATAAAAACCACTCACCTCCTTAACCCACCGCACCTATAACTCCCCAAAGGGGGCTGATATGCTGTAAATTGTTCCTATAACAGGCAAAAGGCACAAATATTGCCCCCCGCAAAGCAAAAATGCCGCGAAATAGCGGCATTTTAAGGTTTGTAACATTTGTTTTACCTAAACGGCCATAGCCAAAGCCGATTTGCCGGGCTGTACAAGCTGTACTGTACGCTCAATTTTATTTAAAAAGCCGTTGGCACCGCCCGGGGTTAGTGTAACCAGTACCTTGCCTGTTTGCGGGGCTGGGTTTTTATAACCATGCAATGTGCCCTTTGGTATGAAGAGGCTTGCACCCTTTTCGGCATCGTAATATCTGCCACCGGCAAAAAACCTGAAACGGCCTTCAATAACATAAACCACCTTATCGTGGTTATTGCAAAGGTTTAAGGCCACGCCGGCTTTATAGGGTATTTGCTGTTCAATAATGCTTAAATTACCGCCATCAACTTTTTTATTGAAGATAATGTTGATGTTCATCTCACCGGCGGTATCGTTCCCGGCGGGTTGTGTTTGATTAATTGTGTTCATAAGGTTGTGTATTGATGGTATAGACGGCATTGATAATAAGAATGTTACACAGCCCAATAAATTTTTATACGTGTTTAACCAAATAATTGCGCAAAAACACGATAAAATAAAGCCCGTTGCATAATAAAATTTTGCCGATTGCGTTTTTAAACTAATATTGTACAAGTAATAGTATATTGTACCCAATTAATTACCTAAAACCATAACATTATGAAAGCAGCAGGAATCTACAAATCCATTTACGTAACGTTTTACAGGTGGAATGTTAAAAACTTCGGTCATGGCGGCCTGCCAAAAGCCAATGCCCTTTTTGGTGCCAGTTTTTTAATGATCGTTTTGCTGGCCATTTTAACTACCGTTGCCCAGTTGCTTTTAAACACCGGCTGGTTTGAAGTAAGCCCTGCATCCGGCCTGATGATTTTATTGGGAGCTACCGGTGCGTTGGTACTTAACTACTTTGTTTTGTTAAACAGCCGTTACTTTAAAAAAGTTAATCTCGCTTTCGAACGGATCAGCAAACACAACCCTAATACCTGGAGTGTAATGCTGATGATTTGTGTGATAGTTTCATGCAGCTTTGTGCTGGTGGTTTGCGAGGCTGGTGCTTTATTACGATAAGAATAATATTTACAATATATTAAAAACCCGCCTGCAAGGTGGGTTTTTTGTTGGCTGGAGGTTTTATCAATCGGTAAAAATATATACTTTCGCTTCAATTAACTATTATCACAGTGTTGGTTAAAACCTTTGGAAGCGCAGTTTACGGCATACAAGCCATTACCATAACTATTGAAGTGAACGCCGGTGGCGGAAAGGCTGCCTATTTTGTGGTTGGCCTGCCGGATAATGCTGTTCGCGAATCAATGCAGCGTGTTGAAACAGCCTTGCAAACCAATGGATACCGCATGCCACGGCAGCGGATTGTGGTGAACATGGCTCCGGCCGATATCCGCAAGGAGGGCTCGGCTTATGATTTAACGATAGCCATTGCCATTATGGCCGCCTCGAGCCAGGTTGAAACCGAACAACTTGAAAAATACATCATTATGGGCGAGCTTTCGCTTGATGGAAGCCTGCAGCCCATAAAAGGGGCTTTACCCATAGCGATACAGGCCCGCAAGGATGGCTTTAAAGGCTTTATCCTCCCCAAACAAAACGCCCGCGAAGCTGCAATAGTGAACGACCTGGAAGTTTACGGCGTTGAAAGCATTGCCGATGTGGTTGGCTTTTTTAACGGCACAACCCCTCTTAAGCCAGAAATAGTAAACACCCGCGAAGAGTTTTACGACAGCCTGTGCAATTACGACAGCGATTTTAGCGAAGTAAAAGGACAGGAAAACATTAAACGCGCGCTGGAAATTGCAGCAGCCGGAGGGCATAACGTAATATTGATCGGTCCGCCGGGAGCTGGTAAAACCATGCTGGCCCGCAGGCTGCCCTCCATACTGCCGCCGCTTAATTTATACGAGGCGCTGGAAACTACCAAAATTCACTCGGTAGCCGGGAAGCTTTCGGCAGCGGATGCTTTGGTTACCGTAAGGCCATTCAGGAGCCCGCACCATACCATCAGCGACGTAGCCCTGGTTGGCGGCGGAAGCAACCCGGCCCCCGGTGAGATCTCGCTGGCGCACAATGGCGTTTTGTTTTTGGATGAATTGCCGGAGTTTAAACGCAGCGCCCTTGAGGTAATGCGTCAGCCGTTGGAAGAGCGGAGAGTAACCATATCGCGGGCAAAGTTTACGGTTGATTATCCAAGCAGTTTTATGTTGGTGGCAAGTATGAACCCCTGCCCCTGCGGATATTATAACCACCCCGAAAAAGAATGCATCTGCCCTCCCGGCATGGTGCAAAAATATCTGAGTAAAATTTCCGGTCCGCTGTTGGACAGGATCGACCTGCATGTGGAAGTAACGCCCGTTAACTTCAGCGAGCTATCATCCGACCGTGCCGCCGAGAAAAGTGAACTGATCCGCGAGCGGGTAATCAAAGCTCGTGAGGTACAGGTAAATCGCTTCGGCGACAGACCCGATTTGCATGCCAATGCCCAAATGAGCTCCCAAATGGTGCGTGAGCAATGTAAAATTGATCTTGCCGGCCAAACTCTCCTTAAAAAAGCAATGGAAAAACTGGGGCTTTCGGCAAGGGCTTATGACAGGATTTTGAAAGTATCACGAACTATAGCTGATTTGGCAGGGAGCGAGGATATTAAACTGGAGCATCTGGCAGAGGCTATTCATTTCAGGAGTTTGGATAGAGAGGGTTGGGCTGGGTGATAATCAACTTCTATGGGAGCTTTCAATATCTTAAAAACAGAAATTCCGTGTATTAATTGTAATAAACTATTTCCGGTTGAGATCCAGTTTAAGTTTGGATTTAAAAGACAGCTTAAATATCAGTTGTACGAAAAGATAATACGGACAGACGGAGAAGATAAAGGTAAAGGTGATATCGGAGCCCCCAATTTGCCCGCTGTTAATGTTTACGGAATTGCCGAAAATGCTGTTTGTCCTTATTGTTCGTTCTTTAATCCCGAAGAGTTTGATATCAGGGTGGAGTACGATGTATTAAAGAAAGTTAATGTAATGAAAGATTATCAAAGATATTTGAGCGGAAATGAAGGGAATTATTATGAGATATGATAATGAACACCTGGCTTGATTATATTTTTTACCGAACTGTGCAGCTGTTTTATAAACGGGGCGGGCGCAGAGGGCTTCCTGGTGTTATGGTTATTTCTCTGTCGCAATCGTTTTTAATAATGGCTGTAGCTGTGCTTTTAGAAAACCAGTTTATTGAAAAAACAGCAAGGGATTTATATAAAGAGCTAATCGAATTTGTTCTCATTATTCCTATTCTTCTGGTGTATTACTTTAACTACCGTAAATACTATGGGAAGTACAATAAGCTAAGGTTTGAAATGAAAAATGAAGATCCCAACAGGAGATTTCTTAAAGGCATTTTGGTATTAGTTTCGTTAATTATTCCACCTATTATATTTACCATAGTTAGCAAGTACACGCATTGATTTTGCTGCGGTATTTATTATGATTATGAAGTAGAATGAGCTACCAGAGATAGTATAGTTGGTAAATTCAATAGCACACCTGTATAAACCTAAACAATGGAAGCAAAGAAACCCTCAATGAGCTACCGAATTATTTTGATATCGGCTTGTTTGTTGGCTTTTGGATATGAACCGATAAAAGAATATTGGGTAACAAGCTGCCAGGATAAAAAATATGGGTTATCCTATAACCGGAAGAGGAAATCATTAGGGATACCAGCCATCCCCAGCCACTGGCACATTAAGGAGCGTAATCCCGATTTTATTTGGTGGACAGGTGATGAAAACGTGATAGGCCATAAAAGGAAATCGATATCTTTTTCCGGTTGCGATATCGTAGAGGAATATGATGTATACACACTTCCAAAGCAAAACGGACAGGGACGATGGATAGAGATAGAATATAATTATCCTACTAAAACAAGAAAAGACTCGGTAGTTTACACCTACCAGATTGAACACACTGCAAAGCAGGTTTCAAGGAGTATGGTAGACAGTGTATTGAAAGCCGATAATATCAATAAAGATTACTAATGTTTTATTCTTGTGTGCTTTGTTGATATTAAATTTTAATTTTTTGATTTATTCAAAATTTAATTTTGTTTTTATTTGATTTTATTTTGATTGTTTTTACCTTGCGTAGGTAAACCTATCTAAAACAAATCAATGAAAACCTTTAGCAGAATTTTATTATCGGCGGCGTTTATAACCACTCCTCTAATTCTCCGAGCCCAAACAGACGCAGTTGAACAAATCAAACAAGTTGAAAACAACCTCTTCGGCCGGGTACAAATAGCTGGTGAAAAAACCTGGAGCCTTGCCGACAGGATGGCTTTCTACAAAATTCCGGGCCTAAGCATCGCGGTGATCCAAAACCATAAAATTGTTTGGGCCAAGGGGTACGGTTTTGCCAATGATAGCGCTAAAACGCCGGTAACGACTCAAACACTTTTCCAGGCGGCATCTATCAGTAAATCATTAAACGCGGTTGGGGTGCTTAAGCTGGCGCAGGATAAAAAGCTTGACCTGGATGCCGATATCAACACCTACTTAACCTCGTGGAAGTTCCCTTACGATAGCGTTTCCAAAGGCAAAAGAATCACCACAGTCAATTTGTTAAGCCATAGCTCGGGCCTTAATGTACATGGTTTCGGCGGTTATGAACCGGGCGTTCCCTTGCCAACTATTGTGCAGGTGCTTAATGGCGAAAAGCCCGCCAACACGCCGCGCATTCATTCGGTTACCGCGCCTGGCTTAAACTATCAGTATTCGGGCGGTGGCATTACCGTTTCGCAATTGATGGTGATGGATATTACCCATCTGCCCTACGCTGATTATATGAAAAAGGAAGTGTTGAACCCCCTGGGTATGAACAGCAGTACCTATGCGCAACCGGCTATCGATGTTAATAAAGCGCTGTTAGCTACAGCTTATAATGAAGATGGTAAACCTATCAGGGGCAATTACCATATCTACCCGGAACAAGCCGCCGCCGGTTTATGGACTAATCCGACAGATTTGGCCAAATACATCATCGCCATACAGCAGGCTTATGAAGGTAAATCAAGCAATGTATTAAACCAGGCAATGGTAAAGCAAATGTTTACCGTGCATGCCGGTAATGATGTTGGCCTCGGTGTGTTTATAAGCAAGCCCGATAATGTTTTTTATTTCAGCCATGATGGTGCCAATGCCGGTTTTCGTGCCCGCTACGTTGGTAGTTTTGAGGGCGGTAACGGCGTAGTGGTAATGGTAAACAGCAACAATGATGGCGTTATCAACGAATTGATTAACAGCGTAGCCAAAGTTTATGACTTTAAAGGCCTGTATCATCCCAACATAAAAACACTTGTAACCGTACCTGCCGACATATTGAAAACCTATACAGGCAAATTTTTGATTGGTCCGCCGCGTACTTTAAGTATTACCGAAGATGGCGGACGCCTGTTTGCCCAAGCCATCGGGGATATTAAACGGGAGCTTTACCCGCAAGCGGTCAATCATTTCTTTTTCCGCGATTTGCCCTACAAACTCGAGTTTAATAAAGATGCCGATGGCAAGCAGCATTTGATATTTTATGGCGATGGGAATAAGATGGAGTTAAAGCGCGCGGAGTAAACCGTGGCCGTTAAAAAATGTTAAACAGGCCGGTTTTAGTATCATGAGGCCGGCTTTAACCGTTTGATAAGTGTAAATTAATGCCATCAAACCTTTATCATGCGGTTGAAATATCTTGTTTTATTGCTGATGATCTGCTCGTTCCATACGTCGGTTAGCGGGCAGGACAGGGCTGCTACGTTCCGGGCTGCCGATTCTTTATTCGCCGTAAAAAAATATAAAAAAGCTGCAAAGTTTTATACGGCCTTGCGTGCCGGTGCTAACGGTATCATGGACACAGCACACCTTTATAACGCCGCTGCCTGCTGGGCTGCATTGAACAGGCGCGATAGCGCTTACCGTTACCTGGAACTACTAAGCAAACGAAGGTTTAAAAATTACGATAAGCTTGCTGCCGAACCACTTTTCCGAAAATATCAACATGAAGTACGGTGGGAAGTATTAAAGGATGCCGTGATACACAACCGCACCCAGTTAATTGAGCCGGTAGCTATCGAGTTTTCGCAGATGCTGAAGGAGTACCAGGCAAACTATGATAAGTATATAAGGCTGTTGAATCGATACGGGAAAAATTCGGCAACGGTAAAAGAATTTAAAGAATACCTGCACGAAACGGACTCCATTAACTTTATCAAAGTATCATCTATTGTTAATACCTACGGATGGAGGGGGAAAACCTATTTCGGCCGTGATGCCGCCGAAGCAATGATCATCGTTTTAATGCATGCCGATATCGCCGGCCAAAAAAAGTATTTTTCGATAGTGCGCAATGCCGCCCTCGAAGGCGCTTTACCTGCCGAAGGCTTTGCCATCATTGCAGAAAATATCGACCTGAATGAAAATAACACGCAAATATACGGAACACACGTAAAAATCACCGATGATGGGCAATACCAAAGCTTCGCGATAGCCGATGAGGCTGGCGTTGACAAGCGCAGAGAAGAAATAGGGCTTTGCTCGCTGGCTATTTATTTACACAATTTTAAGCCGGATGGCAGGTCATATTTCCTGGTAAAATGATAGCGCAAATGTGTCGCTGAATACTGTTTGCTGGTGCACGCCCGTGGCGTGTACCCTTTTAAGCATAGTAAACTAAACAAGCATAGCAAATGCTCATCAACCATGGATATTATTCTATCAAAAGCTTAAAAAAAGCAAGGCCCCCTGTTACTCCCTATCGCGAATTTATTTACCCTGCCGTGCGAGTGATCGCAGTGGCTGTGGTCGCGATACGTTTTTTGATTTGATGGCTGGCAGTTTACAGGTGCTGCAGGGATAGTTTCAGTCTTATTAGGCTGACTAACTATGGTAGTTTGTTTTTTCATAACGACTCCTCCTTAGTTTAGATCATGTAGATAATTGGTATAATAAATTTAACTATAAGATTACTGATTTGCAATAGCTTTAAATAAAAAATAAATTAAAAAAGGCGTCACTGCGAGGCACGAAGCAATTGCGGATTATACAGGGCTTACCTGCTTTCGTGCGATTGCTTCGTGCCGCAATAACGCCTTAACTATGGCGCTCTCAATACCCCGGCTACGTGTTTACTTCCCCTTCCAAAACTGCAGGTAATGCAAATTATACCCACCGTTATCCGCCTGTACTTTTATTTTATTAGCCCCGGCTTTCAGCACAATATTTTTAACAGCAATAACCTGCCATTTTTTAAATCCGCCGGTATTGGGCACAGCAACCTCTTTAGCTTGTGTGGTGTTATTAACCAATACCGATAGTTTGGCATCATCAGTAGCCGAAGCAATTTTGAGGCTAATGGAATATACACCCGGCGTTTTTACCTGTATGGTGTATTGTGTCCATTCGCCGGTTTCAATATGGTCAACATAGTAGCTGTTGTATTGGGTCGAATCTTTGGTGATGTCCACTCCGTCGTTACGGTAAACATGGCCGCGGTTACCAACGCCCGGCTTGCCCGAGGTATGATAATCGGCAGTGTCGGTATCAAAATAAGCCGAGCCGTTACGGCCCAGGTCATAATCAACAGCGTTGATAACCGTGCCATT
Organism: Mucilaginibacter celer; assembly: GCF_003576455.2. Lineage (NCBI taxonomy): Bacteria > Pseudomonadati > Bacteroidota > Sphingobacteriia > Sphingobacteriales > Sphingobacteriaceae > Mucilaginibacter > Mucilaginibacter celer. Next base: position 5,847,236 of record NZ_CP032869.1, read on the forward strand.
ACCAATTTTATTGGCCTTAAACGGCTTGGTATCTGCCGAATGCGGCTGCCTGAAAATAGCATCGATCACATCATGGTGAATAATGGTGTTTTCCAGTTTGGCATAAGTGGCCAGTTCCAGGGTGCCGCTGTATACATTGCTTTCCTTTGGTTTACGGCGACCACTGTTCATGTATTTGGCCACATCATCATAATTAAGGTTAGATACTATTTCCATCGGGTTGTTATTACCCAGTTTTTTAAGCGGCCATAAGCTCCAGCCAATGTTATTGCGCTCCAGCAAGCCTATCGCCTGGCTTATCCAGGTGTTGGAGTTTTCGCCGGTTTCGCCAAGCCATACGGGGATGTTGTACTGATCGCGGGTTTTGATGATATGATCGATGGATTTCTGATCGTTAAAGTTCCAATACTTGTGGAAGCTCAGCACCATGTTTTTATCCCATGGCGGCAAAATACCGTTGTAGTTATTACCCCAGCCATTACCTTCAATAATAATAATATGCTTTTTATCCACTTCGCGTATTGCTGCGGTAATATCAACCATCAGCTTGCGTAAAGGGGCGTTGGTTTTTTCTTTCAACCCGTTTTTATCATTCTGCGGATCATCGAAACCCCAGTTTGGTTCATTAATGATATCATAAGCGCCAATGTAAGGTTCGTTTTTGTATCGCTCGGCCAGCCTGCGCCACAGGGCAATGGTTTTGGCTTTGTTGGCCTCGCTATCCCAAAGCGATGGCTTATCCGGGTCGCGGTCAGAAATGTTGAGATCGTTACCCTGGCCGCCCGGTGTGGCGTGCAGGTCAAGAATCAGGTACATGTGGTTGGCTTTGCACCAGGCCAGCAAATCGTCGGTCATTTTAAAGCCCTTTTCAATCCAGGTGTTTTGGCCTGCTACAGGCTCTTTATCCACCGGCAACGTGTACAGGTTATAATGCATAGGCAGGCGTATGGAGTTAAAACCCCAGCGCTTCATCGAGTCAACATCAATTTTGCGGGTATTATTGGTGAGCCAGGTATCGTAAAATTCTTTGGTTTCGGCAGGCCCCATCAACTCTTCCAACCGCTCGCGAATGCGGTATTGACGACTATCCTTATTAATGTGCAGCATATAACCTTCCTGCAACATCCAACCACCCAGGCCCATGCCGCGCAGTAATACGTTCTGCCCTTTTTCGTCCACTATCTTTTTACCATCGGCTTTTAAAAAGCCGGTTTGAGCGTTTCCCTTCAAACTAAATAATAAAGCAGGGGCTGCGGCCAGTATAGCCTTTGCAGCAGTACTTAGTTTTATATTTTTTATCAATGTTGTTAACATGTTGTTTGCCTTGTTTTTGAATGTTACCCTAACCTTTTACTGCCAGATATATGTGCCTACCGATCCTTTATCCAAACTTACTGCCAGCACTTTTCCCTGGTATTTGATGTTAAAATCCTGCGCGCTATCGCCGGTATTGGCTACAATAAGTACCTTTTTACCATCTGGCGTTTTAAAGGCCACGTTGGGTAGGGTATCCGAACTGTTGGAGGCAATCCTCACCGAGCCGGGGCGTACAAATTTTGAAGCATGAGCTACCGAGTAATAGGCCACGTTTTTCTTCACCTCGTTTTTATCGATGGTAACAGCACCCTGGCATGATGGGCAGCCGCCCCTGTCGGTATAGGGTTTATATTCAGGGTCGGCTGCAAGGTTCCATTCCAGTACGTTGCGGCTCCAGTTGCGTGTAGCGCCAACTATCAGGCGTTTTACCGGCCAGGCAATGTTAATGGTGCTTTGGTTTTCGGGTTCAACGGTCATCTGCTCGGTAAAATAAATGTTCTTATCCGGGTGAGCGTTATGTACATCCGTAAGCGCCGAGATATCGCCGCCATACAGGTGGAAGCCCGAGCCATCCACATATTTGCGTGCTGCCGGATCGTTCAATATCGAGATCGGGTAATCGGGCCTGTCGGCATTATGATCATAAACAATAATTTTTGTTTTGATGCCGGCTGCTTTAAAGGCCGGGCCGAGATTGTTTTTAATAAAATCGGCTTCATCCGGCGCAACCATCAATAAACTTGGGTTATTGCCCGGGTGCAGCGGTTCGTTTTGTATAGTGATGGCATCGATAATAATACCATTAGCTTTCATGGCCTGGATATATTTAACCAGGTATTTGGCATAAACGGGGTAACAATTGGGTTTTAACCTGCCGCCGCGGGTATCATTATTGGTTTTCATCCAGGCCGGCGGCGACCATGGCGAGCCCAGAATTTTAATGGCCGGATTAATGGCCAAAATCTGTTTCATCACCGGGATCACGTCTGTTTTATCCGCACTCAGATCAAAGTGTTTTAAAGTTGGGTCGGTTTGGCCATCGGGCAGATCATCGTACGAAAAAACTTTTTCGTTCAAATCCGAAGCACCAATACTGAGCCTGAGGTAGCTGATACCGATATTATTGCCAGAGGTAGCGAACAGATTTTTTAACAGTGCGGCGCGGCTTTCGGCACTCATCCTGATAATGTGCATGGCACTGCCCCCGGTTAGCGCAAATCCAAATCCATCAATGGGCTGATAGCGTTGTTTATCATCAACGGTAATAGTGGTGCCCGAGCCTTCTCCCGGTTTAAATATCAGGGCATCTTTTTGTTGCTCAAAAAGCGCCGACCTATCAGCCTTGGTAAGCCAAAGGCTGGCCCCGGTTGTTTGCGCGTTTACCGGCGCAAGTGCACACATCAGCAGGCCGCCCAATAAAATCGATTTGATTTGCATGTTCATGAAATATAATTTACAGGTGTATTTGTTGGTATAAACAGGATTTTTTAAGGCTTTTTGAAAATTGGTTGAGTAAAAATATCAAGGTTTTCAATAAAAAGGGGTAATTAATCGGTTACAAAAGCATTAAAGATGGGTTGTAGTAGTTAAGAAGTGGTAATCTGAACAAACAAAAAATCTGCAAATGCGTTAAAGTGACGGTTTAAGCATATCCGTTTTAATTTTCAATTTAAAACATTTGTTTTTATGAAAACATGTTTATAAATTCACATACAACTATCTCATGAGTACTTCGACAAAAAAGATTATCATATTTGATGATGATGAAGACATCCTTTCTATTTGCAGTTATATTTTAGAAGAACAGGGATGGGAAGTACACACCTACAGCGATTGCAATAACATTGTTGAAAAAGTATCTGCAATTTTACCCGATGTAATTATGATGGATAACTGGATCCCCGATTCGGGCGGCATCATTGCAACGCAAACGCTCAAAAAAACCGATGCATTAAAAGATATTCCCGTTATCTATTTTTCGGCCAACAGCGATATCCAGATCCTGGCCAGCCACGCCGGTGCCCAAACCTATTTAGCCAAACCTTTTGATCTGGATGATCTGGAGCGGGTAATTAACAGGGTTATTGCGGCGTAGGGTAAGAAGGCATATTTTTTTCTTGTTCAATAAACAGCCCTGCTCTTATTTTAGATTTGCGGCTAAATTTAAAACAGCACCTATCCTTATTTTAGATTTTCGCCTAAGTTTAAAATAGTGTCGGTTCTTATTTTAGATTTAGCCGCAAATCTAAAATAGGAGTTGTGTATAGCCGGCTGCTTTTAAGCACACAAAGAGGAGACGCAAAGTTTTTGAGCGCGCCCTATTCTTCCGAATTTATTTGTAGCGCAAACTGTCTCTCATTTTATCGAATCATAACCACTTTTTATACTTCCTTACACTCGTTTTTAACGGATGATTAATATGGTTTCGCGTTTGCAACGGATTAGTCACAGGGCCAGTATCCGCTACTATCCCTCTGTTTGTCTGAACCGGGATTTGGGGGGATTTTTTTGATTTATGGGATGCTTGGCACAGGATGAGACAACTTGAATTAAACGAATTTATCGGATTCGCTTTACATTCTGTTAATTTCTTAATTCTGTAAATTCTGATTCAGACAAAAAAGGCCCTTTGCAATACCGCAAAGAGCCTTTTTGATTATCTAATACCGATTAAAACGATCCGGGTCCGCCTGGCCCTCCCGGACCGCCGCCTGGTCCCCCACCGGGGCCGCCAGGGCCGCCGCCATCGCGGTTAAACCTGCGTTGGCCCGGATCTTGCGCCGGGGCCTTGCCCGCAAATTTTTGTAAACGCAGGGTGAAGCTCAGTAAGTAGTAGCGTCCTAATCTGTTCACGCTTGATTGTGTGGTGATGTTACCATTAACTATTGATGTGTAGCCAGTGTTTTGGTTAAACATATCATAGGCTGCCAAACGGATGGTAGCGCGATGATCTTTTAAAAAGCGGCGCTCAACGTAGGCGTTCAAAATATTGGGGTTTTTGATATCCAAACTGCTGGCGTAACCGTAATTCACCGTGCGGGTAAAATCATAGCTTAGTGTCCAATCTTTCCAGAAATAGTTTTTACCGGCCAGGCCAAGGTTTAAAGTGCGAAAGTTTGAACTACCGTCTATCAGTTCGGTGTGTACGGTGTTGGTTGTTTTGTTAATACCATAACTGCCGCTCGCTTCGGCATCAATAATATCAACAATATTTACCCTGAATTTTAAGCCCGGGGTAAAGTTGAGGTTTTTTGATATGTTTTTAAGCGCAATGGCCGATGCTGCTACATTGTTACTATCAATACTGTTTGAAAAGGCAATGTTGTTGGTATAGCTAAGGGCGCCATTAAATTGCAGGGTGAATTTACGCTCGGCCCATGGTTTGGCGTAAGTAATGTTGGCATTGCCCGAGTAATAACCATCGGCATTAAGGTAAGTTGTGAGGTTGGTGCTTTGCAGGTTTTTTAATGACGGATCTGCCGCTAAAGCTGCCGCGCTAAACTTACGCGGGTATGTGATGGTGTTTTGAACTATTTTGTTTTGTGTAGCCGTGAAGTTTAAGTTGGTGAAAAATATATCGCCGGTTTGGAAACTGAAGTTATTATACCTTAAAGTAAAGTTGTTGGCAAACTCTGGCTTCAGGTTAGGATTACCTTGTACAGGATAAAGCGCGTTGGAGAAATCGATAACCGGTTGTAACTGGCTAAATGACGGCTGATTGCTTCCCCCGTTGTAATTGAAGTTTAAGCCTTTGCCCCTCGAAAAGTTGTAAGTGAAACGCGCCGTTGGAACCACATTAAACGTAGTTACATGGGTAGCCGAATCATTTTTAAGGTTAAGGCCATTTAATATGGCCGGCTGTACACCAACCCCCAGGGTGAAGTTGTATTTCTTCTCAACAAAGCGGTAGTTCAATCCTACTTTGTTTGTGGTGAAATTGTATTTATAGTTGTTGCTTAGCAAATCGTAATTGTTGAAAGTATTTGCTGCGCTAAGCGTATCTGTTTCTTTATCGCTTTTAGTTGATGAGCGATTGAAAGCATAATTTAATTCCAGGTAGCCGCGTTTGCTTACCGGCTCCAGGTACGACATATTGGTACCCACGCTGGTAACGCGGCTATTGGTAAATATTTGCTGATTTTCTGGTGCGGTATGCGGGGCTCCGTCGGCATATTGATAAGTAGGATTATCAAACTGCGTGGTTTTTGACGAGTTGGCACTCACATTAATGCTGAAGTTACGGCCATGAGCGTTAAAACGATGGTTGTACAACACGTTGATACCGTAGTTGGGCGAAGTACCATCACTGTGCGATAACGATGTATAAGCCTGGTCCTGTAAACCACCAACGGTTGATGATACCGTTTCGTTAGCGGTGGTGTTGGTGCTTGAATAGCTAAAGTTTGGTGTTATTTTAAAATAGTTGATGGTATCCGGCTTCCACTCAATGTTGAAAGTGAAACGATGGTTGATTGGGTTGTCCGTTTGATCGCTTTTTTGATTACTTACACTTGGGGTTTGGAAATTGTTGGTTTGGATTGATGAACTTATGGTGTGTGTAGTATTATCGGTAAAGCTGTAGCTCCCGTAAACAGATACGGTTTTGCCCCATTGGTCGCGATAGTTGGCACCGATGTTATGAGCGTTGGTAATGCCGGGAGCGCTTGTTGTTGAACCGGAGTTACCACGAAGCGCGTTACCACGCCCGCCGCCACCGCCTCCAAAACCGCCGCCGCCACCGCCGCCGCTTGTTGGCGAGCCGTAAGTGAATGTATTTACGTTGGTGTTATTGATAGTTCCTAAAACAGCAATCTGCTGTTCATTATTAAAGTTAAAAAACTTCAAATCGCCCAGGTAACGGTTATCATTTGATATGCCCGGTGCTTTTGGTAAAAAGTCGCTGCCATCAGCTGCGGTTGCCTGGCCAAAGTAGCCATGGTTTTTATCCTTGCGGATGGTGATGTTCAGGATCTTATCCGGCTCGCCGGTTTTTACGCCGGTAAGGTTGGCCTGGTCGCCGTAATCATCAATTACCTGGATGCTTTCCACCACATCTGCAGGCAGGTTTTTGGTTGCTGTTTTAACATCGCCGCCAAAAAAATCCTTACCGTTTACACGCACCTTGGTAACCGATTTTCCCTGGGCTGTTACGTTGCCATCTTTATCCACGTCAACGCCGGGCAGCTTTTTAAGTACATCTTCAACGGGGGCATTTTCACGCACCGGGTAGGCGCTTACCTTGTATTCAGTGGTATCTTCTTTTAAAACCACCGGGTTAACGCCAACAATGGTAACCTGGTTAAGCATATTGGTTTCGGCCTTTAAAACAATCGCGCCCAGATCAACCGGTTGTGTACCGGCATCAAGCGAGTAATGTTTTTTGATGGCAGTAAAACCTATCGAGGTAATGGTAAGGGTTAATTTATTGCCTTTAACCACCGGGAAAGAGAATTTGCCGTTTAAATCGGCTATGGCTATGGTACTGTCGCCTGCGTTTGATACCAGCTTAACGCTGCTGCCGGGCAACGACAGTTTGGTTGAATCGACAACGGTTCCCTTCACTTCCCTGCCCGCCTGTGCACGGCCGGTAAAAGTGAGGAAAAGGGTAAAACTCAAAATAAGGAGAAGGGCTTTCATAAATTTTTTTTCAGCGTACAATTGTTGTGTTTGGTGTATAAGACATATTTAAACTACAAATGTTCAACTTAAAATGTACTTATAGCTTAATCAATATATGATTGTTACATTTTTACGCCCTAAAGCCCTATCAATCATATTATTGTTACATGTGAAGATTAAAACGAAGTGCGTTTTTCGTCTCTTTTTCATCAACATCGCGCTTTAAACGATGATGCCCCAATATTTTAGGCTTTTTTTGATTTTGGCTGTAATGATAACCGTTTCGGGCGCGTAAATAATAAGCAATGTTGTTAAAGCGTTAAATAGTTCACACCAATAATAAACTATTGTTTAAAAACTGTTTATGCAATGGTAACATTATGGCACGAATTTTCGTTATACTTAACCAAACATTAACCTATGAACAAAATTAGCAACTCGCTGCACACAAAAGTGCACAAGTGGATCGACGCGATCGGTTTCAGGCTAAACGCCTCACAAACGAATAACAGAAGTCATATCACCACCAATCATTATTTTTTTGAAACGTTTAACTTTTTCGAAAAATCGAAAAAAGGGCATCCCGAATACACCAAAATTTTATGTTTTGATGCCTACGGCGAAAAGGTCAATGTAAAGTCGCTACTTGATTTGCAGGTTGCTTTTTTTGAAAATATCAGCCAGTTGAAATAGTAAACTTGTTAAGGGTTTTCTTAGCCGCGGTTTAAAAACGTAAATTATTCCAGCCATACTGGCGCGGATAATATGGAAGGGCCCCGAAGATGGGGAGACTTGTACCTTGCAGTGATGTACCGTTGTTGGTGACAATAATAATAACAGCAAGCTTTGATAAAACACGGGCATGTGGAGAAAAAATATTGTCCATCCCAAAAATCTTCCCAAATCACGGTTCAGATAAAGAAATCAGCGGAATCAACGAAATCAAAATCATCAACGGTCAAAATCGGTGTAATCAAAAATTAATCGGTGTAATCCCAAAAAACAAATCCGAAATCGAACATTCGAAATCCGAAATCAAACGAGGGCGTTGCCTGCGGCCGGGCTTTACGCTGCAAGTCCTCGCTTTGCCTGCACTCTATCCTAACGCACGCTGCGGGCTTTCCGCTGCAATCCTAACGCGGACCCCGCACCAAAACAGCTTTAAATAAAAAATCCTGCCCTTTTTATGAGCAGGATTGGGAATAAGATGATTTAAACCTCAGTTCAAATTAAAAATCGAAATTGGTTTTTGGCCAGCAGTTCATGCTGCCTTGTTTAGCATCTAACGGATCCTTTACCGGAGCTGTTAATCCTCTTACCATGCCGCCGTTGATGTTTACCACCGGGCGGGTTGGGTTAAGGGCTTCTTTGATTCGCAGGTGCAGATCAGCATAATGGGCAGATGTAATGGCATCGCCGCCTTTTGGCAAACCTGCATCAATTTTCTTTAACTCAACACGCACCATCGGCCTGATATCAGACATGGCAACGTTGATAGGCGTTAAACCCCAGCTTGCCAGCGCTGCTGCCGGTACGCCGGGATATGAAGCGCTTGCGTCAAGGTTTAACAACGTTTTAAGGTAATCTACATAGGTACGTTGCAGGCTGCGTTTGTAGCTGTCTGGTGTGCCTGCGCCAAATATGCCGGTATGCAGATCGGTAAATAACTCAGCTACAGTATAAGCATTTTTGCCGTTTTTTGCTTCGTTATCATACATACGCGCCAGCCTTGATGGGTTGATCTCGTTTGCCAGCAATGAACCCTGCATGGCTTTGATGCGGTTAATAACCACGCCGTTATCAAATTTAGCCAGTTCCGGCTGATTGATTAACCAGGTTGGTGTTTTGTACAATTGCTCGTTCAAAAACATGGCAGCTTCGTGCTGGCGGGTTTTGGCAACAAAATCATAAACAGCGCCTTTCTGATCGTAGGTTTTAAAGTTTTCGTTCATGCCGCCAATATTGGTGGTAACATGGCCCATGTAACGGTAAAATTGGCCAAGCACCTCGTTGTACAGCTCGCTCAGATCATCATAATCCTCATTTTGCTGGTACGACCATTTTTCAAGGTTAGGCAAAATGCGTTTTAGGTTGGCAATACCGTAGGTGCTTGCTTTCATGGCATTATCGCCCAGATCCTCGTTTTGCAAACGCGGATCGATAGAAGTGCCCTGGCGGCCGAAGTAGTATTTAGGATCGCCGGCATGTTTATCGGTCCACTTGGCCAGGATCTCTTTTTCCTGTTCGGCAGTTTTGTTGCCTGCAAACCAGGTGTAACCCCATTTAATCGACCAATCGTCGTACTCGCCAATTTGCGGATACAGGTGGGTTACGCCATCGCCTGGTTGGGCAATGTAGTTAAAACGGGCATAATCCATAATTGATGGTGCCGTGCCGTGTTTATCCGTAAAGGCTTTTGAACGTAAGGAATCAACCGCATAAGCATAGCTTGAACCAAAGTTGTGCGGTAAACCCAGGGTGTGACCAATCTCGTGCGATGATACAAAGCGGATCAGTTCGCCCATTTGCTCGTCGGTAAATTGAGCGTGACGGGCATTGGGGTTTACTGCTGCTGTCTGGATCAGGTACCAATCGCGCAGTAACTGCATTACGTTGTGGTACCAGCCTACGTGGCTTTCCAAAATCTCGCCGCTGCGCGGATCGGCAACGTGCGGACCGTAAGCATTTTCAACATCCGATGCAAAATAGCGGATCACGGCATAGCGGGCATCTTCGGTGCTAAACTGCGGGTCTTCTTTAGCTGTAGGAGCCGGTTTGGCAACAATAGCGTTTTTGAAGCCGGCAGTTTCAAACGCCTTTTGCCAGTCGTTTACACCGGCAATAAGGTATGGTACCCATTTTTTAGGTGTTGCCGGATCGATGTAGTATACAATTTGTTTTTTTGGCTCAACCAATTCGCCTTTCGCATAAGCTGCCGGGTCTTTAGGTTCCAGCCTCCAACGGTGAATGTAGGCTGTAACCAAAGCTTTTTGCGCGTTGGTACCATAATCGGTTTGACGCTGGCCAAAAAAGCCTACCCTTGCATCCATAATACGTGGCTTCATCGGGGTTTTAGGCAACAGCAGCATCGAAGTATTCAGTTCGAAACTAATCGCACCGGTGCTGTTATCCGTTGGCGATTCGCCCGAGCGATAGGTTTTCAGCGTGTGTGCCTCGATGTTTATCGGGAAGCTTTTAATGCTGTCAATATATGAGCGGGAGTTATCCATGCCCATGGTTTTATAAGCTTTCTTGATATCATCAGATAAACCTATCGACTGGATATCGCCGTTATAAAAATCGGTAACATCAATCAGTACGCCTGTAGTATCTTTATTAAAAGCCTTAATCTCGAAAGAAGCTAATATGGCATCCAGGTTTGAGTTTTTTACCGATTGGTACATATCGCTGGTACTGTCGGCTCGCATCGAAAAGCTGGGCACGCGGATAAATACCTGCTTATCGTGGCGCTCCCATTTCCAAACCTGGTCGTTAATTTCTTCGCCGCCATATTGCTGGCCGAAGGTGCGCAGGCCGCCCGGTGTTTTTACAAAGCGGGTAACTACCAGCATTTCGCGGTTATACAGCGAATCGGGAATTTCGTAGTAATATTTACCATCAACCTTATAGGTATTGAACAGCCCGCTATCCACCTTGGTTTTGGCCGGGATAAGGTCGCTGAATTTTTTAATACCCTCTTTTTTTGGGGCGCCGGTTGTAGCGGTGGCCACCGTACCGTTTGCTGTTGTTGTGGTTTTAAGCGTTAAGGTTTGGTTGGCAGCCTGTTTTTTTGTGGCGCATGAGCCGGCAAAAACTGCAAGTGCCAATACTGAGCCGCGCAAACAGATGCCCGGCAGCGAATGTTTCTTCATTTATTAATAATAGTTTGAACCGTAAACTTATATAAAAAAGAGCGCCTTTTTTAATGCCACGGGGTTTTATTAATAAGAAAATTACACATATTAATAAAATTATATGCGGCGTTTTAAGGTAAGTACAACTTTATCCAGGCGTTTATCGTGATAAACATCCAACAGCAGGCTCCGGTCGTCTTTCGATTTTAGGAGCTCGTCAATTTCCTGCAGGGTCATTTTTGCTACGGGTTTAAAATTAATGGCAACTATCTCATCATCTCTCTCCAACCCTATTTCATCCCCGGCCGAACCAGGTTCAACCCTGCTGATGATGATACGATCATAGTTATTGCCCGCAGCATAATATTCCAGCCCGCTCATATCATGCTCAAAAGGTTCGTTAAAGGTTGGTGCCTGTTTTAAATACATTGCGCTATCGGCATAATTGAATATTACCGTGAAACGTTTTAAAATGCCCATCCCCAGGTTACCATCGCGCTTTACCGAAAGATGGTTTTGATTATTGTCATCATCAGGAAGAGATGCAAGCACTTTTTTTATCCTGAACTTTCCGAGGTCAAATTCATCAAGCCGGCTTATAAAGCCGTTAATAGGCCCGTTAAGCCCTATCCCGAGATTGGCCGACGAAATAAATTTTTGCGGAAGACCATAGTTTTTAACATACCGCTCAATTGATACCGGGTGGCCGGCACCCAAATCAACCACCAGTTTGGTTTTTACAGGTGCAATGCCGGGCACAATAACCCTGGCTTCAACATAAGGTTTCCTGTCTTCAACGCTCATGTGTATTTTGTTGGCGCGGCGCATGGGTTTCAGGTCTTTAGGGCGGCAAACGGTAACGGTGCTGTCCTGAAAACTGATTTTTACGGCCAGGTTGTTAAAAAACTCATAACCCAGCAGGCCGTGCACCGGCATACCGGCATAGCCCGAAAGATTAAAAACATCTTTTTTGAGTATGGCGGCAGCAATATCATAACTCACCAGGCCGGGTATTTCCACGCTTAGGTTTGAAGTTACATAGGCCTCAGAGTCTTCGCCCTCGCCAAGGCCCGGTATTTTGAGGGTGCGTTTGTTGGGAATGCTGATAGAATCAATTAATTTGGGATCGGTTATGATCATGAGGCCTACGCCGGTATCCAAAATAAAATTAAAGGGCCCCTTATTATTGATTTTGAGTTGGATGACCATCAGGTTACGCTCCAGTTTAAAGGGAATGTTAACCTTCTTTTTATTTACCGCAAGATCAAAGTACTGAGCCCGAACCGTGTTGGCGAAGCAAAATGTGAATATAATTGCAAGCCACAATGCCCCGGATCGGCGTAAAATATAATATAGCTTGTGTAACAAAGTGGTTATAGTTGGTATATTAAATTTACGACATTTATTTGTTAAATAAATATTTTATTATGCGAAAAGCAACTATTTCATTTCTGTTAATCATAAGTGTTTTAAGCCTGTTTCATGATAGTGTTTACGCCCGTTCGATAAAAAAAAGGAAGATTAAAAAGCTTTTCAAACACTCGGCAATTGTAAACAACCATTTTACCGGTTTTGCACTATATGATATCGACGAGCACAAAATGATCTATGAGCTTAATGCCGATAAATATTTTACCCCGGCATCCAATACCAAGCTGTTCACTTTTTATACCTGCCTTAAAATGCTGGGCGATAGCATCCCGGCGCTGCGCTACCAAATCCGTGGCGATTCGCTGATATTCTGGGGTACCGGCGATCCTTCATTTTTACACAGCGACCTGAAAGGTATCAACGGTTTAAACTTTTTAAAAAACAACAGCAAACAGCTTTTTTACTCACCGGGAAATTATACGGGCGAGCTTTTTGGCCCCGGCTGGGGCTGGGACGATTATAATGACTACTATCAGGCCGAAATAACCGCCCTGCCTATTAAAGATAACGTAGCCCAACTATATGTCGACCATGACGGCAACCTACAGGTAAAGCCTTATTATTTAAAGCGTTTTTTAAACCCGGACATCAATTATCACCCCGAAAAGTTTAAAGTAAAGCGCGATTTGCTGAGCAACAATTTTGTTTACCCTGCCGGGGAGATTCCGCCGGGCTACAGGCAGGAAATTCCCTGGAAAACGAGTTTGCAATTAACTATGGCCCTGCTGCAGGATACCCTGAAAAAACAGGTATCGCTATTGCAAATCCCGATGCCCGCCGATGCCCAAACCATTTACAACACCAACGCCGATTCGGTTTACCGCCGCATGCTGCAACCCAGCGATAATTTTATTGCCGAGCAGCTGCTGTTGGTATGCTCGGCAGTAAAGTTTAATACTTTAAATACTGATTCGGTGATCAGCTATGCTAAAGCAAATTTTTTGAATGATTTGCCTGATGCCCCGCAATGGGTTGATGGCTCGGGCCTGTCACGCTATAATTTATTTACACCGAGAGATTTGGTAGCGCTGTTGTTAAAAATACATGATGAAGTGAAGGATGAGGCCCTGCTGCACAGTATGATGCCCATTGGCGGGGTAGCGGGCACCATTAAAAGTGCTTACAAAACCGATAATGGCCAGCCTTTTGTTTGGGCCAAAACGGGCTCGTTAAGCAACAATCACAATCAAAGCGGCTACATTGTTACCCGCAAAGGCAAACGGCTGGCCTTCGCTTTTATGAACAATAATTTTGTACAGCCAACCCGCGAGATAAGAGATGAAATGGTGAGGATTGTAACGTATATACACGAGGAGTTTTAGGAGGTGATTTTCCTCGCCCCCTCCCCGATCCGTGTCTCCACGGATTGTACTCCCGGCGGAAAGAGGAAAAACGCGGTCGTGGAGACACGACCGCCAGGATGGATATTTTTTTTAACAGCAGAATTAAAACTCCAGCTCCAGCAAAACCGGGCAATGATCTGAGTGCTTAGCCTCAGGCAAAATAGCCGCCCGGCGAATGTTAGCTTCAAGCGGTGTGCTGGCCATAGCATAATCAATACGCCATCCTAAGTTTTTACCACGTGCCCCGGCGCGGAAACTCCACCAGGTGTAATTGTGCGGCTCTTTATTTACATGCCGGAAGGTATCGATAAAGCCACCTTCAATAAAATTCTCCATCCACTCACGTTCTTCGGGCAAAAAGCCTGATGAGTTGGCGTTTGATTTTGGGTTGTGGATATCGATAGCCTTGTGGCAGATGTTATAATCGCCGCAAACTACCAGGTTGGGGATGGTTACTTTAAGCAGGGTGAGATATTTGCCAAACTCATCTAAAAAACGATATTTAAAAACCTGGCGCTCATCACCGCTCGAGCCCGAGGGGAAATAAACGCTCATTACTGATACCTCATCAAAATCAATGCGGATGCAACGACCTTCGCGGTCAAAATCGGGGATGCCGCAGCCGTATTCAATATGTTTGGGCAAAATTTTGGTAAAAATGGCGGTGCCGCTGTACCCCTTCTTTTCGGCCGGGAACCAGTAGTGCTGGTAGCCCATGGCGTCTACCAAACCCAGATCGGTCAGTACATCAGGTGTTGCCTTAATTTCCTGCAGGCAAACAACATCGGCATCTGTTGCCTGCAACCAGGCCAGCCAGCCTTTGTTGATAGCCGAGCGGATACCGTTAACATTATAAGTGATTATTTTCATTTCGGATTTGGGATGTTCGATTTCGGATTTGGTTAGGCAGCAATTTTAGATGTTTTTATTTTTTCTGCGGATAGAGAATTTTATCCAGCTGCTTGCATTCATGTTTACTTAACAGCTCTACAGTCATGGGTATATCGGTAGCCGGCCTGTCGTTTTTATCTTTTTTTACAGCAGCTATCCTATCTACCATATCAATGCCTGAAACCACCTCGCCAAAAACGGTATAGTTTTGATCGAGATGCGGTACGCCTCCTACAGTTTTATACCATTCGCGTTGCCATACCGGTATTTTGCGGCCTTTTAGCCTGGTGTTTTCCAGTGTATCCAGTTTACCATCTGTAAAGCGTTTACCCTCCGTAATATAAAACTGGCAGCCGCTTGATGCTTTGGTTGGGTTTTCATCGCGGGCTGCCGCCAATACGCCCCGTTTGTGAAACAGGCTGTCACGAAACTCGGCCGGAACTGTATAACCTACATCGCCGTTACCCAGTTCGGCACCGGGTTTGGCTTTTACGGGATCTTTCGAATCAGGGTCGCCGCCCTGGATCATGAAGTTTTGAATTACCCGGTGAAAAAGCGTTCCGTTAAAAAAGCCTTTTTTGGTAAGCTTGATAAAGTTATCCCTGTGTAAAGGTGTTTCATTATACAAACGGATAATGCAATCGCCATAAGTAGTATGGATGCGCACATACTGGTTTTTAGGCGGGCGGGCAAATGCGGCGGCTGTAATACTTAGTAATAAGATGCTTAAAGTAAAAAGTTTCTTCATAAGGGTTTCTGAACCGGAATTTATCGAATTTATGAATTTTTAGAATTTTATTTTCCCGGTACCGTCGTGCCGAATTTATTTCGGCATCCCACCGGACAGGTGTTCGCTTTGCTTAGCGTGGTTGCTTGGGAGTGGGGTGCTGAAATAAATTCAGCATGACAATTGGGGTTACAAACAACCATTCACCTAATCAACCCAATCAACCACTCACCCAAACCTAAATCACCCCTAATTCCTCAAAATAACTAATAATGAGCGATTTCATCATCATCTCCTGTTCCAACAGGGTGTAGTTGGGGATAACCTTGGTGCGTTTCCAATGCGGCCAGCCGTCCTGGTCAAGGCCTTCCAGTTCGTAAAAACCCATCATGCTCAATAGTCTGCAGGTGGCTATGTGCATCAGCTCTTCCTTTTGGCGCTTGCTGAACTTGCGTGGTCCCTGCCCTAATTCCTGTACCCCTATTAAAAACAGCATCACTTTAATGTCGGGCTTTTCGTTATCAAAATCCTCGGCAATGTGTTGCTGCAGTATATCCCATTTTTTATTGATCTCGGCAGGTGTCATAGCTTGCAAAGATAGGTTATTTCATTGGGTCATTAGGTCATTGAGTCATTTGCTTTGCATGTGGTCTATTCCTTCCTGCCAGGAAAAGGCACCCGGAAAAATGACTTAATATGTTTCATTAAGTCATTTGCTTTGCACGTGGTTAGCCTTGGTTAATAAAGAGGACAATAAAAAATGACCTAATGACCCAATGATATTAAAGCGAAAGGTTTCGATATTGTTACAATGTTGCATTAATATTCCCGTTTTAATACTTACTTTTGCTTTATCCCGTTTAATGGGTGTTGACTGTGAATAAAAAACGCCTACATATCGTATTCGCGTGGTTGCTACTGCTAAGCTTTGTAGTTGGCCAGTATGCCGTTTATTCGCACCAGCACGCGCTAATTAAGGGCATCACCAAACATAGCCACATCGCTGCCGACAGGCAAACCATCAAAGAAAAATGTTTGCTATGCGATGCCATGCATCATGCCGATGCCGTGGTGTTAACCAACAAATTATTTTTAATACCCCTTGTACCATCTACCCATGTTTTTAAACAGGGCGATTACAATTTTGTAAGCCTTGCGCTTATTCTCGCTGCCGGCCGCGCACCTCCTGTTGCGGCATAGTTTCTGCTCTTATTTATTTTTCTAAACAAGCCGCTGTTATAGGGGCATTTATCTATTTCTTAAGTTTTCGTCATGAAATTAAAGCTTATCAGCTTCGCTATATTATTGTTTTTGTCCGCTCAATTTGTCGCGCTTGCGGACGGCGCTACTCGTAACATAAAAATCAACCTTGTAGAGGATGCCGCGGGTACCCTTTCAGGTACTATTACCGATAAGGCCGATGGCAAGCCAATTATTGGTGCAACGGTAAATATTCCCGATTTACGTAAGGGTACTATTACCGATGTAAATGGTAAATACAGTTTTGGTACAGTGCCCAAAGGGGTTTTCCTGGTGCAGATTACTTATATAGGCTACCTTACAGTTACCCAAAGGGTTGATTTTTCAAAAACAAGTGTTTTTGATGTGAAAATGCAAACCTCATCGCTCGAGGCCGGTGAGGTTGTTGTTACCGGTGTAAGCAAAGCCACCGAAATAAAACGCAGCCCTGTGCCTATGTTGGCGGTAGGAAAAGCATATCTTGAGCAGCGTGCGGCGTCTGGTAATGTTATTGATCAGATAGCTACGTTGCCGGGTGTAAGCGCGGTTACTACAGGCCCAAATGTATCTAAGCCATTTATCCACGGGTTGGGATATAACCGGGTGATAACATTACAGGATGGCATCCGCCAGGAAGGCCAGCAATGGGGCGATGAACATGGTATTGAAGTTGATCAAAATTCGATAGACCGTGTAGAGGTGATCAAAGGCCCGGCAAGTTTAAGCTATGGCTCTGACGCTATTGGTGGTGTTGTAAACCTGATTTCGCCGGCACCTGTTCCCGAAGGAAAGATATTAGGCTCGGTTCAGGGGCTTTATGGCACTAACCAGGGTTTATATAACGGATCGTTCAGGTTGCAGGGTAATCAAAACGGATTGATTTGGGGTACAGTAGTATCAGCCAAAGGCAGTAAAGATTATCAAAACGAGCACGATGGCCGTGTATATGGTACCAACTACCGCGAAAAAGATGCCCGCGTTATGGTTGGGCTTAACAAATCATGGGGATATTCATACCTGCATGCATCGGTGTTTGATGATGAACAGTCTATCCCCGATGGTAGCCGCGATTCGCTTACCCGCAAGTTTACACAGCAAATTACCGAAGACGATGCATATAGGCCAATTGTGCCAAACTCGGTTTTAAACTCCTATAAAATACCAACCCTGCACCAGCATGTGCAACTTTACCGTATTTACAACAACAGTAATTTTATTTTAGGAAATGGTAACCTCGCGGTTAACCTCGGCTTTCAATACAGCCACCGCCGCGAATACACGCACCCCGAAGATGGCGATATTGCAGGGCTTAACTTACACCTGTCTACTTATACTTATGATGTTAAATACAACTTTAATATCGGTAACGATTATGAAACAACCTTTGGCATTAACGGGCAGTATGGCAATAATACCATTGGCGATGCTACCGATTTTCCTATTCCCGCTTATCATCAATTTGATGTAGGTCCGTTTTTTGTTATCAAAAAAAGCTTTGGCAAGTTAGATGTTTCGGCGGGTGCAAGGTATGATACCCGTTCGTTCTCAAACGCGGCAGCCTACGTTGATACTTTGGGTGCTAAGGGTTACCCGCAATTGTACACCGGTAGTAATCCCGAAACCGCGGCTAACGTTACCAAACAATTTGATGCCTTCAGCAAGCGCTTCAGCGGGTTTTCGGGCAGCTTCGGCGCTACGTATAATGTTTCCGACGCGTTCCTGATCAAGGGCAACATTTCACGCGGTTTCAGGGCGCCAAGTATTGCCGAAATTTCGGCCAATGGCCCGGATCCGGGTTCACAGATCTATCACATTGGCGATAAAAACTTTAAACCGGAGTTTAGCCTGCAGGAAGATATCGGTACTTTTTTAACGTTGCCCAATATATCGGCCAGTGTTGAGGTTTTTAATAATAACCTGAGCAATTACATTTATCAGCAACAGGTTTTAGCGGCCGATGGCAGTCCGGTTTATACACAGGGTTATACAACCTTTACTTATGTGCAAAGTAAAGCCCGCATTTACGGCGGCGAGGTTAGTGTTGATTTGCACCCAATTTCGTGGCTGCATTTTGAAAATGCATTAAGCTTAACTTATGGCGAAAATAAGGGTAATGGCGGCCCGATTGCCGATAGCTTGAAATATTTGCCATTTATACCACCCTTGCACATTCACTCTGAGCTTCGCGGAACATTTAATGGGGGCTTAGGCAAGCTGAAGAGCCTTTACGCTTTTGTTGGCTTTGATCACTACAGTGCGCAGGACCGGTTTTTTGCCGCCTACGGAACGGAAACTTACACCGCCGGGTATAATTTGCTAAGTGCTGGTTTTGGAGGTAGCATTGTAAACAAGGCAGGCCAACCGGTTATTAAGCTTTTTGTTGAAGGAACCAATCTTGCCAATGTTAACTATCAATCAAACATGAGCAGGCTTAAATATTTCGACAATCCTACTGTGCCGGAGGGTGTGCGCCCCGGTATATTTAATATGGGCCGCAACATCAGTTTTAAAGTTGTTGTGCCGTTTGGGTTTAACACCAATAAAAAATCCTAACTTAATTTAAACTATATTTATTGGAAGCTTCGCTGTAAGGCGAAGCTTTTTTTATTAAAACAGGTTTTATAGATGATCACATATTCAAGCCGTGATGCAATTTTTGAAAGTTTGGTGGCTAATATTTAATTTTTTTATTTTTGATAAACTCAATTCACACATAACTGTCATTGCGAAGTACGAAGCAATAGCGTAAATGGTAATCATACACAAGTGCAACTATCTGTTAACACATTAGCCCAGCTACCGCAAGCTGCCAAAGCCATATTGGATCATTCGGCGGAGAATAAGATCTTTTTATTTTACGGCGATATGGGTGCCGGCAAAACAACCCTCATCAAAGCCTTGTGCGAAGAACTGGGTATTGATGAGCCAGCCACGAGTCCTACATTCTCTATTGTTAATGAATACATCGGCCGCGACAGCCGCATTTTTCATTTTGATTTTTATCGCCTTAAAACACAAACCGAAGCACTGGATATGGGCTATGAAGAATATTTTTACAGCGGTGCCTATTGCTTTATTGAGTGGCCCGAAAAAATTCCGGATTTGCTGCCTGATCATTATACAACCGTGAATATCAAGGTCGCGGATGATAACTCGAGGCTCATCAGCATCCAAAACTTTTAGTTCCATCATCCGGCTAATTTTCTTATCTTCATCAGCCTTTAAAAAATACATCATGAGTTCAGGGATCATTAGTGGGTTTTCGGATATTGCCAAGCAGGCAATGATGCAGCCCCAGGAGTCGTTGCTTGAGGTAAAATCTAAGAAGAACAAATTATATATCGGCATTCCCAAAGAGATTTCTTTCCAGGAAAACCGGGTGCCCCTAACGCCGTTATCGGTTGCTTTACTGGTTAATAACGGCCACGACGTGCTGTTGGAAAGCAATGCCGGGCAGGCGGCCAATTTTTCGGATAAAGATTATGCCGATCAGGGCGGACTCATCATTTACGATACCAAGAAGGTTTACGAAGCCGATATCATCATTAAAATTGCCCCGCCAACCATGCAGGAAATTGAGATGATGAAACCAGGCCAGTTGCTGATTTCTACCCTGCAAATGGCAACGCTCAAAGCCGAAAGCATCCAGGCCCTGATGGCCAAAAAAATTACGGCACTAAGCTTTGAACACCTGCGCGATGAGGGTAATATCCTTACTGTTGTTAGGGCGATGAGTGAAATTGTTGGCGCTACTTCTATCCTCATCGCTGCCGAATACCTGAGCAATGTTTTCGAAGGCAAAGGCCTGATGTTGGGTGGTATTACCGGCGTGCCCCCTACCGAGATCGTGATTTTAGGAGCGGGTACAGTAGGCGAATACGCTGCCCGTACAGCGATATCATTAGGTGCCGAAGTGAAGGTATTCGACCCATCAATTTATAAACTCCGCAGATTACAGAATAACATTGGCAGCAGGGTATTTACATCTGTTGTACAGCCTATTGTTTTAGAAAAAGCCATTACTACCTGCGATGTAGCCATTGGCGCGTTGCGTGCCGAAGATGGCCGTAGTCCGTGCATTATTTCGGAAACAACAGTAAGTAAAATGAAGCGCGATTCGGTGATCATTGATGTAAGTATTGACCAGGGGGGCTGCTTTGAAACATCCGAAGTTACCAACCACACCCACCCGGTTTTCCGCAAGTATGATGTTATTCATTATTGCGTGCCTAATATTGCTTCACGGGTGGCCCGCACCGCTACTTATGCGCTTACCAATATTTTCGCACCTATTTTACTGGATATCGGCGATCATGGCGGTATCAAAAATGTGATCTGGGAAAAATCGGGCGTACGTAACGCTGTTTACATTTACCAGGGGCAGCTTACCAACAAACACATCGGCGACAGGTTCTCCATCCCCTGTAAAGATCTCGACCTGCTCATCGTATCGCACCGTTAATTTTATGGGCAGATATTTTATAATCCTGGTTTTTATTGTTGTGGGATTGAATGCCCGCGCCCAGCACTATAAATATATCGATAGTACAAAAATCAGCAATATTGCCCGGTATAAAGTACAGGTAAAAGCCAATCCGGATAAGCAACTTGTCGAAATAAAAAAATATATCCCGCAAATTGTTCCGGATATCCGCTATGCTACCACCAATAATTTTATGCACCGCCGCATGTACACTGTTGCCAAAGCCTACGCCCGTTTACCGGTGGTAAAAGCCCTGCAACAGGTGGAGGCTGAACTCAAGACTCAAAATTTAGGACTTAAAATTTACGATGCCTACCGCCCCTACTCGGTTACCGTAGATTTTTACGAAAAAACGCCGGATACTAATTTCGTGGCAAACCCGCGTTTGGGATCAAAACACAACCGGGGCTGTGCCATTGACCTGTCGTTGATTGACCTTAGAACGGGTAAAGAGCTGGATATGCCTACACCCTTTGACAGTTTTAGCCGTAAAGCATCGGCTAATTACCCTAATTTATCGCAATTGCAGATCTCAAACCGGGAATTGCTTAAGGCTGTAATGGCTAAATATGGCTTCAGGGTGCTTTCTACTGAGTGGTGGCATTATGATTTTAATGGATGGAGTGATTATGAACTGTTGGATGTGCCGTTGCAGAAACTTTGAGATGGCGGGATACGATTCAAAAACCGATTGTCATTTAGACGAACCTGCAGAGGAATGAGCGCGGGTGGTGAGGAGAAATCCTGTACGCCCTGCTTCACAGCCTTACAAGGCCGCCGTTATGTCGTATAAGATTTCTCTTTCGCGCCACCCGCAAGCCATTCCCCTGCTTTATCGACATTTTCTTTTTATTAAAGATCCCGTAGTTTACAAAAGGCATCAATATTGCTTAAACACAATTGAAACAACATTTACACCCTATAAAAAAACAGTTATGAAGTTTTTCAGCAAGGATTACTTTAAACAATTATGGAAGATTTTACTGGCTTCCTTTACAGGTTTCTCTAAAGATAATGGCTTAAAACTAAGTGCCTCACTGGCTTATTATACCGTTTTTTCTATAGCTCCGCTGCTGATTATCGTGATGTCGGTAGCGGGATTGGTATTCAAGCAGGATGCGGTTACTAATAAACTTTATCCGGAGATTGTGCGGTACGTTGGTCCGCAGCCGGCGGCTCAAATTCAGGATGCCTTGAAGCACCTGGCGCTTTCGGGCAAATCGGGTATGGCTGTGGTAATAGGTGTTGGTACATTGCTGTTGGGTGCGAGTAGTATTTTTATCGAGATCCAGGATTCACTTAATATCATCTGGAGGGTAAAAGCAAGACCTAAAAGCGGTTGGTTGCAGTTGTTACGCAACAGGTTCGTATCGTTTTCATTGATCATTAGCCTGGGCTTTTTATTACTGGCATCATTGATCATAAATATCATTATCCAGGCGATACAAGACCAGGTTCAACGGTTTTTGCCGGGTATCGACTCGGTAACGAAAATACTGGTTCAGGGCCTTAACCTGGGTATCACCCTGGTAATTATCACAACACTGTTTAGCATTATATTCAAGTTTTTGCCCGATGTTAAGATTAAGTGGAAGGATGTTCGCAGCGGATCAATATTTACTGCTATTCTGTTTATGTTAGGCCAATACATTATAAGCTTATATATACATTACACCGCGCAAGGTTCAGCTTATGGTGCTGCAGGATCGATCATTGTTATTTTGGTTTGGATCTATTATACATCTGCCATATTATATATTGGAGCCGAATTTACCCAGGTTTATGCCGAGGCCAGCGGCAGCCATATAGAACCGGCATCATACGCGGTTCATATATTACAAACCGAAGTTGAACACAAGGTAAGCGTGCTTCCGGCGCAAAACCCGCAATTGCAGGGCAATTTGAAAAAAGTGGAGCAAAAGATTGAGAAGGAGGAAAAAAAGGAAGAAGCGAAGAAGGGATAATATCAGAACTTATAAATGAAAACGCCGTTGCATAATTGGATTTGCAACGGCGTTTTGCTTTTTTTAAACCTCGCCGCCGCCCGGCTCCAGCCGGGCGGCGGCGTAGAGCCCCCAAGATGGTAGCAACACATCCGTTACTTAGGCCCGTAAGTAACAATAGGCACAATCATCTCTTCTAACGAAATGCCTCCGTGCTGAAAAGTTTCGTTATAAAAATTAACAAAGTGGTTGTAGTTATTAGGGTACACAAAGTAGCTATCCTCTTTAGCAAACACAAAGCTTGAGCTGATGTGCAGTCTTGGCAGCATTGCATCGTGCGGGTTGCGGATGTGGAACACCTCTTTGGCATTATAATTAAGGTTTTTGCCTTGTTTATAGCGCAGGTTGGTGTTGGTATTACGGTCGCCTACAATTTTGCTTGGGTTTTTTACGCGGATGGTACCATGATCAGTAGTGATTACTACGCGTACCTGTTTTTGCGCGAGGAATTTAAGCAGATCAAGCAATGGTGAATGCTCAAACCATGATAGCGTTAATGAACGGTAAGCGGCATCATCACTGGCCAGCTCGCGGATCATTTGCATATCTGTACGGGCATGCGACAGCATATCCACAAAGTTATACACCACAACATTAAGCTCGTTATTCATGAGGTTGTTTACCGATTCGTTCAGCGCACGGCCCTCATCAATGTTTAATATTTTGTGGTATGAGTGTTTGCAATCCTTGCGCAGCACACGTTTCAGATGATCGGCTAAAAATTCGGCTTCGTACAGGTTTTTGCCGCCTTCGTCCTCGTCGTTTTGCCACATACTTGGATAGCGTTTTTCCATATCCAGCGGCATCAGACCCGAGAAGATAGCGTTTCGGGCGTACTGTGTTGCGGTTGGCAGGATGCTATAATAAGTATCCTCTTCCTCCAACCTGAAATATTCGGATATGATCGGGTTGATGATCTTGAATTGATCGTAACGCAGGTTATCTATCAAAATAAAGAAAACCGGACCTTTTCCATCCAGCTTAGGGAATACCTTCTTTTTAAACAATTGGATTGACGACGTTGGTGCCAAATCCGGGTTTTTGATCCAGTTTAAATAGTTACGTTCCACAAATTTGCAAAACTGCATGTTGGCCTCGGCCTTTTGCAGGGTAAGGATCTCGTGCATGCCGGCATCTTCCAGTTTCTCGAGTTCCAGTTCCCAGTAAATGAGCTTTTTATAAACATCAACCCATTCCTGATGGCTCAGGTTTTCGTTAAGCGTCATGCCCAGGGTACGGAAATCCATCTGGTAGGCCATGGTGGTTTTCTCGGTAACCAGGCGCTTGTTTTCGGTAAGCTTTTTAATGGTAAGCAGTATCTGCTTTGGGTGTACCGGCTTGATCAGGTAATCATCAATCTTCGAGCCGATGGCATCCTCCATCAAATACTCTTCCTCGTTTTTGGTGATGAGTACGATAGGCACGTCGTTATTGATGTTTTTAATCTGCTGCAGCGTTTCCAGGCCGGTTAGGCCAGGCATGTTTTCATCTAAAAAAACAAGATCGTAGTAATTGTTTTTGAACGAATCGACTGCATCGTAACCGTTGGTAACGGTGGTTACTTTGTAGCCCTTTTCGCCCAGGAAAAGTATATGTGGTCGTAGCAGGTCAATTTCGTCATCGGCCCACAAAATGGTGGTGTCTTGCATGGTATATGTGTTATATTTTCGTCTGAATCAGAATTTTCAGAATTTGAAAATTTTCAGAATGATTCAGTGTAAGGTTAAACGCTTTTCAAATATCGGTTTTTGCCGCTACATTCCGTAAATCCTCAGCTTTTCAAAATTTTGCTAATTCTTAAATTCTGAAAATTCTGATTCAGACAATAAACCTCAAAGTGAAACATTTGTTGTTGCTTAGTAAAGGTATTAACAAAATTTAACAAAGCTGCCGGGGTTATTTTACCTTTGTTTTACATTTTTGCATTCACAACAGCAACATTGAATAAAAAGAAAATAATTAACGATCCGGTTTATGGGTTTATCACCATTCCAACCGAGCTGATCTTCGATTTGATAGCACACCCCTATTTTCAGCGGTTGCGGTATATTAAGCAATTGGGCATGACACACCTGGTTTATCCCGGCGCATTGCATACCCGCTTTCATCACGCTTTAGGCGCCATGTACCTCATGGCTACCGCGCTGGAAACCCTGCGCGGAAAAGGGCACAACATCACCCACGAAGAAGAGGAAGCTGTAACCATAGCTATTTTATTGCATGATATAGGCCACGGCCCTTTCTCGCACGCTTTAGAAAATACCATTATTGACGGCATTGCGCATGAGGATATTTCGTCTATGCTGATGAACAAGCTTAACGAGGAGTTTGAAGGTAAGCTTACCATGGCTATCAGCATTTTTAATGATACCTATCCGCGCAAGTTTTTACACCACCTGGTATCGAGCCAGCTGGATATGGACAGGCTGGATTATTTGAATCGCGACAGTTTCTTCACCGGTGTATCCGAAGGGGTGATCAGCTCAGAGCGTATCATCAAAATGCTGAACGTGAAAGATGATCATGTGGTGGTTGACGAAAAAGGCATTTACTCGATAGAGAAATTTTTGATTGCCCGCCGCCTGATGTACTGGCAGGTGTATCTGCATAAAACCGTAATTGCAGGCGAGGAAGTGCTGACCAAAATATTTAAACGCGGCCGTAAGTTGATTGCCGATGGCGAAGAGCTTTTCGCTACACCCGCGTTGATGCACTTTTTAAAAAACCGCATCAGCCGGGATGCTTTTATGAACGAGGATCATCATCTTGAAACTTTTGCCGGCCTGGATGATACCGATATCATGGCCTCGGTAAAAGTATGGGCCTCACACCCTGATTTTGTATTATCAACACTTTGCAAAAACCTGGTGCAGCGCAATTTATTCAGGGTTGATATTACTAACGAATGCCCGGATGAGGTTTTTGTGGAGCAATTGCGGCAGAAAGCAATCGAAAAATATGGTATTACTTATGATGATGCGGCTGCTTATTTTGTGTTCACCACATCTATCCGCAATAGCGCCTATAGCCCAGGCGATGGCAATATCGGCATCTTAATGAAAAATGGCCACGTAAAAGATATTGCCGAGGCGAGCGATAACTCGAATTTAGTAGCATTGGCCAAAACGGTTAAGAAACACATATTGTGTTATAATAAGGAGTTGTTGAATTAAAATTAATGGAACGTCATTGCGAGGAACGAAGCAATCGCACGCAGGCAGGTCCGCCCTGTATAGTTCGCGATTGCTTCGTACCTCGCAATGACGGATGGAGGTTTGTTGGGATTTTGTGTAGGTAGAGCAGATCAAGCCCTCTCACAAATGAAGATACCATGAAAATCAAAACACTTTGAGTCTCAAAACTTTTTAACGCGTGTTCATAACTCATTAATAATTTGTTGCTTCAATTTTAACATTATAAATTTGCCCGATGCAATTTAGTGCTCAAGATATAGCGATGCTGCTTAACGGAACAGTTGAGGGTGATGCAGCAGTTACAGTAAACCAGCTGGCTAAAATAGAAGAGGCCGGCGAGAGCTGTCTTTCTTTTTTATCCAACCCCAAGTACGAGCAGTATTTGTATACTACCAATGCTTCTATCGTAATTATTAATAATGGCCAGCAGTTAACCGGCCCGGTAAAGGCAACGCTGATCCGTGTGGAGAATGCCTACAGTGCGTTTACCCAGGTGTTGCAGCAATACAACTCATTCCGGCTTAACAAAAAAGGGATTGAGGAACCTAATTTTATCCATCCATCCGCACAGGTTGGTGCCGACCCATACATAGGCGCTTTTGCCTACATAGGCCAGGACGTAAAAATTGGTGATAACTGCAAAATCTATCCAAACGTAAACATTGGCGATAATGTAACACTTGGTAATAATGTTACCCTTTTTGCCGGCGTAACCGTTTATTTTGACTGTGTGATTGGTAATAACGTAACCATCCACTCGGGTACGGTTATTGGCAGCGACGGCTTTGGATTTGCCCCTAACCCTGACGGAACTTACACCAAAATTGCCCAGATAGGCAATGTGGTGATTGAGGATGATGTTGAGGTAGGTGCCAATACGGCTATCGACAGGGCTACCATGGGTTCTACCATTATTCGTAAAGGTGCCAAAATTGATAACCTGGTACAGGTGGCGCATAATGTTGAGGTGGGTGTAAATACGGTAATTGCAGGGCAGGCAGGTATATCGGGCAGTACTAAAATTGGCGACAGGGTTGTAATCGGCGGGCAGGTTGGTATTGCCGGTCACCTGAGTATAGCTAACGGTACACAGTTTTCGGCACAAACGGGTATCAACAGTTCTATAACTGAAGAGGGTAAGGTATGGGGAGGTACTCCATATATGCCATATAAAGATTACCTTCGTGCCCACGCTAAGTTGCGTAAACTGCCCGAGCTTGACCGCAGGGTTTACGAACTTGAAAAATTGATTGAAGAACTACGTAAAGGCAAAGCAGCAGAATAACTGTAGCCTGTTAAATTAAATATGAACGTTAAACAAAGAACTATTAAAGCGCCGGTTTCGGTATCAGGAACAGGCTTGCACACCGGTCAGCGGGTTACCATGACCTTTAACCCCGCCCCTGAAAACCACGGTTACAAATTCAGGAGGGTTGATATCCCCGGTTCGCCTATTATTGATGCCGACGTTGATAACGTAAGCGATACTTCGCGCGGAACATCTATCAGCCAGAACGGTGCTACGGTTAACACTGTTGAGCACGTGCTTGCGGCGTTGGTTGGCCTTGAGGTGGATAATGTGCTGATTGATATGGATGGTCCTGAAACCCCCATTATGGATGGCAGCTCGATACAATTTGTTGATGTAATTACCGAAACCGGCCTTGTTGAGCAGGATGCCGACCGCGAATATTACCATATCCCCTACAACATCCACTACTCTGAGCCCGACCGTAAGGTAGAGATGGTAGCTATGCCTTTGGATGATTACCGCTTTACCTGCATGGTTGATTATAACTCGCAGGTGTTGGGTAGCCAGCATGCCAGTATCTCAACCATTGGCGAGTTTAAAAAGGAGATCGCTTCATGCCGTACCTTCTGCTTTTTGCATGAGCTGGAAATGCTGTTGAAGCACGACCTGATAAAAGGCGGCGATCTGAACAATGCCATCGTAGTTGTTGATAAAGATGTTGACCAGGAAGAATTAAACCACCTGGCCAAACTATTTAACCGTAAAGATATCAGCGTTGCCCCTCAAGGCATCCTGAACAATATCGAACTTCGCCACCAAAACGAGCCTGCACGTCACAAACTGCTTGACATGATAGGCGATCTGGCTTTGGTTGGCGTGCCTTTGAAAGGTCATATCATGGCTGCAAGGCCGGGCCACGCCGCTAACGTTGCTTTCGCTAAAAAGATCAAAGCTTTAATTAAAAAAGAAAAAAGCCGCAAGCAGGTAAAAACTTACGACCTGAACGCCAAACCGCTTTTTGATACGGTTGATATCATGGGGATGCTACCCCACCGTCAGCCATTCCTGATGATCGATAAGATATTGGAACTTACCAAAAGCCACGTTGTGGGAGCCAAAAACGTAACCATTAACGAGGAGTTTTTTAAGGGCCACTTCCCTGGAGCACCGATATTTCCGGGTGTGTTGCAGATTGAAGGTATGGTGCAAACCGGCGGTATCCTGGTATTGAATACCGTTCCCGATCCGCAAAATTACCTTACCCTGTTCCTGAAAATTGAGAACGCACGCTTTAAAAGCAAGGTAGTACCCGGCGATACTATTATTTACGTGTGCGACCTTACCGCCCCTATCCGCCGCGGCATCGCGACAATGAAAGGTGTAGGCATGGTAGGCGACCGTATTGTTGTTGAAGCCGAACTGATGGCCCAAATTGTAAAAGTAAAAGAAACAGAAGCATGATCCAGCCTTTAGCATACATACACCCACAGGCCAAAATAGCCGATAACGTGGTAATTGAGCCTTTCGTAACCATCCACAAGGATGTTGAAATTGGCGAAGGCACCTGGATCGGCTCCAACTCGGTAATTATGGATGGTGCCCGCATCGGTAAAAACTGCCGGATCTTCCCCGGCGCGGTAGTATCTGCCCCGCCGCAGGATCTGAAATATAAAGGCGAGCAAAGCACCGTAACCATTGGCGATAACACCACCATCCGCGAATGCGTAACCCTTAACCGCGGTACCGCCCTCGATAAGAATACTACCACCATTGGCAGCAACTGCCTGCTGATGGCCTACGTACACGTAGCGCACGATTGTGTTATCGGTAACAACGTTATCGTAGCCAACGCTGTACAGCTGGCTGGTCACATTACAGTTTATGATTATGCTTTTATCGGCGGTTCATCTGCAGTACACCAGTTTGTAGAAATTGGCGCACACAGCATGATCTCGGGCGGTTCGCTGGTACGTAAGGATGTGCCTCCTTATACCAAGGCTGGCAGGGAACCATTATCATACGTAGGTATTAACTCGGTAGGTTTGCGCCGCCGTGGCTTTTCTGCTGCAACCATTGCCGAGATCCAGGAGATTTACCGTATTATCTTCTTAAAAAAGTACAACGTAACCAAAGCCCTCGATATCATTGAAGCCGAGTTTACCCCAAGCGAAGAACGCGATGAGATCATCAACTTCCTCCAAAACTCGCAACGCGGTATCATGAAAGGGTTTGGGAATACCTGATAGTGTCTGAATCAGAATTTACAGGATTTTAGAATTTTCAGAATCCTGTAAGTTCTGATCTTGCTCTTTTCAATTCTGTTAATTCTCCCATTCTGAAAATTCTGATTCAGACAAATATATGTTGACCATCACCCTCCAAAACATCGGCCGCCGCTTTAACCGCGACTGGATTTTTAAAGGGGTAGATTACACTTTTACTTCCGGACAATCGTACGCCATCCTCGGCCATAACGGCTCCGGAAAGTCAACCCTGTTGCAGGTTTTAAATGGCAGCCTTTCCCCTTCTGCAGGTAAAATTGAATTTGCCGATAACGGAACCGCTATTGAAATTGATAAGGTATTTAATTATCTGAGCCTTGCCGCACCTTATTTGGAGTTGATAGAAGAGTTTACACTGAGCGAAATGATCGATTTCCACTTCAAGTTTAAAAGCTTTAAATCGGGGATGGATAAAGAGCAACTCATAGCTTTGCTAAACCTGCCTAAAAGCACCAATAAGCTTATCAAATATTTCTCATCCGGCATGAAACAGCGCCTTAAACTGGCTCTGGCTTTTTGTGCCGATACCCCTATGCTGATGCTGGACGAGCCAACATCCAACCTCGATACCCAGGGCGTTGATTGGTACCTTAGTTTGGTACAACAATTTGCGGAAGGGCGTTTAACCATTGTATGCTCTAACCAGGAGCATGAGTATGGTTTTTGTGAGCATAGGTTGAGCATTGTGGATTATAAAGGTTAGTGAGTGGTTGATTGAGTTGATTAGGTGAGTGGTTGAGGTTCGATGAGAATGGCTGGCTTGCACAGTTCAATTACGAGGCACCTACGGAGCCAAGACAATGTCGTTAGTTTTGCTATAAACACGATACTCCTACGGAGTTGGATTTTATGCAATATCATACCCCATAGGGGTGCCGTGTTTATAGAAAACCCAGCCATAAACAAAACGGCTCCATAGGAGCCTCGTGTAAACAACTGATAGGTTTTGAATAGAAAAAGGCGCCATTAAAATTCCAAAAATTCTTTAATCCGATAAATTTCGGTTCAGAAAAACCGCTGATCCAACAACCCAACCATTCACTTAATCAACCCAATCAACCACTCACTAACCCCCAAATCAACCATTCACCCACATAACTACTTGTTTCTTTGCACTTAAGTAACTAAGTTTGCGCCTCAATATAATTTTATGGCTAAGGCATCAGACGTTAAAAACGGAAATATACTTCGCTTCAACGGCGAATTAATTCAGGTTGAAGAGTTTATACACCGTACCCCGGGCAACTTGCGCGCATTTTACCAGGCCCGTATGCGCAATGTGAAAACAGGTAAACTGGTTGAATACCGTTTCCGTACCGACGAAGAGGTTGATATTGCCCGCGTTGAAACTAACGATTACCAATATTTGTACGACGAAGGTGATTCATTAGTAGTAATGGATAACACCACATACGATCAGCACAACGTACCAAAATCATTATTTGGCCCGGCAGTAAAATTCCTGAAAGAAGGAATGAACGTGATCGTAGCTTTTGAAAGCGATGAGCCTATTATGGGTTCAATCCCAGGCTCGGCCGAATTAGAGGTTACTTACACCGAGCCTGCTGTTAAAGGCGATACCTCAAGCGGTGCGCTTAAAGCTGCAACCCTCGAAACAGGTGCCGAGATCCGTGTACCATTGTTCATCAATATCGGCGACAAAATTAAAGTAGATACCGCGTCAGGCTCATACGTAGAGCGCGCGAAATAAGCCCCGCGCCCCTCCCCTGATAGGGAGGAAAGGTTCATAAAAAGAAAGAGGTTTTCGTGAGCGAAAACCTCTTTCTTTTTATATCTCCTACCGCTGCTACGCGTTAAAAAATCAAATCATAATAAGCATACAGCTGGGCGCCTCAAATAATCAGTGTAATCATAACTCAATCGGTGTAATCCCAAAAGAAAAAATCAGCGAAATCAACGTAATCACTCCAAATCAACGGTTCAGTTTCTCCACTATCTCATCCGCCGTCAGTTTCTCCTGCTCCCCGCTGGTCATATCTTTAAAGCTCAACAATCCACTCTGCATTTCATCGGCGCCAATCACAACCACATAAGGGATGTTTTTATTATTGGCGTACTCCATTTGTTTTTTAATCTTGGCCCCGGCAGGATAGAGTTCCGCGTTAATATTGTTGCGGCGTAACTGCATTAGTAGAGGCAGTGCATAAAGCTCACCCCCTTTATCAAAATTACAGATCAGTACCTTGGTGGTTTGGTTACTATCGGCAGGGAAAAGGTTAAGCTCTTCCAGTACATCATAAATCCTATCGGCACCAAAAGAGATCCCTGCACCGGTTAGGCCTTTTAAACCGAACATGCCGGTAAGGTCATCATAACGGCCACCGCCGCCAATGCTACCCATATTTACCTCGTTGGTTTTAACCTCGAATATGGCACCGGTATAGTAGTTTAAGCCACGGGCAAGGGTAATATCCAGTTCCAGTTTGGCGGTTTGCAGCGGACAGCGTTCAATATAGCCGAAAACGGTTTCTATCTCGTCGCAACCTTTTAAGCCGATTTCTGATGATGCCAAAGCTTCGCGCAGGCTGGCCAGCTTTTCAACATTGTTTCCTTCAAGCAGGATAACAGGTTTTAATTTGTCGATATCGGCATCAGTAAAACCTTTTTCAAGCAGCTCTTTTATTACGCCATCCAAGCCAATTTTATCCAGCTTATCTATCGCTACAGTCAAATCAATAATGTTATCAGCTTTGTTTATAACTTGCGCAATTCCTGATAGTATTTTTCTATTATTGATTTTTATGCTGAAATCTTTAAGGCCGAGCTTGGTTAAAGCTTCATCATAAATCATCACAAATTCAGCCTCATTCAATAACGAATCAGAACCAACTACATCGGCATCGCATTGGTAAAACTCGCGATAACGGCCTCGTTGAGGACGATCTGCGCGCCAAACCGGCTGCACCTGGAAGCGCTTGAACGGGAAGGTGATCTCGTTTTGGTGTTGTACAACGTAGCGCGCGAAGGGCACGGTAAGGTCGTAACGGAGGGCTTTTTTAGATATATTGGGAGATAATTTAGAAGGCGATAAACTTTTTTTAATCAATATTTCAAAATTGATAAGTCGTTCTAAAGTGGAGTTTGTTTTGATTAGAAATTTAAACCCCTTAAGAATCTCAGAATATCTTTCATTCGGATTATTGATTGATAAATAATATCTAAATCGGTTTTTATATGGTTTAAATTTTTCCGCATCACCCTTGTTAAATAGGTATTTCACAAAAGCATTTTTGATGAAAAAGAAATATTGAGGGGGACTGCTTATTTCTGTGTTGAATAGATTAGATTTTAAAAACCAAGGTAAATCCTCTTTAATTTCTAAGTCGCTTTTACTTATTATAACATTATCGAGATAAGCAATTTGCTCCGAAAATTCTTCAGCGAGTTTCAAAAAGGTTTCCTTTACCTCACTTTCAACAGGCGTGTTTTGATAGTCTTCGATCAGCTTATTTGTAATCCCTGAAGTGTATTCTCCCGATTCCAAGACCTTAAATATTAATCTATCTCCCTCTTCGCCATATTTACCCATTAGAGTATCGAAGTTTTCCATAGTCGGCGTTTCTATTTGCTGATAGCCGTATTTGCGGAAAACAGATTTGATCGTATCGAAAATATAGTTGCGTTTCACCATTTCAGCAGGTGAAAAATCGCGGGTGCCTTTGGGTACAGATGGTTTAATGGATGCCATGCGGCAAATGTACAAAAAAGCGGGGTATGCTTGTTTGGCATGGTGATTACTTTGCATGTGAGCCACAAGCCACAGGCTTGCGGCAGCGATTAACAAGAAAGGTGGTTTCGTGTGTGAAACCACCTTTCTTGTTCCCTCCACGTCATTGCGAGGTACGAAGCAATCCCCGATTAGCAGGGCGGCTATGCAAGTCCCCCTGTATAGTTTGGGATTGCTTCGTACCTCGCAATGACGTGATGGTAGATGTGTGTGAGAAAAAATTTAACGCTTATGCGCATTAAAGCTCAAACTCGTAGCAAAGCCTATAGTCATATAAGCGTAACTATCCTCAAAAAACTGGTTATAATCATCCTGGCCGCGATAGCCACCGCCAACCATAAGCGCGGCATCCGGCATAAACGGAAACTGGTAGTAGTATTTCAGGCTCACGTTTAGTCGCTTTTTAAAGTTAAAATGCGAGTAGTCGTCATACTTATCGGCAATGTATGTGAAGTCGAAGCGGATGCGCTGCCAGTTTTGGTAGATTTTTTTGGTTTTATCAGTTGGGTCAACCTCTGCCTTGGCAAAGTTGTACATGCGGCTGCCATTAATACGGATAAAGCCGTAGTGATCTTTCAGTCCTTCAGATAAGCCAAGGTTAAACAAGCCGGCATGAACTTCCAGTCCCAAATTATCATACCGCTGAATAATGAGATCTTTTTTATCGATGCGTTTACCGTTGTAAAAAGTAAGGGTATAAAAGTTGGTAGTGAATTTACCGCTATCACGGTTAAAACTGCCATCCGGATTAAGCGATGGGCCGCGTACCCCGTTTGAGTGGTGCGAATAACCGAATGATAAAAACTGCGGTTTATAAGTATCGGCATTAAGCCTGTAAAAGAAGGTTAAGCCCGGCATAAAGCTTGGCGATTTTACGGGTGCGCCCTGTGATGATAGTAAACGGATTTTCACCCTTGCTGTGAACACAGCATATAGTGGAGACTTTGGCGTATTGAACAAAACAAAGTTAGGAGCAAGATCGGCCGTTAACTGTGTTTTTATTTTGTTGAAGTAATCGTTACCCCCTTCGGATACACGCAGATTTTGCTCATAAATATGACCGAATGCCTGGTTAACTAAGCGTTTTTTAATTAACGCACTGTCGGCTGTAGTATCAGCCGGGGCATTATAACGAATGTCCGCCGAGGCTGTAAATCCATCGGCTAAAATAAAAAGAAAGATTGCGCAGACAGTTTTAAGCGCAGTAGCAGCTAAGCGACGGGATAAAACAGGCTTCGCGAAAGCCGGTTTTACAGAAGTAAAATTGATCAATGTATTGTGTATTATTTTTACCGATAATGCCTGAAATAGAACTGTTTGTATTTCAATGTGTCATGTTAAAACACTGTTAACAATAACGGCGCAATATTACTTATTATAAGTTTTTGTTTAATTAGGAATGTGTCAGTATTAAGTAAATGTATGGGGCGAAAAAAACTCGCATCTTGAGAGGGCGCGCGGTGGATAGAGCGAGAGCTGGGGTGTGTTATACGAGCGATAAACACACGCAGAATAACACACCCCTCTATCCCTCTCAAGAGGGGAATTGCACAATTCCACCGCTTTTCGTATTTCTTCATGAGGCTCATCCACCCCAAATTATCCATTGTAACCAAGCTTTTACCTCTTTTTTAACAGGCGTATACTTAATTTTTGCGATAATCGTTTTAGCATTGAAAAAATGCCAATATATTTAACCCAACCTTAAGGCGTTTTGCTTTAATTTGTAATTAAAACGTTTTATCAACCTGCCGCAATTAAACCATCGGTATGTTTGTAAACCTTAAGTTTACCTGAGAGAAGAAAAACAATGAAACCAAAAAACGGGGCTGTCTTAACCAACCAAAACTTATACCCGATAGCTCTGCCTACATTTAACAATTATAACTTATGAAAAAGATGATGCTTGGCCTGATGGCCATCCCTGCCTTTTGCCTGTCGGTATCGGCCCAGACCAAACTGTTCGACGGTAAAACCACCAAAGGCTGGCACACCTATTTAAAACAGGAAGTTACGGGCTGGAAAGTTGTTGATGGCGCACTGCAGCTTGACCCCGCTGCACAAGGCCACGGCGACCTGGTTACCGACGGCGAGTACGAAAACTACGAACTTACCTTAGAGTGGAATATTACAAAGGAAGGCAACAGCGGCATCATCTTCGGTGTTCATGAAGATCCCGAATTTGGCGCTACCTACCTAACCGGTATGGAAATGCAGGTATTGGATAACAAGGATGCCAGCGACAATAAAAAAGAAAACCACCTTGCAGGCTCATTATATGATATGATAGCCCCATCAAAAGATGTATGCAAACCGGCCGGCGAATGGAATAAAGTGAAACTACGCAAAAAGGACGGCCAACTTACCTTTTGGCTTAACGGCACCCAGATTGTTGATATAAAAATGGGTAGCGACGAATGGAACAAAGCGCTTGCCGATAGCAAATTCAAAAACTGGAAAGGTTTTGCACAATACCCTAAAGGTCACATTGCCCTGCAGGATCATGGCCACCTGGTAAGCTACCGTAACATTAAACTGAAAGAGCTTTAATATTTTACCGAACAGGGTTTGTAATAGCGCCTTGTTTGATATATTTACCAAAACTTAAATTATGTTTAGCATACCATCCGGTGTGCACAAATATTTCTCCTCGCAAAACAAAAGAAGGATACTTTTTGATACGATATGAGCGATCTGCAAATTAAAAAATCATCAACCACTTATGATGTGGTTATTGTTGGTTCGGGCGCGGGCGGCGGTATGGCCGGTTATGTGCTGGCCAATGCCGGTGTAAAAGTTTTAATGCTTGAGGCCGGTGCTTACTTTGATCCCGCTAAAGATTCACAGCAACTAAAATGGCCGTGGGAATCACCACGTCGCGGTGCCGGCACCACCCGCCCTTTCGGCGATTTTGATGCTGCCTTTGGCGGCTGGCAAATTGACGGCGAGCCCTATACCACCAAAGACAACACCGAGTTTTTCTGGTTCCGCTCGCGTATGCTGGGTGGCCGTACCAATCACTGGGGCCGGATCTCATTAAGGATGGGTCCGAAAGATTTCCAGGCCAAAGATGGCCTTACCGATGATTGGCCAATTACGTATGATGATGTAAAACCATACTACGATAAGGTTGACCGTATGATTGGGGTTTACGGCACGAAAGAAAATTTAGAAAACGAGCCGGATGGCATCTTCCTCCCTCCGCCAAAACCAAGACTTAACGAGCTGTACATTGTACAGGGCGCTCAAAAAGCAGGTGTAAAAATTATCCCGGGCCGTGGTTCGGTATTAACCGAGGCTTTGCCGGGTAATAAAGATCGTGGCGCATGTTTCTTCTGCGGGCAGTGCGGCCGCAGCTGTAAAGTTTACGGCGATTTCTCGGCATCATCATGTTTGGTGATCCCGGCTATTAAAACCGGTAACCTGAAAGTGATCCCTAATGCCATGGTGCGCGAAGTGATCACCAATAAAGAAGGCATCGCAACCGGCGTATCCTACATAAGCAAGGATGATATGCAGGAATACCAGGTAAATGCCAAAGTAGTAGTACTGGGCGCAAGCGCGGGCGAATCGGCAAGGATCCTGTTAAACTCAAAATCAGAAGCGCATCCGGGCGGTTTAGCTAACAGCAGCGGTGTTGTTGGTAGGTATCTGCACGATTCTACAGGCTCAAGCGCTGGTGGTTTCCTTCCGCA
This sequence comes from Mucilaginibacter celer, assembly GCF_003576455.2. Lineage (NCBI taxonomy): Bacteria > Pseudomonadati > Bacteroidota > Sphingobacteriia > Sphingobacteriales > Sphingobacteriaceae > Mucilaginibacter > Mucilaginibacter celer. Next base: position 5,884,314 of record NZ_CP032869.1, read on the forward strand.
ACTGATGGACCGCAAACGTTATAACGAAGATGGCGTAGGCAGTGTGCACATCTACTCGCCATGGTGGCTGGACAATAAAAAATTGGACTTCCCCCGCGGTTATCACATCGAGTACGGCGGCGGCTTCCACATGCCATCGTACGGTTTCGGCGGCGGTATCCAGAATATGAACGGTGCCGTTCCTGGTCGTGATGGTAAAATGAAAGAGGCCGGTGGTTACGGCGCTTCACTGAAAGATGATTATCGTCGTTTTTACGGTACGCAGTTCGGCATGGCCGGCCGTGGTACAGCCATTGCCCGTTACGATAACTATTGCGAGATTGACCCTAACGTGGTTGATAAATATGGCATCCCGGTATTGCGTTTCCACTACAAATGGGCTCCTGAAGAAATTAAGCAGGCCAAACACATGCAGGAAACTTTCCAGGAAATTATGCACAATATGGGTGGTGCCATTTACGGTCCGCCGCAAGGCCCTGAAACCAATTACGGCTTAGAGGCACCGGGTAAAATTATCCATGAGGTAGGTACTATCCGTATGGGTAACGATCCTAAGAAGTCGGCCCTGAACAAATATTGCCAGGCACATGATTGTAAAAACCTGTTTGTGGTTGATGCCGCTCCGTTTGTACAACAAGGCGATAAAAACGCAACATGGACAATCCTTGCCCTATCTATGCGTACCGCCGAATACATTTTACAGGAAAGAAAAAAATTAAACGTTTAACAAGCAATCCAATAACATATCATGAACAGACGTGACTCCCTTAAAGCATTAGGCTTTACCACACTATCGGCAGGATTATTACTGGAAGCCTGTAAAACCGATACTAAAAAAGGCGCAGAAGAAACAACCACAGCCGCCGCAGGCGACGAGGTTGGCCGCCAGCCCTTTGAGGTTGAGCGTGACAAAAAACTGCATGCCGACAAATTTTTTACCACCGCTGAAATGGCAACCATCACCGTACTGGCCGATATCATTATCCCTAAGGATGATAAATCGGGCAGCGCTTCAGATGCCAAAGTACCCGATTTTATCGAGTTTATTGTAAAAGACATGCCCGATCATCAAACCCCTATGCGCGGTGGTTTACGTTGGTTAGATCTGCAATGCCTTAACCGCTTCGGTAAGCCATTTACTGATTGCACTAAAGATCAGCAGATCCAGCTGGTTGATATGATAGCCTACCCTAACAAAGCCAAACCCGAAATGGCTCAAGGCGTAGCCTTCTTTAACCGCATGCGCGATTTGACCGCCTCAGGCTTTTTCACCAGCGAAATGGGTGTAAAGGACGTAGGTTTTGCCGGCAACCAACCCGGCAAATGGACAGGTGTTCCTGAAGATATCCTGAAACATTACGGTATGGAGAATGTGAAAGCTTCGGCTTCGATGTAATAGGTACTAAAACAGATATAAATAAAAAAGGGGCTTAACGCCCTTTTTTTATTTACTGCATCTCGCGTTACAAACGCGAAACCATGTTAAGCGCTCGTTGCAAACGAGCGCAAGTTGTTTTTTGTTTTTATATAACCATTAGTCCTTGCGCTCATTTATAATGAGTGCTTAACATGGGTTTGCGTTTATAACGCAACCGGCTTGCCAAACAAGTACAAACATTACTTCAACTCCCACGCCCCCACCCCAAAGGGCGGCAATCTAACCACAAGCTTCCCTTCTTTCAACACCGGGCGCACATCACCAATAATGTTAACCGCGTTCCCACCTGCATTAATAACAACCTCAGCTTCCTTATCCCACAAATTAATAGCCACCAAAATAGTTTGACCGGCACTTTTACGGATAAAGGAAAAAACGTGCTCTTGATCATTATTAACAGTTTTATAGCTACCGCTGACAAAAGCAGGGTTTGCCTTACGGATGGCAATCATTTGCCGGTAATAATTCCATAACGAGTTAGGGTCGTTACGCTCTTCTTCCAGCGAGATCCCGTCGTTAGGTTTATCATCATTAAACTGATCCTTCCATGGCCCGGTTTGCTTGTACCACAATGCCATGCCTTTACCGGTATCGCTTTTATACCATTCAAAAGCCTGCCTGTCGGGTATTTCGTTGGCATCGGTAGCGCCGAAGTTTGCAGAAGTGCCTGTCATCCCCAGCTCCTGGCCGTAATAAATAGCCGGGATGCCACCCATCAGCAGGTTGAAAGCGGCACCAACTTTCAGTTTTGTCAAATCGCCTTTAACGCCATAACTAAAGCGGGGCACATCATGGTTTTCGATAAAAACCACCTGCTGCTTACCGGGAGGCAGCATAGCCAGTGTTGAATCGGCATTAGCTAAAAGCAATTTTTTATCAAATGATCGGATCGCGAAGCAGAGCCTTAAGCCAAATACACCGTCTACACCCGCATTTTGCAGGTATTCGTTACCGAGGCTAAACCAGTTAGCCTGCTCTGCCACTATTTTTATTTTCGGGTTGATAGTCCGGAGCTTAGCCAACAAGGGGTTCCAAAAAGTTTGAAACAGGTGCGGGAGGCGGCCTTTATTATCAAGGTCATCCATCATATGGTCCAGGCGGAAACCATCTACTCCATCATCAAATTTGCCATCCGCGTTAGGGTCAATCCAGTAGCTGAATAGTTTTAAATTGTATGCTTTTGAGGCTTCGCTGTTAAGGTTGGCGGTTGTTATTTTACGTGTTACGCCGTCATATCCCCTTAGGCCTGTAAGGTTAAATACAATGGTTGAAGGCTTTTTATTTTCCTTATCATCCCATAAAATATAATCACTATAGGGTGATTGGGTGTTGCCGAAAGCCTTCTTCCACCATCGTGAATCTTCGGTAACATACTGGGTTTCCATATCCATATAAAACTTCATACCCCGGCGATGGATTTCCCTGATCAGTTTCAGGTAATCGGCCATAGTGCCATACTTCGGGTCGATCTTTTCAAAATCGGCAGCGAAATAATTATGGTAAAAAGCTGATTCATATAACGGCGTAAGCAGTATGGAGGTAACCCCAAGCTGCTGCATATAATCAAGTTTCTGCCGGATGCCGTTCAGGTCGCCATGATAGTCGCCGTTACTGTCGTAAAAGCTTCGTTGAAATATATGGTAGATGATTTCGTCGTTATTTGCCGCCCCGCTTTTAAGGCTTTGACCCGCAACGGGCGTAAGCCAAAACAGTAAGCAGGCAAATGTTATCAGCCGTGTTAATTTCATGGTACATGTAATTGGTTTTTAAAGTAACGTAAAGCGCTGATAATTAACAATGATGATAAGGCTAAAAAATTGCCGATTTTATCCGCTTCGGCAAATAATTAACAAATAAACCGGTAAGACTGTATAGGATAGGGATAAAATATGCCACTTTTTGGCTAATTTGATAATGTTTTTAATATGCCTGTTAGTTTATTTTTGTTAAGTAACACGTGTTGCGCCGTGCCGCCAAAGCATTTGCAGCAGCATATTAACTATGTAAAACATATCCTGTAAATGAAATTTAATTGCCTTATTCCTGCATGAAGGCTATAACGTGTAAAGCTGCAATTGCCGATGGCAAAGGTGGTTTTTTTGTTGAGGATATTGTAGTTCAGCAGCCCCAAAACGATGAGGTATTGATAAAAATAAAGGCGGCAGGCCTTTGTCATACCGACTATGATTCGTTAAGCTGGGGTAAACAACTGATTTTGGGGCACGAGGGGGCAGGTATAGTTATAGCCACAGGGAGCGATGTTAAGAGCGTAACTGCAGGCGACAGCGTGATACTGAACTGGGCAATGCACTGTGGTAAATGCTTTCAATGCCTTGAAGGAAACCAGCATTTGTGCGAAGTGGCCTCGCCTGTTGCAGCAGGCGAAAACGGCTATACCCCCGGGCATGCCCACCTGGCCGGAACCACCCTCAATAACCAACCCATTCTGCGGTCATTCAATATTGGCACCATAGCCGAATATACTTTGGTAAAAGAATCGGCGGTGGTTAAAAACAGTTCAAAAACCATGTCGTTCCCGGCGGCAAGTATTATCAGTTGCGGGGTGATGACGGGTTATGGCTCGGTTATTAACGCAGCCAAAGTAAAAGCCGGGGCAAGTGTTGTAGTATTAGGAACCGGCGGTGTTGGCCTTAATGTTATCCAGGGGGCAAAAGTTGCCCGTGCCGGCAAGATTATCGCAATCGATATCAATGCCAAAAGGCTCGAAATGGCAATGCAATTTGGTGCTACACATACCATTTTGGCCGATAAAAATGATGCTGGCCTGCTTGAAGCAGCTAAGGAAGTAAAAAGGCTTACGGAGGGCCGCGGAGCCGATTATGCTTTTGAATGCACCGCTATTCCTGAATTAGGTGCCGCTCCGCTGGCCATGGTGCGTAATGCCGGTACTGCCGTGCAGGTAAGCGGTATTGAGCAGGAAATTACGATAGACATGCGTCTGTTTGAATGGGATAAAATATACATCAATCCGCTTTATGGCAAATGCCGCCCACAAATAGATTTGCCGCATATAGTACAGCTTTACAGTGAAGGGCACTTATTGCTTGAAGAAATGATTACACGCACTTATAATATACACGAACTGGATAACGCTTTTGATGATATGCTGCAAGGCCGCAACGCAAAAGGAGTTATCGTTTTCGACTAAACAAGCTCATGCCATTCAGAACTACAGAGATCTCCAACCCGCAATTCGAAAGTAATAATTTACGTTTTATCACGGTTAAAACCATCAACCTGAAAGGCCGGGGCGATATTTGCGTTTATGTACCGCGGGGCGTTAGCAAAACCGAAACGCTGCCCATTGTGATATTGCTGCATGGCGTATATGGCAGCGCCTGGAGCTGGGCCATGAGCGCCGGCGTGCATATCAAAACCAACGCTCTTATTGAACAGGGCGAACTGCCTAAAATGATACTGGCCATGCCATCTGATGGGCTTTGGGGCGATGGCTCGGGCTATTTGCCGCACAGTGGTCTTAATTTTGAAAAATGGATTGCCGAGGATGTGCAAACTGCCGTGGTAGAAAACATAACAGGTGCAAAACCCGATTCGCCTTTGTTTATTGCGGGGCTTTCGATGGGCGGTTTCGGTGCCTTGCGTGTGGGGGCTAAATATGGTCATAAATTTAAGGCGATAGCAGGCCATTCGTCCATTACCAGCCTGCCGCAAATCAAGCTTTTTGCCGGCGAGCCACTAAAAACATACGCCCAGGATGTGGTGGCCGACGAAGATGTACTGGCCACATTTAAAAAATACCGCGATCAGCTGCCGCCGGTAAGATTTGATTGCGGCGTCAACGATCTGCTCATTAACTATAACCGCGATCTGCATAAAAAGCTGGAGAAAGAAAAGATCCCTCACATCTACGAAGAACACCCGGGCGGACACGAGTGGGCATACTGGGGTAAGCATATCATAACAACCCTTAAGTTTTTTGCGAGTAAGCTGTAAGTTGTCTGAACCTAAATTTTAAGGAATTTAAAGGATTTTTTGAATTGGTTCAGAAGTTGTTTAGAAGCAGTGAAAGCCATTTACATATAAGTAAAACTTCATTGCCCTTGGTTTTAACCAACGGAATAATTAGCGGCGACAAGAGGGCTTCAGCCCAAATCAGCTTGCTTAGTTGGGCTAAAGCCCGGAATTTGCAGCTCTTCTTCCGTTGGTTAAAACCAACGGCTATGAGTATTTTAATTTTTAAATAGTCTATCAGCATTCTGTAGATTCTTTAAATTCTCCCAAATTCCAGTTCAGACAAATTCTAAAATTCTGTAAATTCTGATTCAGACAAACTAACAGTTGAACAATAATGTGCGATTATCATTATTTTGTCAGTTTTGATTAGTCGAACATACCATTATCACTGTTGGCTGCGTTAATCTACATTGTAGGTTAACACCTGCAAATAGTGATAAGGTTTAGGTTTAAAGCCCCCAAGCAGCGAGTGCAAGGGGGCTTTTATTTTAATAGGTGCCATTGTTTTTGCTGTGCGATATTCTTCTTTTCTTCTACCTTAGTTTTTTTGTTAATACCGTAAATGAGCGATCTTAAAAAACAACTACACCAGCTATGCATTAACTATGTGCGCAAAAGCATGGAGGCGGCCCAGGATGCAATAAATGATGCCCAAAAAGCATCAACAGATGATACCAAAAGCAGCGCAGGCGATAAGTACGAAACCGGCCGCGAAATGATGCAGCAGGAAACCGACCGTAATATGGCCCAACTTAACGAGGCTAATAAATTGCTGGTAGCCCTTAACCGAATCAGTACCGCAGGCACATCTGCAAAAGCAGAGCCCGGTAGTGTGATTAGCACCAATAACGGCAACTTTTACCTGGCCATAAGCGCAGGAAGTTTAATTTTGGATGGTAAAAGCTACTTTGCCGTATCGCCGGCATCGCCGGTAGGCAGCAAACTTATGGGGAAACAGCCTGGCGACAGCTTTATATTGAACGGCAAAACATACATTATCGAATCGGTTTTGTGATGGCTCGCTCGTCAAAGAATATTTTAAAAACACAGAGGTTGTATCTATAATCTGAAAATTTTATTGTTTTAGCGTACGTAAACGCATGAAAGGCGGTCATTTAGATATTTTTTACAAAACCATCATATTTTTAAAACAAATAATTTATGATTTTGTAATATATGGTTGCACGCAACCTTGTTTTTCGTTAATATCGAAAAAAATTAACTTTTTTTAAAAATAAAAGCACTCATTCACACAAACATGCAGTAATCATCAAATATCTATTGCTATATTTGATGATAACAAAACGTGGGTAATTAACAAAGCATACCCATTAAAAACTAAATATTAATGAACATATTCGTAGGAAGTCTTCCTTTTTCTTTAGGGGAAGCCGATTTAAGACAGCTTTTCGAAGCTTATGGTGAAGTTAACTCCGTAAAAATTATTATTGACAGGGAATCAGGAAGAAGCAAAGGGTTCGGATTCATTGAAATGGCAGATGATGAAGCAGGACAACAAGCTATCAGCGGCCTTAACGGTTCAGAAGTTAAAGGAAGATCAATTGCAGTAAGCCAGGCAGAAGAAAAAAAACCAGGCGGTGATCGCAGAAGCAGCGGTGGTGGTTACGGTGGTGGCAACCGCAGTGGCGGTGGTTACGGTGGCGGCAACCGTGGCGGTGGCGGCGGTTACTCGCGCGATAACCGTGGCGGCGGCGGCAAAAGCTGGTAAAAATATATTAAATTAAAATACCGGGTTTTCCCAATCCGGTATTTTAATTTAAAAGTACGCTTACATCTACCTTTTCAGAAAAACAATTCTTTTTTAATCGGGTTACCGCACCGGCGGGGTTTCCTATGTTCAAAAAATATATTTTCTGAAAGCTTTGTGTGCTATTGCCGTATTTGAGGTAACCTAACCTCAAATACCGAACCCTCATTGGGTTTTGAATAGATATTTACCGAGCCATTTAACGTATCAATAAGATGTTTCACCAATGCGAGGCCGAAACCAAAACCGGCCTCGCTGGCTGTTCCTTCTGTTGAGGTGGCATTGCCTTGTAATATTTTCTCAATGCCCTTTTCATCAATGCCGGTGCCGTTATCCTTTACCCTTATTTGAAGGGTACTATCGGTATCATTTACCTCGAGGCTTAATTCAACTTCAACATGGCCGCCCGGCGGGGTAAATTTAATGGCGTTTGAAATAAGGTTGCCGGTTATTTGCAACAATTTATTCTTAGCAAGCGGGATTTGCTCTGAGTTGGCCGATGTGCTAACCGTAAGCTGGATGTTTTTGTTACGGGCTTGTGGTATAAACAGTCGCTCCAGTTTATCTTTAAATACCAACAGGGTAAATTCGTTGCTGTTTGCAGCTGGTTTAAGATCTTTTTTATCGGCACTTAATATTTCATCGGCCAAATCAAGTATGGAACGGCCGCTTCTGTGGATTAGCTGCATAAATTCCAACACCTCTTCTATCTGGTTGTCTTCGCCCTGCTCGGCAATGAGCTGGGCTAATCCAATGATGCCACTTAACGGGCCCCTGATATCATGGGCAACCTTTTTTTGTGTTTCGCGAGCTTCAGTTAGTTTGTTTTTTAATTTACTGATCACTTTAATATCATATAGCCGACTCACAATCTCGTCGGCAATGATTTTTAATAGTTCAACCTTTTCGGGCGAGAGTTCCCTGGCATTTTTATCCAGCACGCATAGCGCCCCTATGTTGTGGTTGCTTTTTGTTTTTAGGGGGATGCCGTAATAATACCGTAGTTTGGGCTCGTCGGTTACATAAAATTTATCTTTAAAGCGTTCATCGTTTTGCAGGTCTTCCACCTCAAAATGTTCGCCGTTAATGATGGTATACTGGCAAACTGAATCTTCACGGGGCATCTGCTCAATTTCGAGGCCGTGACCGCTAATGCTCCACTGCGTAAAAGAATCAATCAGGTTTACCAGTGAGATCTCCGTACCGGCTACTTTTGCGGCAAGTTTGGCAAGGTCCTTAAAGTTGTCTTTATACTCGGCGTAATCAAGGTCGAAATCAGAAAGAGATAATAACCTGTCCATTTCGTTTTGAGGAATAGGAGGTGTCGGCATAATTGTGTGATATATTAAATATTAATATGTTAGCGGTTATACGCTCGTTATTGGTTTATTCTAACGACCCTTTTTAGGTAATTTTATCGTTAGCTAAGATAGAAACAAAGTATGAACATCATAGTGTTATATTAAAGTGGTTAAAAAATGAGATCGTTAGCAACCGGTTTTTGCGGCCACGCGTATTTTTAATAAATTCGTATTAAATCAATCCTCATGAAAAAAATCGTCCTGTTAACATTGTTTATGGGTTTTACAGCCCTGGCCTTTGCCCAGCGCAAAGTGGTTTGCTGCAGTAACCCCTCATCGGCAACACAACAGTTTGCCATGCTGGCTTCAAATCCGGTCTTTAAAATGTCGCACAAAAACCCGCTGCCTATCCGTTTTCAAAGCAGTATCGGTCAATCCATCACCTATAAAACACCCGATGGAAAAGAAGCTACCGCTTTTTTTATGAAAGCCAAAAAGCCAACCGACAACTATTTATTTGTTATACACGAGTGGTGGGGCCTTAATGATTACGTAAAAAAAGAATCGGAAAAGTTATACAACGATCTGGGCAACGTAAACATCATCGATCTTGACCTGTACGATGGCAAAGTTGCCACCACCCGCGAAGACGCAGGTAAATTTATGCAGGCCGTTAATGATGACAGGGCCCGCGCCATTGTAAACGGTGCCATAACTTATGCAGGCCCCAAGGCGCATATTGCAACTATTGGCTGGTGCTTTGGCGGCGGCTGGAGCCTGCAAACCAGTTTGCTGGCCGGTAAAAAAGCAGCAGGCTGTGTAATGTACTATGGCATGCCCGAGCAGGATGTAGCAAAACTTAAAACCCTTAACGCCGATGTACTGGGCAACTTTGCCAATAAAGACCAGTGGATAAACCCAAAGGTTGTAGCCAAATTTGAAGCAGATATGAAAGCCGCCGGTAAAAAACTTTCGGTACACCAATACGACGCCGACCATGGTTTTGCGAACCCCAGCAACCCGATATACAACAGCGAAGCCACAAAAGATGCATATACCAATACCCTCGCATTTTTAAAAGCCCGGCTTAAGTGAACAAAAGGAACTAAGTAGTGTTATATGGGGCAGGCAAAACCTTGCCCCATTTTTTTGTAACATTGCATAAATTTTTACCTGTTTGACAAACTTTAACAAAAAGATCGTTTCCTATCTTTTAAAGGCGGGGATATTGATCGTTGCCGGATGGTTTATTTACCGGCAGTTCAATAAAAAGAATAACGATCTTAAGCAATTTGAATATTTTGCATCGCACATCAGCACAACACATGTGGTTGTAACCATGAGTCTGGTTGTTTTGCTGATGTTTTTAAACTGGTTTCTGGAAGCCCTTAAATGGCGTTATGTAACCAAAACCCTTATTGATATCAGTTTATGGGAGGCCGTTGAGGCCGTTTTTTGCGGGCTTACCTGGGCTGTTACCACACCCAACCGCTTAGGCGAATACGGCGGCCGCGTAATGTTCTTACCGCCACGCAAACGGGTTCCGGGTATATTTGCCATGGGGGTAGGCTCGTTTAGCCAGGGTACGGTAACCAATGTTTTAGGGGTGATTGCCATGGTGTGGTTTGTATTTAACTACATTCACAGCAATACAACGCTGGCCTGGAGCGTAACGGGCGTTTGTACACTTATTGTTGCTATACAGCTGGTGTTTTATTTCCATATTAACTGGGTAGTTAGCTTTTTCGACAGGATACCTTTCATCAAAAAATATCACCGCTTTTTTGAGGTGATGGGTCGCTATCATACCCACGAGCTTATTAAAATTATGGGCTTCAGTATAGCCCGGTATGCTACATTCTCGTTTCAATACTTTTTGGTGTTCAGGATGTTGATACCCACCATGCCGGTTTTTGAAATGCTGATGATATTGATGTTGTTTTTCCTGGTGTCGTCGGCCATACCATCGCTTGATCTTTTTGATATCGGCGTGCGTGGTTTTACGGCATCACACCTGTTTGTTTACATTACCGATCAAAATATTGCTGTTATTGCAGGGGTATCATCAATATGGCTTATTAATTTATTTATTCCTGCTATTTTAGGGTCGTTATTCGTATTAAAACTCAAATTCTTTGATCGCGCTGATTAGTATCATTTCTGTATTTTCCATTAGCTTATATGTGGTTTTACTGATCTATTTACGGATAGGCTGGGCAAAGGCTACGGTAAGGCATGTTCCAGGCCCTTCGTTTAAAACCCGCGTTACCGTGTTAATAGCCGCCCGCAACGAAGAAGCAAACATCGGCAAAACCATCCAGGATCTGCTGGAACAGGATTACCCCAAACACCTGGTTGAGATTATTATAGTCGACGATCACTCGACAGATAGTACCGCCGATATCATCAGGAGTTACGAACCACAAGGCGTAAAATTATTACAGCTTAAACTGGGCGAGGTATTAAACTCCTATAAAAAGAAAGCCATTGCCGAGGCTATTAAACTATCAACAGGCGATTTTTTAATGGCTACCGATGCCGATTGCCGCATGGGTAAATCGTGGATCAGTACGGTGGTTGGTTTTTATGAGCAAAATAATTTGGTGATGATCTCATCGCCGGTTACCTATTTCCAGGAGCAATCGGTATTTGAGCGGATGCAGACGCTTGATTTTTCATCGCTGATAGGCATGGGCGGATCTTTTATTACCCTCGGTTTTGCGGCAACCTGTAACGGGGCCAATTTTGCCTATCGTAAAGATGTGTTTTACGAGGTTGGAGGCTTTTCGGGTATTGATGAACTGGCCTCGGGTGATGATGAGCTGCTGCTGCATAAAGTTGCCCAAAAATATCCTGGCAGGATAGGATTTTTAAAGCACCGTGAAGCTATTGTTTACACCCACGCCAAGCCAAACCTTAAAGAGTTTATGAACCAAAGGCGCAGGTGGGCGTCAAAATCAACCAAATACAAGGATAAGCGCATGGTTGCTTTTGCCCTTAGCGTATGGCTCTGCAATTTTATGCTGTTTTTTACAGCTGTGCTGGGCATTTTTAATCTATACTTCCTGAAGCTTTTTTTTATTACCATCGGCGCCAAATACATTATTGATATGGTATACATGACCCCTATCATGAACTTTTTAAAACGCCGCCAGCTGCTTTGGTACGTAAGCTTTACCTTGCCCGCCAATATCATTTACTTTATCATCATCGGCTTTTTAGGCAAAAACAAAAAATACGCCTGGAAGGGGCGGATGGTTAAGTGAGCTGAAAGCCGAAGGCGGAAAGCTTAAAGCCAAAGACCAAAACTCAAAAACCAGGGCTGAATTAAATAGCTTTAGGCTTTCAGCCTTTAGCTTTAAGCTTTCGGTTTTCTCCTCAAAATAATGTAAAGAAACGCCGCTTAATTGTTAATTGCCGCTATTTAAACGATATTTAGCCTACACATTAACTGTTAAACTTGGCCGAACTTACACCCGCAAAGCGCACCTGGCATATTTTTAGGCGCAATAAAATTGCTATGGCCGGGCTTTTCTTTATTGTCCTTACCCTGTTAGCGGCCATATTGGGTTATGCAATTATGCCCGATGATACGCCGCAGGCCAATAACATGATCATTCAGCTTAGCATTAAAAAGCCAGGCTCAACATATACCATACTCAGGCTGCGCAAAGCCGAGCCGGTAGATACCGTAAACCTTTTTGAAAAGATGCTTTACGGGCAACCCTCATTTTATAAAGAGATACCCATAACAGGCTATCACTTTACCAGTGATGTTATTTATGCCAACGAATACATTGGCGATGAAGATAAACCCGAAAAAAAAACCTACAATATTTTTGAAGCACTAACCGGCCAAAAACCGGTTTACAAAAACGGAGCGGTAACTTATATTGATAACGGAAAAACAATAACCGGTCAGCTTAATGAAAAGCTTTACCGTCAAATAAGAGTGCAGCTTACCCAACAAAACATTTACCGTAAAACCTTTTGGCTGGGTACCGATACTTACGGGCGCGATATGCTAAGCCGCCTGCTGTTGGGTACCCGTGTTTCGCTTGCCGTGGGTTTGATGGCCGTGCTGATAAGCATGCTGCTTGGTGTAACCATAGGCGCTATTGCCGGCTATTTTGGCGGATGGATAGATGCCTGCCTGAGCTGGCTGATGAATATTTTATGGGCGCTGCCTGCCCTGCTGCTGGTTATTGCCATATCATTTGCATTAGGTAAAGGACTTTGGCAGATATTTATTGCGGTGGGCATGTCAATGTGGGTTGAGGTGGCCCGGTTGGTGCGTGGGCAGGTAATGAGCCTGAAACAAGTTGAATACATCGAGGCTGCAAGGGCTTTGGGCTTTAATAACAGGCGCATTATCAGCAAACATATTTTGCCAAATATAACGGGGCCCATCCTGGTTTTGGCTTCGTCAAACTTTGCATCGGCTATATTGCTCGAGGCAGGACTTAGTTTTCTGGGTTTTGGCGCACAGCCCCCAATGCCCACCTGGGGCGGCATGATTAAGGAGCATTATGGCTATATTGTGATGGATTCGGCTTTTTTGGCCGTGGTGCCGGGCCTGGCTATTATGCTGCTGGTGTATGCTTTTAACCTGGTTACGGTTGGCCTGCGCGATGCCTTCGACATAAAATCACAAAGTACTCGTATTTAAAAATTATTTCTTCTATTTTAGTCAGCGGACTAATATAAAAAATGGCGAATATTGGTGATAGCTCCGGCGAAGACGAACTGATCAGGCTACTGCTTAAACGGCAGTCGGAGTTGAATTCATTATTAGAAATTACACGGGCAATTAACAAAAATACGGCTACACCTATTTTGGTGCAAATGCTGGAGGTTATACTGCAAAATTACCTGCAGGTAGGTAAGCTGAGGTTTTTGATTGAAAAAGACGGAAAGTTTGCCTGTATTGCCAAATACGGCGGCGATTTGGAATCGGCCATGGTGCTGAGCCGGGCCTGCCGTAAAATGAATAAGTTTAAAACGCCTATTGCTATATCCGATCATTCCGATCCGGTACTTAAGCGTTATAATTACTTCATCCCCATTTATCATAAAAGCAAAGCCCTCGCCTACGCCCTCATCGGCGATTTCAATACCTCGGGCGATATGCTTAGCAACGATCTGAATTTTATTCAAACGCTGATGAATGTGATTGTGGTGGCGCTTGAAAATAAAAAGCTTTTTCGCGAAAGGCTGCAATCCGAACGTTTTCAGCGCGAAATGGAGCTTGCCGTTGAAGTGCAGAACATGCTTATCCCCCTGCGCGTACACAAAGACGATAGCGTAGAAATTGGCGCGAGGTATCTCCCACATCAAAACATAGGCGGCGATTACTTTGATTTTATCCGCATTAACGAAAACGAGTTTTTGTGGTGTATTGCCGATGTATCGGGCAAGGGAATTTCGGCGGCGCTGCTGATGGCCAACTTCCAGGCCAGTTTGCACGCCTGGGCCGCGGTGGAAGACGACCTTACCAATATTATTGACAGGTTGAATAAAATAGTGCTCAGCAATACCAAGGGCGAACGTTTTATCACCCTGTTCCTGGCCCGCTACAATCAAAAAAAGCGACGGCTTAATTATATTAACGCCGGCCATAACCCAACCATATTATACTCGGAGGGTGGGGCAATCCCCCTTAAACTGGGCACTACGATGATAGGCGTTTTTGAAGAGCTTCCTTTTTTAAATGAGGGAGAGGTTGATGTTGAGCCCGGAAGCCTGATATTTAATTATACCGATGGTTTGATGGACTTTGAATCGCCCAATGCCAAGGTGTGGAACGAGGATAAACTGCTGGATTTTGTGCTGGCCCACGGCGAATTATCTCCCGATAATTTTAACCAGGCGCTGATGGATTACCTCGGTTCGGTACACAAAAGCAAGCCGATTGACGACATTACCTTGCTTACGCTGAAGATTTTTTAACGAAAACGTTTCTACAGCCGGGCACAGTACTAATTAATTTCCACCAACGTTTCACAACAGTATTATATTTGCACAATGTTATCAGCAAGGTACCAGTACGAGTTTTTGGAAGCAGGATGTGATGAAGCGGGAAGAGGATGCCTTGCCGGACCGGTTTTTGCTGCCGCAGTTATTTTACCTCACAATTTTGACCACCACCTGCTCAATGATTCGAAACAGCTTACCGAAGAGGTTAGATACCGGTTACGCACCGAAATTGAGGAAAAAGCCCTTGCCTATGCCGTGGCATCGGTTGATAACATAGAGATTGATGAGATCAATATCCTCAACGCATCCTTTTTAGCGATGCACCGGGCCATCGAAAAACTGCATATCGAACCGCAGTTCCTGATTATCGATGGTAATCGCTTTAAAAAATACCGCAGTACCCCGCACGAATGTATTATTAAAGGCGACGGCAAATACTTCAGTATAGCAGCAGCATCGATACTGGCCAAAACATACCGCGATGATTTTATGACGCAGATTGCAGCCGAGCATCCCGAGTACGATTGGCATACCAACAAGGGCTATCCAACCATAAAGCATCGCGAAACTGTGATGAAAATAGGCTATACGCCCTATCACCGCCGCACGTTCAGGGTAAGCGACCCGCAGTTAAGTATTTTTTAAACCTTGCTTTGAATACCCCCTTAAGGTTGGTATTTTTGTTGAAAACCCAATCCATCGTTTGAAGATCCTTATTTTAACGCATCGTGTTCCATTTCCGCAAAATGGTGGATATGCCATTGTGGTTTGCAATACCATTAAGGGTTTGATAGCCCTTGGGCACGAGGTAGCGTTGGTGGCGTTAAATGGTAAAAGATACTATGGCAGCGCTCAAAATACCGAGGATGAGTTGCTCCAAAAAATCCAGTATACATCATACAATGTAAACATCAGCATCTCTATGTTTGATGCTTTTACCAACCTGTTCAGCAAAAAATCAAACGATGTTGACCGGTATTATGATGCCGAGTTTGAAAAACTGCTGCTGCGCGAACTGAGGCAAACCGCTTATGATGTAATTCAGTTTGAGGGCCTGTTTGTAACCCCGTATTTAACGGCCATTCGCAAGCACAGCCGGGCTAAGCTTATTTACCGGTCGCACAATATTGAACACCAGGTATGGATGCGCCTGGCCCAGCAAAAAAGTGATCTGTTTAAAAAATGGTACCTGCGCCTGCTGGCCCGCCGGGTAAAGGATTATGAGTTGCAGGTACTGAATAAATTTGACGCCATTGCGGTATTTACTGCCGAGGATAAAAAAACGCTGCTCTCCTATGGTATCAATATACCGGTTGAGATTTTTCCGGTGGGTATTGTACTTGATGATTATAAGCCCGATTACAGCAAAACCGAGTTTCCGAGCTTGTTTTTTCTGGGCTCGCTTGATTGGATGCCCAACCGCGAAGGGATTGAATGGTTTATAGAGAATTTTTATAACGACCTAACCGAGGGTGACCTCCGCGTACGTTTTTACGTAGCAGGACATAACATTCCGGATAGCTTTGACGATTACGAGGTACTTGGCAAAATTTTTATCCAGGGCGAGGTTGACGATGCTTCGGAGTTTGTAAACAGTAAGGCCATTATGATAGTGCCGCTGCTATCAAGCGGGGGCATGCGCGTAAAAATTGTTGAAGGCATGGCGATGCAAAAATGCATTATCTCCACCTCGTTAGGGGCCGAAGGGATTGGCTTTACCAACGGCACCAATATCCTGATAGCCAACAACCGCCAGGAATTTTACGATGCTATTGAACGCTGTATAAGCGACGAGGAATTTTGCCGAAACATAGGCATTAACGCCCGTAAACTAATTGAACAGCAACACAACGTAAATGTAATTGCCCCAAAACTGGTAGCATTTTATATGAACCATGATTTGCCTGATGATACAATTTCATGAGCTTTGTTATAGGCCGTAAAGCAAACCAACCGCACTACTGCTAACTGCAAACTATCATCTGCCTATTCATTCTGCCAACTGCAAACCGCCCACTGCAAACTGCCTTACTGTTGCTGTTGTTGCTGCTGTTGCTGCTGTTGCTGCTGTTGCTGCTGTTGCTGCTGTTGCTGCTGTTGAATAACCTCCATATAGCGCTGGTAGCTGTTTCTGGCAAAACCGGTGGCATGTACGGCCGGTGTTTCAGCGGGTTTTTCTTCAAACAAAATGGCGTCGGCGTCGTCAACCAAAACTGATACTTCAAGTTTGTGACCAAATGATCCTTTGTAAACGCCTTTAACCGGCGAGCAATCCGAAAAATTACGGCCTACAGCCAGGCGTACATGCGTTTCATTGGCTACACAGTTGTTTGTTGGGTCAATGCCCAGCCAGCCGTAATCAGGAATGTAAACTTCGGCCCAGGCGTGTGTTGCGCCGGCGCCGCGCATGGCACTGCTATGCGTGCAAATGTAGCCGCTAACATAGCGGGCCGGAATTTTAAGCAGACGCAGCATCACCATTAAAATATGGGCAAAATCCTGGCATACGCCGGCCTTTAGTTTCCAAACTTCATCAAGCGTGGTTTCTACAGTGGTAACACCTTTAATGTACTCGAAGTTTTTATATACCCAGTTGCAAAACTTCAGGGCCACCTGGTAGGGGGTTTCCTGTTTATTGCGTTCGCCTTCAACAAAGGCCTGTAATTCGGGAAGGCCTTCAAAGTATTCCTGTTTCAGGAAATCGATATAAGGCACCATATATTGCAGCCGTTTCAAATCCTCCCAGTGCTGTTCGGGGAAAATATCATTCACCGGTAAAGGCCGTGGCCGGGTAATCACATCAAGCTTTGAATTGATGAGCAGGGTTGTATGCGGCTCGCTGTAAGTAAAGCTGCCAACCTCGTTGCCATAGTAGTCAATATGCGTATCAACAACCGGGTTGCCGGTTATGTGCAGTTCCTGCTTTACCACCTCCTGGTAATCATCCTTTATAGGGAAAAGGATAATCTGGTTGGCACTGTCGCGTACCGGACCTTCGTAAGTGTATTTGGTGATATGTTGAATTTTAAATTCGGGCATTTTGTTAATTGGTTAATTGGGCAATTTGAAGATTTGAAAATGAAAGAATTGCGCTGCATTTTCAAATCTTCAAATCAACACATCTTCAAATTAAATTTATGAGTTGGCAAAATAATGTTGGTTTAACGAGTTGCCTATGCTGTACAATTCGCTCCTGATCTGCGTTAAAAACAGGTGTAATCCTTCGGCCTTAATACTTTTTACCGAGCTGTATTTAATACGGCTTTGCAACCTGCCTATCTGGAACGACATTTCGCGGTAGTCGTCTACATTGCTTTCGTTCTTCAGCCTGTCAAAGTAACGCTGGATATTATTTACCGAATAAATAACAGAGCGCGGGAAATCAACATTTAATACCACCTGTTCAAGTACATTCTCCGATTCGAAGCCTTCGCGATAGGTTTTCAGGTACAACTCATATCCACCTAATGAAAGTAGCAGGTGTTTCCAGTAGGTGGTATCGGTAAGCAAATCGGGGTTTTCGCTGATAGAGCTGAATTTAGTATCCAGGATATCTACCGATTGGATAGCCCGCTCAAGATACTTACCGATATTCATGAACGCCCGGCCTTCGCCGCGTTCCATCGTGATCTCTACGGTGCCATAGTAAAGCATTACCTGTTTTATCAGTACGTCAAGCACACCTATTGGGTCTTCACGCTGCAAGGCACGGTCAAGGCGCGGATCTTTTACGGCATGGTAGTACTCGTTAAGGCATTGCCACAAATCTTTGGTAATGTGCTCCTGCACGCCGCGGGCATTTTCGCGGGCCAGCGTAATGATATTTAATATAGAGTTGGAGTTGCTTTTACCCGTAACCATATATTTTAAAACCGCGCGACTGTCATTTTCCAATGCATCGGCTTCTTCGGCATCCAAACCGGCAAAAATGCGCATCACCGGCTCCCAGGTAAACTCCTGTACCGTATCCTGCGACGATGCGTAATTGATTTTGAGCATCCGCAGCAAACCATCGCTGCGCTCAATGTAACGGCTTAACCAATAAAAACTTGCTGCTACCCTGCTTAACATATTTTTTGTATTTCGGAATTCGGATGTTCGATTTCGGATTTATTTGTCCGCACCCTTTATTTTTTAATTGATTAAAACCTTTTGCCTTTCACCTTTATCCTTTCGCCTCAGGTTAATACCCACGTATCCTTACTTCCGCCGCCCTGCGAGCTGTTAACCACCAACGATCCTTCTTTCAGTGCCACGCGGGTTAAGCCGCCCGGCACTATCTCAATACCATCCGGTCCGTACAGCGCGTAGGGCCTTAAATCAACCCTGCGGGGTTTTAATGAGCCTTGCATGTAACACGGCGCTGCCGATAGGTTAATGGTTGGCTGCGCTATGAAGTTACGCGGATCTTTTAGTATTTCTTTCTTGTATTCTTCAATTTCCTGTTCGCTTGCCGCGTGCCCCATCAGCATGCCGTAGCCACCGCTGCCGTTAGTTTTTTTAACCACCATAGTGTTGAGGTTTTTAAACACATGCTCGCGCTCATCAGGGTTGCCCAGTTGGTGGGTTGGTACGTTTTTGAGTATTGGCTCTTCGTTCAGGTAGTAGCGAATCATATCCGGCACGTAGGCATAAACGGCCTTATCGTCGGCAACGCCGGTCCCGGTGGCGTTTACAATGGCAACATTGCCTTTACGATAAGCGCCCATTAGCCCGGCTACGCCCAGCATACTTTCGGGGTTAAACACCAGCGGATCCAAAAACTCGTCATCCACCCTCCGATAGATCACATCCACCTGCTGCAGGCCGGTGGTGGTTTTCATGTATACCTTATGGTTGTTCACCACCAAATCGCGGCCTTCAACCAATTCAACGCCCATCAACCTGGCCAGCGTGGTATGCTCAAAATAGGCCGAGTTGTAAATGCCTGGTGTGAGCAGCACGATGGTTGGGTTCTGAACCTGCCTTGGCGATAGCGCCAGCAGGTTTTTATATAAGATAGATGGATATTCGGTAACGCTGCGTACGCTGCATTGCGGCAACAGATCGGGGAATAGGCGCTTTGTGATCTCCCTGTTTTCGAGCATATAGCTTACGCCCGATGGGGTGCGCAGGTTGTCTTCCAGTACATAAAAGGTACCGTCATTGTCGCGGATCAGGTCGATACCTGAAATGTGTACATAAATATCATAAGGCACCTGGAGTTGATACATCTCGCGCAAAAAATGCGGACAAGAGTAAATGATATCTATAGGTACAATACCGTCTTTAACAATAAACTGGTTATGGTAAATATCTTTCAGGAAAAGATTGAGCGCTGTGAGGCGCTGTTTAATGCCCCTCTCAACAAAAGCCCATTCGCTCGCCGTAATGATACGGGGGATAATATCGAAAGGAAAAATTTTTTCAATGCCTTCGCCGCTGTTATATACGGTGAAGGTAATGCCCTGGCTCATGAAAAGTCGTTTGGCAAGCTCCTCTTTTTTGTTCAGGTCGTCAGCCGATTCTTTCGAAATGTAATCAATAACCTTGCGATAATGTTCGCGAACATTAGCATCAAGGCCATACATTTCGTCCCAAACGTTGTCAATCGGGCTGTATTTATCAAAATAAGCTGATTCTTCCATGAAAAAATTACAATAGTTTAAAAATTGACAATCAGTTATCTTTAAGAATTGTAATTTATGAAGTGTTTTTGATAAAAAAGCAAATTATTTTGAATTTTTTAAAGGTATTTTAATTAAATTGTTAATTTATGTTGGAATTAACATTGTTAATACGGGGTTAACTTGATGTTAATGGTTGTTTTTAGCCTCAATAAAATAGCTTTTTAAAAAATGATAGAAAGTTTATAAACACGCAAACGCGCTAAGACGGAAAGCAAAAAAGCAACTTATTAAAGTTGATTATTGTTTTTAGTGGAATAACAAATAGTTTTGTAGCCTTATATGTTTATTCTAAACCAGATCATGAAAATTAGCTTTAAAAAGCAATCTCGCTTCCCTGTGCTGTCAATTATGACGTTGATATTGTTTTGTAGTATAAACGCGACGGGTCAAATTAACAAAAGCCTTAAAAGATCAAATAAACCCATTGATAGTAGCATTCCTGAAAACTTTGATCAGTTTCTTAAGAAATTTAATACCGATTCGGGTTTTCAACTTTCAAGAGTTAAATTCCCTTTTAAAATAATAGAGTCGCCCGACGAGGAAGGAAAGCAGGCGCCAGCTCGCTTTGTTCTAAAAAAGGATTGGAAACGAGTTAAACTGATTCAAAAAGGGAATATAATTATACGAAAACAACAGGCCAGTAAAACACCTGTAACTGTACAATTGATGATTGAAGATACCGGGGTATCAGTATACCATTATTTTAAATGTATTAAAGGTGAATGGTGGTTAGTTCAACTGGAAGATGCATCCGATTAACTTTCGTTACTCTGATCACCTTGCCTTGTCTTTCTAAATTCTGATGGATTTACATTCCTGTATTTTTTAAAAATCCTATTCAGGTGGCTTTCATCATTAAAACCAAGCTCGTTGGCTATTTCGGCCATGCGCATGCTGGTATGCAGTAAGCGGTTCTCGATGAGTTTAAGTTTGTAGTTGATGATGTACTGCTGCATGGTTTCGCTGGTATGTTTTTTAAAATACCTGCCGAGGTATGTTTCGGAGATCCCCATTTTATCGGCAATAACATCTGCTTTCAGCTTTTCGGGGAAATAGATATTGGCCTGGATGTATTGCAAAATGTCTAATGTTTTATCCTCGGTGTTTTCATCAACTTCGTCGGGCATGTTCATGGCAACATTGCGTGCCGCTATTACAATAACGGTGTTAATATACTGCTGTAAAAGCGCTTTGCTATATAGTCCGCTTTTTTGTTTTTCATTGATGATGGCCTGCATAATAGGTTTTACAACAGCTTTATCTTCATCTGTTTTTAAAATACAGCCGGGTGCCTGGCCCGCGTTTTTCAACAGGAAATCGAG